>CAZDGB010000018.1:0-40605 GCA_964504645.1 uncultured Planctomycetaceae bacterium | reverse complement strand
GTTCATCCTCTAACCGGGTTTCGCTTTGGCCGTGCCACGATAGGAAAGCGAATCCCGGTTAGTCAAAGCCCGAACCGGGATTCTGCGCAATCACAGCCGCACCGCCTCCCACTGCTTGTCGAGCCGCTTCTCCGAGACCGGCTGCGACGTGCCGAGTTCCTGCGCGAACAGCAGCACGCGGTATTCTTCGAGCATCCAGCGGTACGTTTCGAGTGCGGGATCGTAAATCTGCCGCTGCTGATGTTGCGCGAGCCGCTCGAAACCGCGCTGCCAGCGGAGCCGCAATCCGGGCAGTTGCTGCTGATCCCGCACGTGGCCGCCGCCAGTGAGTTTTTCCAATCGCCGCACGACGGCCTGCAAGTACCTCGGCAGATGCAGCAGCCAGTTCCACGGCGTGCGGACGAGAAACCCCGGCGCGAGTAGCCGCGCCAATTGATCGTGAGCGTCGACCAGCGACGGCTGAAACTGCGGATGCTTCACCTTCTCCCATTGCCGCCGCACCTGCGTCATTGCGTCGAAAATCGGCCGCACCGCCAGCACGACTTCCGGGACCGCACTCGACAACCTCCGTTTCGCCTCTGCCAAGCCCACACCGAAGTCGCCGGCGTTTCGCGGAATGTTTCCGCCCGACAAGCACGCCCGCTCCACAATCAAATCCGCCAGATGCTCTCTGAGCGGGCACGGCTGCGGAAACGTCTTTGCCAAGAGCACCCACGCATTGAGATGCGGCAAATGGTCGACCTGCGCTTTCAATTCCCGCGCCAGCCCCAGCGCGAACAGACGCCGCACGCCGAAACGCAATTCGTACGCTGCCTTCTCCGGCGCGTCCCACAGCCGCAGCGAGACGGAACTTCCCTCATCGATGAGCGTCGGATAGCCCGGCAGCATCACGCCGAAACGCTCCAGCCGCACGACGTCGGGCAGCGCGCCGAAGTTCCACGTCGTGATTCCGTCGCGGTTCCAGGCGGTGTCGTCGATGGCGGCGAACGTCGTCGACGCCGCCGCGCCGAGCTTCTGCTGCAGCGCGGCGAGATCGCGGCCTTTCGCGGCGACCTTGCCGTCCGCCTGCACGACTTCGATCTGCATCCGCAGATGCTCCGGGATGCGGCTCGCGTCGAAATCCGCCGGGCTGACTTTGAGTTGCCGCTCCTGTTCCAGCCAGCGCGACAGCGATTCCGTCAGTTCGCTCACGCCGAACGGCAGCCGTGGGGCAATCTCTTTGGCCGATTCCGGAATCGGCGACAGCTCGCGGCGGAATTCCTTCGGCAACGTCTTGAGGAGCGCCGTGACTTTTTCCTCCAGCAGCCCTGGCACCAGCCAGCCGAGCCGGGCCGCCGTCAGTTGATTCAGCCCCGCTTGCGGCACCGTCACCGTCACGCCGTCGTTCTCGCCGCCGGGATCGTGCTGATATTTCAGCGGCAGTTTCAGCCCGTGGAACTCCAGCACATCGGGATAGAGGTCAGCCGACGCGGGCGTCGCCGCCGGCTCGAGCAGATCGGCCTCCGTCATGAACAGCCCGCGCGCTTGTGCCGGATGCTGCCGGGTCCAATCGACGAGTTGCCGGCCGTCGAACACGTCGGCCGGAATCTGCCGCGCGTAGAACTCGAGCCGTTCGTCGTCGTCGCGCAGCAAAGCCGGTTGCCGCAAGCGCGCCTGGCGCTCTTCGATCTGTTTCGCCAATGCGAGATTGTGCGCCAGAAACTGCGGCGGCTCGGGCCATTCCCCGGCCAGCAAGCCGTGTCGCAGAAATAACTCCCGCGTCTCCGCCGGGTTGATCTTCACATACCGCACCCGGCGCCGCGGAACGATCGGCAAGCCCCACAGCGTGACCCGTTCCTGCGCCAATACGGCCAATTGCTCCGCGTCCCACTGCGGGTCGCTGTATGTCCGATTGACCAATTCCCCCGCCAGCGGCTCGATCCATGCCGGGTCGATCCGCGCCGCCGTGCGGAGAAACCGCCGCGTCGTCTCCACCGCCTCCGCGAAGACCAGCCACTTCGGCTGCTTCGCTGCCAACCCCGATCCCGGCCACAACCACGACTTCATCCCACCGGCGACCTGATATTCCCCCGTCTCCGTCCGTTGCGCGATTCCCGACAGAAACCCCGTCAACAGCGCGCGATGCACCGCCGCGTACTTCTCCGCCGACAATCCCTCGGCCGGCCAATGATACGCGGCGTGAACAATCATCCTTCTTGTCCCCTCGCCCCCGCCCCGGGGGAGAGGGTTAGGGAGAGGGGGCGAGCGCTGCATGACGCCCTCCTTGTCTACCGAGCGGGGGGCGTGAGCCCCCTGATTGTGCGTGATTCGGCCAGAGCCTCCGGAACCAGGGGGCTCACGCCCCCCGCTCGGAAAACCGCGCTGATCCGCGACAAACTCCTGCACCACCTCCACCAACTCCCGATGCAGATCAGTCCACTCCTTTAGCCGTACGAACGACAGGAAATTCTGCTGACACGCTTTGCGTAGCTGCCCTTTCGTCAGATCGTTCTTCAAGCCGTGATAGAAATCCCACAGCCGCAGGTACGTCACGAAGTCGGAATCGGCATCCTCAAACTTCGCGTGCGCCTCGTCGGCCTGCTGCTGTTTCTCCAGCGGACGATCCCGCGGGTCCTGCGCCTCGAGCGCCGCGGCGATCACCAGCACCTCCGACAGGCACCCTTCGTCGATGCCGGCGAGGATAATCCGTCCGATCCGCGGATCAACCGGCAGCCGGTGCAGCGACCGCCCGAGTTCCGTCAACCGGTTCTCGGCATCGACCGCGCCGAGTTCGAACAGCGTTTTGTACCCGTCGCGAATCGCCTCGGACTTCGGCGGTTCGAGAAACGGGAACTCGTGCACGTGGCCGAGCCCCAGGCATTCCGTCTGCAAGATCACCGACGCCAGGTTCGACCGCAGAATCTCCGGCGGCGTGAACTGTTCACGCTGCAGATAATCGTCCGCCGAGTAAAGCCGAATGCACACGCCCGGCCCAACGCGGCCGCACCGCCCGGCCCGCTGATTCGCCGACGCCTGCGAAACGCGTTCGATCGGCAGTCGCTGCAACTTGGTGCGCGGCGAATAGACGCTGATGCGCGCCGTGCCGGGATCGACGACGTAGCGGATGCCCGGCACCGTCAGCGACGACTCCGCGACATTCGTGGCCAGCACGATCCGCCGCCCCGACGACGGCTGGAAGACGCGCTGCTGTTCCTGGATCGACAATCGCGCGTACAGCGGCAGAATCTCCGCTTTCCCGCCGCCGAAATTGCGGCCGCGCAACACCTTCGCGGCGTCGTGGATGTCGCGCTCCGTCGGCAGGAAGACGAGGACGTCGCCCGGCCCTTCCGCCGCCGCTTCCTGCACGGCGTCAGCGATCAAGCGGAACAGATCGGCTTCTTCGTCGTCCTCGGCGGGCGGTCGATAGCGAATCTCGACCGGATACGTCCGCCCGGAAACTTCCAGCACCGGAACGTTGCCCGCGACTTCTTGACCGCGGGTGGCCGGGGCTGGAGCCACTTTGGGCGAAGCCCCGGAGTTCGCACCAACAATCACCGGGGCTTCGCGAAGCGCTCCAGCCCCGGCCACCCGAGAGGGGACGGCGGCGACTGTCGCGAAGTGATCGGCGAAGCGCGACGCGTCGATGGTCGCCGACGTGATGATCAGCTTCAGATCGGGCCGTTGCGGCAGCAAACGGTGGATGTAGCCCAGCAGAAAGTCGATGTTCAGCGACCGCTCGTGGGCTTCGTCGATGATCAGCGTGTCGTACTGGTTGAGCCAGCGATCGGTCTGCGTTTCGGCGAGCAGCATGCCGTCGGTCAGCAGCTTGATCATCGTCTGCGGCGACGTCGCGTCGGTGAAGCGGACTTTGAAGCCGACCTCGCGCCCCAGGCTCGTCCGCAGTTCCTCGGCGACGCGGCTGGCGACCGACCGGGCCGCGATCCGCCGCGGCTGCGTGTGGCCGATCATCCCCGCGACGCCCCGGCCGAGTTCGAGACAAATCTTCGGCAACTGCGTCGATTTCCCCGATCCCGTCTCGCCGCACAATACGACCACTTGATGATCGCGAATCGCCTGGGCGATCTCCGCGCGGCGCTGGACGACAGGGAGGATCTCGTCGTATTCGATGGCGGGCCGGCGTTCCCGGCGGCTGCGAAACCGCAAGCGCGACTCGTCGAGCTCCTGCTGGAATCGCGCCAGATTGCGATCGAACGGCTTGCCGGTGCGCCGCGCGTCGTTCATCGCGCGAAGTTGCCGCGCGAGGCGATGCCGGTCGGCGAGCATCGTCTCGCCGAGCGCGTGTTCGAGGGAGGAGAAATCGACATCCGTTCCGGTCGACATGCCACGATCCATAATCGTCGAGTGTAACCGGAACCGGACACGAATCGCACGTGCGGAGTTCGGGGGAGGGAGGTATGTTGTGAGTGGGTGGTTGTGGGTTGGCTGGATCAAAACCGGCCCAGCGCGCAGGTTTTGAAGTTGTGCGAAGTAAAGGCAGTAACCGCAGATTTCGCCGATGGACGCAGATTCAAGAGGGATGGATTTCTACGCCGAAGGCGTCATGCCTTATAGCGAAGGGTTGCGAGGCTTGGCGAGCTACCCTGGTGGACGATGCCCTGAACACCAACGCGGGACCACTGGGGCGTTTTCATTTCCCGCGTAAGGACGTCACAATCATGTCCTCATCCCGCCCGAACCCGCCGCGCCGCAACTGGTTCGCCGTGTGGCGATGGCCATTGAGAAAGCAAATCAAGTGGACCGTGCTGCTCGCGCTCGTTTCGCTCCTGACAACCTATCAGGCAGCATACTACGGACTGTTGAAGGGCGTCGTGGTAGAAAAATGCGTGCTTGTCGAACGTTTTGTCGACGACACTCTAGTGGTCGATTTCGGGCAGCGGGAGGTGAAAACGTTGGGTTTGAATCGATATCCCTCTTATCGTTTTGAAGGCAAACTTTCGCGTACTTCTTATCGCACCGCCGAGAGTTTCTTTGAACCGGCTCATCAGATCGACAGGTACTTTCGGCCAGCAAAATGGAATTCACCCGATCCATTGCGTTCAGGCGAAGAACCAAAAGGGTCACGGGGTGAATCAGGTACTGACGAATTGTTGACCCGGAGAAGACCGAACGGCGAACAAGTCACGACACCTTCGCACTCCATACAGACTTGGCGATATATCGAAAGATAAAAGGGATTCGCTGATCGTACATCGCGATGGGAAATCGCACCCCCGCCGAGAAAAGTCGTTTCCTCTATGACATAACGCCTTCGGCGTAACAATCCGTGAAACCGCAGATCGGATGGAGAATTCCATGTTATCCCTGCTGTTGGCGACATTGCTCGCCGCCGACCCCGACCCGCATTACGCCGCCGAACTCATTTTCCCCCTCAACGCCGAGCACAATCACGCGCCGGGGATCGTCGAGTGCCCGAATGGCGATCTGCTCGTGTCGTGGTATCGCGGCAGCGGGGAGCGGAGCGCGGATGACGTCCGTGTCCTGGGAGCTCGCAAAAAGAAGGGCGGCGACGCGTGGAGCGAACCGGTCGTCTGGGCCGATACGCCAGACTTTCCGGACTGCAACACGGCGCTGATTATTGACGGCAAGCAGCGGCTGTGGCTCTTCTGGCCGACGATCATCGCGAATTCGTGGGAATCGTGCCTGACGAATTACAAGGTCTCCACCAACTACGACGGCGACGGCCCGCCCGTGTGGGACCGCGCCGGTGTGATGTTCCTGAAGCCGGACGATTTCGGCGAGGAGGCGCGGAAGGCGTTCGACCGCGATCTCGGCTTCATCGAATGGGCGCTACCGGAGAAGCAGAAGGAAAAGGCGAAAGTCCTGCGCGAGCGGCTCGGCGACAAGCTCTTCCAGCGTCTCGGCTGGCAACCGCGCTGCAAGCCGACGATTCTGCCGAGCGGCCGGATGCTGTTGCCCCTCTATTCGGACACGTTCTCGATGTCGCTGATGGCCATCAGCGACGACGAGGGACAATCGTGGTTCGCCGGCAAACCGATGATCGGTTTCGGCAACATTCAGCCGAGCGTCCTCCGCCGCGACGACGGGACCCTCGTCGCCTACATGCGCGAAAACGGCCC
The DNA here is from genome assembly GCA_964504645.1 of uncultured Planctomycetaceae bacterium. GTDB lineage: Bacteria > Planctomycetota > Planctomycetia > Planctomycetales > Planctomycetaceae > CAZDGB01. The sequence continues at coordinate 34,528 of CAZDGB010000018.1, read as the reverse complement.
GCGCTTGCGCGTGCGCACTGCAGAATCGAAAGACGACGGCGTCACCTGGGGACCGGTCACCGACACCGAGCTGCTCAATCCCGGCTCCGGCGTGGACGGCCTGCGGCTCGCCAACGGCCATTGGATTCTCATCTACAACGACACCATCAAAGGCCGCAACAAGCTGGCAATCTCCCTCTCCACCGACGAAGGCCGCACCTGGCCGCACACGCGGCATCTCGAAGACGAAGCCGAGGGTTCGTACCACTACCCCGCCGTCACGCAAGGCGCCGACGGGACGATTCACGCCGTCTACAGCTACTTCGTCCCCGCCGGCAAGAGCATGAAGCACGCCGCGCTGAACGAGGCGTGGATCCTGGCGAAGTAACTCCGTAGTGACAAGCTGCCAGCTTGTCATTCCTGCGCGACTTCAAACCGTGGGCAAGGTTCACAAGCAAGCTGCTTGTGACCACGAAAAAGCGCTCAGCAAACCCAATTCCAAACAACTTGTCGCGCAACACTGGCAGGAGTAGGGGACGGTGATTTCGACAGCGTTTCTTCGAATCAACTCGCCCCAGAATTTCTGACATGCCCGGTTTCACAGAGCTCTCTCCAGCCTACCCACGCAACCAAACACGCATCGAAAATCGCTGATTTGACGCTGGACATCGCGCGCCAAGCGACCGATAAGCGACAGCGAAGCGACGCTAACGCGACGATAAGCGACATCCAACCGACAGAAATCGGCGCGCACCGGATCGCGTCAGAACGCCAGTTTACAAACGCTTTGTCGCGCAACACCGACCGATTGGATGAGGGAACGACTCGTTCGTCCCATGCTCTTTGGCAACCCGGTCGCAATTGAATCGAAAGCCCGCCGTCGGCGACCGCGGGTCTCGCTACCCGACCAGTTCGCGGATCGGTTCGCCCTGGTCGATCACCGGGCGCGGCCGGCCGCGGCTGTCGGTGTAGAAGAGATTCACCGGCACGTCCATGTGCTGGAAGATCGTCGCCGCCAGATCGCCCGGCGTGACGGGCCGCGCGAGGATCTGCCCCGCGTCTTTCTCGGTCGAACCGATGACCTGGCCGTGCCGCATCCCGCCGCCGGCGAGCAGCATCGACATCACGATCGGCCAGTGATTGCGGCCGCCGCCGAGCCCTGCTCCGCTGTCCTGCGTGCCGATCTGCGGCGTGCGTCCGAATTCGCCCATCGCGAGGACGAGGACGTCGTTGATGAGGCCCCGTTCGGTCAGATCGTCGACCAGCGTCGTGAAGAGATGATCGAACGACGGCAACAGCGGCCGCAGTCCGTTCCAGATGCCGCCGTAGGGCGGAATGTTATCGCCGTGCGTGTCCCACGTCCCCGACGCGCCGTGGTTACTCAAGTCGATCGTGACGAAGCGGACGCCGGCCTCGACCAGCCGCCGCGCGAGCAGCGTCTGCTGGCACCATTCGTGCTTCGTGTAATGCTCGTGCGTCGCCGCCGATTCCTGCGTGAGATCGAACGCATCCCGCGCCTTCGGTCCGGTGACGAGGTCGACAGCCTGCTGCGTGAAGCGGTCTTTCGCCTGCATCGAGCCGCCGAGATCGAGATCGGCCCGCAAGCGGTCGAGGTCTTCCGACAACAGTCTTCGCGTCGTGAGCCGGTCCTGCGTCAACCCGCCCGGCAACTGGAACAGCCCTGCGACGTTGTTGCCGACGAACGGATCGTACGACGGTCCGAGATATCCGCCCCATGCCAGATGCGAGCGGGACTTCATGTTGAGCACGACGTACGGCGGCATGTCGCGCTGCGTCGATTCATGCTGCTTGGCGATGAGCGACGCGAGTGCCGGAAACTTCTCGGCTTCCTTATTGATGCGCGGCTCGGCGGCGAGATTCGCCGTCTGCATCACCATGTTCGGTTCGTGATTCGAGAACCGACAATCGACCGAGCGGATGAGCGTGAACTGGTCCGCGTTCGCCGCGCACTTCGGCAGGAACTCGCAGAACGAAATGCCGGGATGCTTCGTTGGAATCACGCCGAACGGACCGCGGATTTCGACCGGCGCGAGCGGCTTCGGATCGAACATGTCGATGTGGCTCGGCCCGCCCGTCATCCAGATCAGGATGACGCTCTTCTGCCGCGACGCGGTCGCTTCCTTCGCGGCAAGCAAGCCGGGCACCGTCAGCCCTGCGATGCCAGCGAGTCCCGCCTTCAGCATGCTGCGGCGGCCGGTCACCACCAGGCCTTCGCGTTGCCGGGCGTTCCAATCGATAAAGGCGTGTTGTTCGTGCGTCGACATCGTCATCCGTTGAGTCTCAATGCGTGCTGGAATTGCGGAGCAACCCTTCATTCATCAGCTTATCTTCATGCATCGGACACGTAAAGAGCCGATCTTCAAACCGTTCTCGCTGGAAGGTTGCTTCACGCGAATCCCGGCAGATTTTGCGGGTCGTTCGGCCTTACCGGACCCAGCGGGGATCGTCCTGAAACCGAAAGAACGGCTTGCCGGTGAAGACGGTGCTGGTGATCGTCGGGCACCAATATCTTTCTACGTGGCCGACGACGAGATCGGTCCCGTCGAAGTGGCTGACGTGCGGGGCTTTTTTCGGGTTGTACATCGTGTCGGTCATGTCGCGCATTAGGACGACGTTCTTCCCGAGGTACGTTAGCTGCCGGATGCCGAACGGGCGACCGAGAACGCACATGTTAAGATGGACGCCCATCAGGATGACGTGCTCGATGCCGCGTTCTGCGAGCAGGTTCCATGTCTCCTGGCCATTGTCGGTGAGGGCGTCTTCCTCGGCGATCTCCAGCGTGGCGATCTGCCGCGTCCACGGATCATGCGGCTCGTACTTCTCCTCGCAGTCGCAGCCCATGTCGGAATCGTCGATGGGGAGATCGGCTTCGTGATCTTTGTCGGGATAGCACCATCCCGTCCCCCAGCGCTCGTCCTTGGACAACGCCACGGGCGTCTGCGCGAACGGCGCCGCTTGGGCCCGCTTCCGCTGCGGCGTGTCCTCGTAGAACTTCGTCACGCTGCTCGGAGCGTGAATGACGAACACGCCTTTTACCCGCGCCGCCTTGAGCACGGCGTTCATCGGCCCGGCGAGTTCGCCCACCCGCTTGGCGGCGTTGGGACACCAGTGATCGTCCCACATGTCGCAGACGATGATCGCCGTCTTGCGCGGATTCCACGCGGTTTGCGTCTCGGTCGTCCGCCACGATTGTTGTCCGCTGATGCTCTGTTCCTGCTGGGAGCGCAACGTCACGTTCAACGTCGATTGCTTGTCTGCACTCATCATCACGCCGACTCCCAGCGAACTCGCGATCAGACATAGAATGAGGGCTTGCCGCATCGTCGGTCTCCAGAGCGCAATTCGAATCGCAGGCATGATAGCAATTCTGCCCGCGAGCGGCTTCTCCGTTCCGACCCTCGCGGCGACTGAGGATCCTTGGCTATGATGACTCGCGAACCCCAGGAGCAGAAGCGCTGCTCAACTCATGGAGTCAGCATGTCGCGCATTCTACCAGCCTGTCGCGCTGTCGTTGCCGTTCTGTTGGTGTCGAGCGCTGGATCGGCCGTTCGCGCTCAGGATGCTCAGCCGCGCGAGCTGCCTTTGATCCCCCGGCCGCGCTCGGTGAAATGGGGCGAGGGACAATTCACGTTGCCCGCTGAGGCGAGAATCATCGCCGCCTCGTCCGAAGTTGAACCGTTGGCGAAGCGGCTGCAGTCCGACATGCGCCGCCTGACGGGACGTGCGCTGCCGGTCGCAGCGGAGTCCGACCGTGCCGGCGACATTGTTCTGCGACTGGAGCAAGTTTCCGCCGAGCGCGAACGATTTCGCATCGACGTCGCGGATCGCATTATTCTCGCCGGCAGCAATCGCTGGGCCTTGGGCGACGCCGTCACCACGCTGCTGCAACTCTGGGAAATCGAACCGGAGAAATTACGAACTCCGCGCGTGACTATCACGGACGAGCCGCAGCTCAAATACAACGGCGCGATGCTCGACGTCGCTCGCAAGCCGCATTCGCTGGAAACGCTGCGGCGGTGCATCGACGTCTGCCGGTTCTACAAGGTCCGCTATTTGCAGTTGCACCTGACGGACGAAAACGCCTGGACGTTTCCTTCGACAGCGTTCCCGCAACTCGGCAGCCAGAATTTCGCCTGGGCCGGCGGCGAGAAACCGACCGTCTATCCCAAAGAAGACTTACAGCAACTCGTCGCGTATGCCGCCGAACGCAACGTGATTCTCGTCCCGGAACTGGAAGTCCCCGGGCACAGCGGACAGTTGCGCGGCACGTTGCCGGAAATTTTCGGCTACAAGGACGCCAAGGGAAAGCCCGTTCCCGTCGGGGTGATCAACATGACACGCGAATCGGCGTTCGAGGCGCTCGACGCACTGATCGGCGAGGTCGCCGAGATTTTTCACACGTCACCTTACATTCACCTCGGCTGCGACGAAGCGTCCCTCGGCGGGCTGGAAACGATTCCCGAAGTCAACACGTTTCTGGCTGAGAAGAAGCTGCCGAATGTGGAAGCCGTGTTCAACGAGTTCGTCCACCGGCTGCACGCGATGGTGGTGAAACGCGGCAAGCAGATCATCGTGTGGGAAGGAGCGCCGAATGCGCCGCGGCCATTGCCGAAAGATGTGCTGTGGATGCCGTGGGTCGGCGGCTCGACTTGGGCCGGCGAACTGGTCTCTCAGGGTTACGATGTGATCAACGCCCCGTGGGGGACGGAAAAGCCATACATGGATCCGTATCGCGTCAACGGCTCGCAGTTGAAAGCGGGCGAACCCCACTTGTACGGAGCGACATCTATTCTGTGGGAATCGCCCGAAGACAAGGCCGTCCCGTACTTGCGATTCACCGGCGCGCTACGGAGTGAACCGACCCGAAACCCGACAAGCGACCACAACTACGAAGACTTTCTCCGGCGCTGGTCCCGGACCGATGCGCGCCTGGATCGACTCCTGTGCGGCTTCGAGTTCGTCGCGGAAAACGTGCTGCCCATCGAATCTACCCGCTCGCCGGTCCCCCTCTTTCGCGGCACGACCGCACTGACGTTGTCCGCCCCCTTCCCCGCCGACCAGGTCCGTTTCACCGTGGATGGCAACGAACCGACACAAAACTCCGCTCGTTACGACAAACCAATTTCGTTGAACGCGACGTCGCTGGTGCAGGCGCGGCGATTCGATGCGGACGGACAACCCGCGGGAGACGTCTGGCAACAGAAGTTCCGCCGGCTCACTCCACTCGCGCACGCAGCAATCGGCGCGAAGATCACCATCGAACCCGATCGGCCCGGTTACTTCGGTCCCGGTGCGGAAGGACTCGTCGATGGCCTGCTCGCGGCGAGTAATAACTTCGATCAACCCGGCTGGGTGGGTTGGCAGAACTTCGGCCAGCCGATCAAGATTCGACTCGATTTTCCCGCCGCCATGCCTGTGCAGAACGTCGCCCTGCATACCCTGCGCTCAGCCGGTGGCGTCTTTCCCCCGCGAGAGGTTGTGGTCAATCTGTCGACCGATGGAACAAGTTTCAAACCCGCGGCGACGATTGCCAATGCGGAGGGGATGTCGCAACGCGGCTGGTTCTCCGCCGATCTCGACGGCCGCGAGGTTCGCTCAGTCGAATTGGTGATCCAACACGATCGCGACTGGACGTTCCTCGACGAGATCGTGGTGAACGGCAAGCGGGATGAGCCAACCTTGTCGCACGCCGCGCGCAACCGGCTGGCCACGCTGGCACACGATCCGGTCGCGTACACCGCGCCCGGCGTCAGCGGGCTGACCGACGGTTACGTCAGTGAAGAGGCGAATTTCCTCAGCCTGGAATGGTTGGGCTTCGAGTCCAAACCGCTAGAGGCCGTGATCGACCTAGGAGAGACAAAGCCGATTGCGGCCGTCGGCGGACGGTTCCTGCAGGATTTGCAGGGAGGAATCTACATCCCATCGCGGCTGGAAGTGCTCGTCTCCGACGACGGCCGGCAATTCCGATCGGTCGGCCGCGAGGATCATGCGGCGACGTCCGAGGCGAAGTTCATCCGCACGTGGAAGCTGCCGGTGGAGAACATCCGGGCGCGTTACGTCAAAATGGCTGCGCAGCCCGGCGGCCAATGGCTGTTTGTTGATGAACTTTTCGTCGATGCCGCAGAACGGTAACCCCGATTTCCTTCTTTGAGAGCGAGTGCCGCGACATGCGATCTGCCCCCTTGGCGATGATGGCGTTTCTAGCGTTTGGCGTCGATGCGTTTGCCGCCGAGCCGATTTCCCTTGGCTCGCGGCGCGAGCTGTTCATCGATGACGCGTTGACCGAGGCGATTACCGGGAAACTGGAACTGCGCTTGCATCATCCGACCCCGCGAGAGGTCGCGCTGAAATTCGACGAGCCATGGGAAGGGAACGCCAGCGGCTATCCGACGGTGATTCAGGACGGCAGCGTCTACCGCATGTGGTATCGCGGGCATCGGTACATCATCGACCCTCCGCCGCTGCGGCAGGCGCAGCCGGAAGTGGTGTGCTACGCCGAGAGCCAAGACGGCATCCACTGGACGAAACCGAAGCTCGGCCTGCGGGACTGGAACGGCTCGAAGGAGAACAACATCATCTGGCGCGACGGCTACGAGACGCACAACTTCGCGCCATTCAAGGATGCGAACCCCGATTGCAAACCGGACGAACGCTTCAAAGCTGTCGGCGGCACCATTGCAAGTAACGGATTGCTGACGTTCAAATCCCCCGACGGCATTCATTGGTCGAAGCTGAGCGAAGAGCCAGTCGTCACTAAGGGAGCCTTCGATTCCCACAACACGGTCTTCTGGGATGACGCCCACCAGCGGTACACGATGTATGTCCGCTACTTCAGCGAGGACAACTTCAAAGGTCTGCGGTCGATCGGCGTGTCGTATTCGACCGACTTCAAGTCGTGGAGCGAACCGGTTGGACTGAAGTATGAGGACCAGCATCCCCAGCAGATGTATACGAACCAGGTTGGCCCGTACCATCGCGCGCCGCACATTCTGATGGGCTTCCCCACGCGGTTCGTGGCAAGGCCGCTGTCGAAGCATGCGAAGGAACTCGCCCCGGTCACGACGCGGGCCCAGTTCGCCAAGTCGATTGAATCCAGCGGCGCCTACACGGGAGCCGAAATCACCGACGGCCTCTTCATGACGAGCCGCGATGGCCGGGCCTTTCGCCGCTGGAGCGAGGCCTTCCTGCGACCGGGCGTTGAAGCCGAGGGACGCTGGATCTACGGGGACAACTATCAGAGCTACGGCCTATTCGAAACGGCATCCGACATTCCCGGCGCGCCGCACGAGATTTCGCTCCATTTCAACGAAGGCGCTTGGCGCGACGACATGCATCGGCTGCGGCGTTACACGATCCGGCTCGACGGCTTCGTTTCGCTGCACGCAACGCTCGACGGCGGCGAACTCACGACGAAGCCGGTGAGGTTCACAGGCAATCGTCTCAGCGTGAATTACTCGACCTCAGCGCAAGGCTCGCTGCGTGTGGAACTGCAGGACGCCGACGGCAAGCCGCTTCCCGGTTACTCGCTGGCCGACGCCGATGAACTCTTCGGCGACAGCGTCGATCAGACGGTGACGTGGAAAGAAAAATCCGATGTCAGCGCGCTCGCCGGCAAAGTCGTGCGGTTGAAGTTCCAACTTCACGACGGCGATTTGTATGCGTTTCAGTTCAAGCCCTAACGTGTGTGTTTTCCGGCACGTTGAAAACGTGCCCACACGTCAGGCGACCTCGATCCGCACGTAGACCTTCGCTTCGCCGACGGTGACGAGCTTGGAAATCTCCAACGGCGTCTCCTCGCGAGTCAGGGCGTCGGCGAGCGTTTCGTTGCGGATGACGTCGGACCAGACCGCGATTGCAGCGGCGACGGCTTCGTCTTCTGTCGCGAAGAAGATGCGAATCCGCTGCTGGATTTCCAGATCTTCGTCCTTCCGCAACTGCTGCACGTGGCGGATGAAGTCGCGGCCTTGGCCCTCCTGGATGAGTTCCGGCGTGAGATGCGACGACAGCGCGACCTGCACGCCGCGCTCATCGGCGCAGTGCCACTCGGCGGCTTGTTCGGTGCCGACGATGACGTCTTCGGGTTCCAGGGTGATCGATGATCCGCTAATCGCAAGCGTGATGGTTTCGCCGCTGCGCAACGGCGTGAGTTGTTCGGGAGGTAACTTCGGAATTGCCTCTTTGATCGCGTTCAATTGCTTGCCGTACTTCGGTCCGAGCGTTTTGAGATTCGCCTTGTAGACGTACTTGACGATGTCGTCGAGCCGGTCGCAGGGCGTGATCTGCTTGACGTTCAATTCCTCGGCGATGACGTCCCGCAAGCGGCTGATCGCGTCTTTCTGCGCAGGCTCGGTGCAGACGAACCGCAACTCGGGCAATGGCTGTCGAACTCGCTGGTCGGCCTGCTCGCGGAGCTTGTGGCCAAGCTTGACGACAAGTTGAGCGAGCGACATTCGCTGGTTGAGATCGGTGTCGAGGAACTGCTCGTTCGCCGTGGGATAGTCACATAGATGGACCGAGGGTTGAAGGTTGAGAGTTGAGGGTTGAGGGTCGGAGTAACTCAATCCCGTCAGATTTTGGTACATCCGCTCAGCCAGGAACGGCACGAATGGCGCGAGCAGCTTCGTCAGCGTCAACAACACTTCGTAGAGCGTTTGATACGCCGCGAGTTTGTCAGGGTCCCAACCTTCCGCCTTCGCACTTCCGCCTTCCGACTTCGAGCGCCAGAAGCGCCGACGGTTGCGGCGGATGTACCAATTCGAAAGGTCGTCGATGAACGTCGCCGCTGAATTGCAAGCACCGGCGAAGTCGTAGCCTTCGATGGAACTGCGCATCGACGTGATCAGCGACTGCAGATTGGACAGAATCCAGCGGTCGATTTCGGGGCGTTCACTGACCGGGATCGGCGGCAGAATTGGATCAAAGCCATCTAGCCGGGCGTAATTCACGAAGAACGCATACGAATTCCAGAGCGGCAGCAGCACTTGCCGGCGGACTTCATCGGCGGGGCCGCTGGTGACGAGGCACGTTTCCACGCCGTCGATCGTTTTGTCCGACGGGCCGTTCGGCGTCTGCAGCGTGACGCGCTGGTCGGGATGCCGCGTGCCGAATTTCAGGTCGCTGGCCGGGTTCTGTTGCAGGTACATCCACCGCATCGAATCGACGCCGAGTTGTTCGGCGGCTTCCTCGAACCAGATGGCGGTGCCGTCGGATTTGTGCATCGGCTTGCCTTCCTCGTTCATCACGAGGCGGTAGCCGAACAGCGTTTTGAACGGCGGCGTGCCGTCCATCATCGTCGCCATCGACAACAGCGAATAGAACCAATTGCGGAACTGGCCGGGGAAACATTCGGAGACGAGGTCCGCCGGATACCATTTTTTCCAGAGGTCGCGGTGCGTGTTGTAGCCGACTGTCGAAAACGGCACGATCCCGGCGTCGAGCCACGGATTGCCAACGTCGGGAATGCGCTGCAGCGTCGCGCCGGTTTTTTGGCTTTTGATTTTGACGCGATCGATCCACGGCTTGTGCGGCGTGTGGCCTTGAAAATTGTCCCACCCTTCGACGGCCCGTTCCTTCAACTCAGCCAACGAGCCGATGACTTCGAAATCGCTCGGATCGTCTGGGTTCTCCCAGATCGGCAAAGCCAGGCCCCAGTAGCGCTTCTTGGAAATCATCCAGTCGCGCATGTTGGCGAGCCATTCCAACTCGCGCTCCTGCCCCTGGATTTCCTTCGGCAACCACTCGATCTGCCGCGTGACGTTCTGAATCTCTTCCCGCCAGTCCATATTGATGAACCACTCGTCAACGAGCCGAAAGACGAGTTCGTCGCCCGTCCGCCAGCAAAACGGATAGATGTGCGGATAGCGCTCGACGGCGACGAGGAATCCTTTGTTCTTCAGATCTTCGATGATCAGATCGACGGTGGCGGGATCGGTGGCGCGCAGGCCAGTGAACTGGCCGAAACCGTCAAGGAACGTGCCGTCTTCGGCGAGCGGGGCAATCGGTGGCAACATCCATTCAAGACCAATTGTATGGTCGATGTCACCACAGCCAGGTGCGCAATGAACGATGCCTGTCCCCTCGCCTGCAACAACATTTTGAGCCCCCTTGAAGTCACGACCACCAGGAATGACTTGGTGACGCTTTGAGGGGCTTTGCCTCTTTATTTCAGTGAGGTCAATTGAAAGTTTGCCTAAGCATTCGGACAAGTCCTGTGCAACCTGCTGAGCTCGGTCGGATCTTTGATTCTTGTGAAATGATTCAAATGACGCGAACAGCGCAGCCCACTTGTCCAAGCGAGTGCTTGCGAATCCAAGGCAAAGAAGAAATTCACGAATCTCGGCCGTATTTTGAAACTCTGGCACAATTGCACGAAAGTATCCTGCACGCAGCCAACATAGATGCTTTGCAGTACGTGCCAAGACGCTTTTAGCAACGCTCACAAACTTGCCACTTTCGACATCCGATTTGAGATCGGCTAAATCGCAATTCAAGCCCGAAATGTCGTTCGGATCTCCAGCATAAAAGTCGGGCGACAAATCAAGTTGCATATCAGAATATGCTTGATCGCCGCCGAATTGAGCGGGCAGATCATCAAACGGCCCCTTGTAGCGCCGGCCAATCAAGTCCGCCCCCTTCACGGTGCCGAGTACCTCATATCCCCCCTGCTCCTTGAAAATCTGGGCCAGCGATTTGAGTTTCGGCGTGTCTTTCGGCCATTGCCATTCGGGGCGGCCGAAGCCTTCTTTGAATTCCTTCGCGAGCCGTTGGAATTCGAGGTTGTCTTTGGCGAAGTAGTAGATCGCTCCGTCGCGCTTGGCTTGGAGTTTGACATACTCCAGGTCCGGGTTGACCATCGCCGCGACGTTGCTGGTCAGCGTCCAAGGCGTGGTCGTCCAGACGAGGAGATATTCGTTCGCCTCGTTTTCCGAGCGGGGGGCGTGAGCCCCCTGGTTGGACGTCGCATCAGGGGACTCACGTCCCCCGCTCGGAAGAAGGGGGAATCTGACGAACAACGCCCGGTGCGTCGTCAGCTTGCGGCCGTCGGCGACTTCCATTTGCGAGTAGGCGCTGCCGGCTTTGCCGGACCAGGGCATGACATCGTGGCCGCGGTAAATTTTGCCGCGCTCGAAGCACTTCTTGAGGAACGCCCAGATCGTCTCGTTGTTCTCGGTGGAGAACGTGAAATAGCTGCCGCCCCAGTCCGGGTTGCCGAGACGTTCGACGAGATGTTCCGGCGGCGCGGTGACGGGTTCGCGTTTGGGTGTGGTGATCGTGAGCGAAGCATCGACGCCTACGGCGTCGGCTAAACGTCGCAGTGTGGCCGGATCGTCCCAGTCCATCCAGTAACCGAGTCGGATCGATTGCTCGGTCTGGATCGCGGCGTACTTCAGCACCCGCTTCTTGCACGCCCAGACGAACTTGTCGACGCCGTACTTTTCGATTTCGGATTTCGCCCCGAGATCGAGCTGCTTCTCGACTTCGACTTCGACCCACAGGCCCTGGCAGTCGAAACCGTTCTGATAACGCTGGTCGCGGCCGTTCATCGCCCAGTAGCGTTGGACGGCGTCTTTGTAGGTGCGGCCCCAGGCGTGATGAACGCCCATCGGGTTGTTGGCGGTGATGGGTCCGTCGATGAAGCTCCACGGCTTCTTGCCGGCGTTTTTTGCCCGCAGCCGGTCGAAAATCCGCTGCTGGTCCCAAAATTTCAGGATGTCGTGTTCGCCACGCACAAACTCCGCTTCGCCAACTTTCTGGAACATTTCCGCTCGCTTCAGGCTCTCATCAAATAGTCGACGCCGAAATTCGGACGCGAACCCTGCATTTTAGAGAGATTCCACCGTGAGGAAAAGCTGCTCGGAATTCAGTTTGCGCCCGATCCGCCGCACGGCAATCCATGCAGATTTCTTAATCAAAGGAGTTTACATTCTCGATTTCGGATTCGTAAGATAACTCCTCGGCGGACGGCTCGCCTCCGCCGAGTCATTTCTGTCCAATTCCTTGGCTGATCGTTCTTGAAAGTACTCGAAGGAAAGGTGTCATGATGATTCGCACCGGAAAGTTGCCGGCGGAAGGACTCCGCGCCTGGATCGGGATGTTGTGCGTTCTTTTGCTGGCGGGCTGCGGCGGAAAGATACCGACGTGGGACGAATTGACGAAATCGGGTTCGACGCCGTCGACGCCGGGCCAGGCCGATCCCAATGCGAAGCAGCCGGTCATCACCTCGCCGCAACCGCCTCAAGACCTGCAGCCGCCCAAGCCGCGCTACGAGGAGGTCATCGCGAGCTTCAAGCAGCTTCGGCCGGGCGAGATCGACAATAGTTCGATTGCTTCGCTGACCAGCCTGAATGAGGGTTTGGACCAGGTCACGGAAATCAATGCGAGCAACAGCAAGGTGACCGACGAGGGCCTGGCCAACCTCTACAAGCTGACGTCGCTCAAAGTCCTGGCACTCGATGGTACGAAAGTCGGTGAAAAGGGCTGCGAGGAGATAGGCAAAGTGCCGTCGCTGGAGGAATTGACGCTCACCGGCGGTTTTTTGACCGACGCCGGCATGGCCGCCCTGCAGAATCTCACGAATCTGAAGAAGCTGATTATCAACGGCACCCAGATGTCGTCGGAAGGCTACGCCATCATTGGCCGGCTCCCGGCGATCGAGATCATCGAAATCATGCACTCCAGCGTCGACGACGAGTCGATGGACGCCTTATGCGAGGCGAACACGCTGCACAGTCTGCGGATGAACGACACCAAGGTGACCGATAAGGGGCTCGCCTCCTTGGGCAAACTGGAATACCTGTCGCAGCTCAACGTGTCCGGGTGTCCTGTGACCTGCGAAGGCCTGGGCGTGGCGATCAAAGGCAAAGGCCTGAAAAAATTGCTCGAGATTTCGGTGACGAACACGCCGCTCAACGAACGCGGGGCCGCGGCGATCGGCGGTATGAACAGCTTGGAAATTCTGAATGTCGCCGGGCTGAGAGGCATGCAGGACAAGCATCTGGCGATGATGGTGAAAGGCAAGAAAAACCTGCGCGTGCTGCTCGTGAACAGAAACCCCGGACTGACGAACGGCTGCCTGGTGGCGGTCAAGCCGCTCAAGGAATTGGAGCGGCTCGACATCAGCGAGAACAAGGGGTTCAACGACGACGGGCTGAAGCAACTGGTCGGCAACAAAAAGTTGAAGATCCTCAATTGGCAGGATACGTCCATTTCGGCCGCCGGCTACGAAAAGCTGAAGAACACGCTGCCGGAATTGGGCCGCAGCGATGCCACGGGCGTAGCGAAGGGCGAATAATCAGCACGACGGCGGAGTATTCTTCCGGGCGCGCGTGGGATTTTGGAGATCGGCACGTGTCGTGAGTTCGCCTGCGTCTCGCCGGAGTCGGCAGTTTCTCGGCGCCCCGTGGACGTGGTGGGCGGCCCTGCTGCTTGTCGATGTCTTCAAGCATGCCGGTCTGCTGGCTTACGGCTCCCTGCAACCGTGGCCCGATTCAGAGTCGTACTGGAAGCTCGGTGGCGACGCCGCCTCCGGGGACGTGTGGCTGGTGAATTCCGGCCTAGCGTTTCGGACGCCGCTGTATCCGTGGTTTCTCGGCTTCTTCGAAGCGATCGCCAGCAACCGGGCGCTCTGGACGATCGTGCTGACACAGCATGTCCTGGAGATCGCCGTATCATTTTTGACGGCGGCTGCGGTATACGGCATCACGCGATCGACGCTCGCGGCGCTGGCGGCGTATGGTGTTTGTGCATTGACGACGGCTCGTCCGTTGTTCGCCAATTGGCTCCTTACGGAAACCGGCGCGACGTTTCTGACAGCACTCGTGATGTGGCTGCTCGTCCAAACGCTGCACTCGCCCAGACGACGGTATTACCTGTGGTCCGCCGTGGTGTGCGGCTGCGGAATTCTGCTCCGGCCGTCTGCGGCAGCGTATGTGCCGGCGTTGTGTTTTGCCGCGTGGAAATCGCTGCCCGCGGGGACATCGTTCGTCAAACGAGCCGGCCGCGTCGCGGCGGCCATGACGATTTGCGCGGCGGTGGTCTTGCCGTGGTGCTGGCGAAACTCGCTCGTGTGGAACCGATTCACTCTCACGGTGTTCCTGGGGCGAGAGCTGTGGACTTCGCATTTCAGTCCGTGGCCGGGAACCTATCTGGACGTGCCAACGACCGGTCGCGGAGCGGAACTGCGCACTCTGCTGAAGGGAGAGACGGTCAATCTTCATCACAACTGGGGCGTGGCTTCGGCCCTTTCGCGGCAAGGTCTGAACGACGTCGAGGTCGATGACTTGATGAAAGATGTGTCCCTGCTGGCGATCTGGCCGGAACCCGGCCGCGTCGGACTGCACTTCCTCGCGCGGTGCCTGACGTTCTGGTACGTCAAAGACTGGGAGCTCACGGACTTTCCATCTCAGGAGCCGTGGGACAAGCAACTTGGCTGGTCGGACGCTGCGCGTCGCGAACAACTCGAACGCTGGCTGAGATTCACGCCCGAGCGGCACTTCCGCGCCGTTTGGCTGGCCAGCGCGATGACGTGGTTTGGAATCCTCGTACTGCTGCTTCACCCGCCACAACGCGACGCCGGCATCGTGCTGGGAACAATGATGCTCGGACTGACCGTCCTGACGGCGGCGCTGGAGATCCCCTGCTACCGTTACCGCTGCGTACTCGAGCCGGTGATGATCGCCTCAGCCGTTTCCGGGCTGACCTGCCTGGGAAAACGAAGGAGTGGCGATACGGTCACAGTCGCGAACAGTTGATTGGCTCGAGCGCTCACAACTTGGCGAGGATGTGAGGAATCAGCCGACTCAGCCGTTCGCCCCCCTTGGCAGCGTTGGCGAGGATCTTGGAAATCTCCACCGGCTCCAAAGCGTCGGGCAGACAGAGATCGGTGACGATCGAGAAGCCGAGCACCTTCATGCCGCTATGAATCGCCACCAGGACTTCCGGAACCGTCGACATCGAGACGACGTCGGCTCCCATCATCTTCAACATACGATATTCGGCGCGCGTTTCCAGGTTCGGTCCGGAAACGGCAACGATCACGCCTTTCTGAACGGGGATGCCCAACGCCAATCCGGCAGCCCGCGCCGCTTCGATCAACTGGCGGTCGTACGGCTCGCACAAATCCGGCCAGCGGGGGCCGAGCCGGTCATCGTTGATGCCCCGCAGCGGGTTGTCGGGCATCAGATGGATATGGTCTTCGAGCACGACCACATCGGCAAGATCGAGTTGCGGGTTGATGCCCCCCGCTGCGTTTGTCACGAGCAGCGTGTTCGCTCCCAGCGCTTTCATTACGCGCACAGGAAACGTCACCTGCTGGAGCGAATATCCCTCGTAATAATGGAAGCGGCCCTCCATCGCGACGATCGGCACACCCGCGAGCGTCCCGCAGACGAGCCGGCCGGCATGCGACGGCGCAGTGGACTTGGGGAAGTGCGGAATGTCGCCGTAGGGTATGGCCGCATCTTGCTGGATCTGCCCTACCAGGTCGCCCAAGCCGGTGCCCAGGATCATGCCGACGCGCGGCGCCACAGTCCACGATTTACGGATCGTTGCGGCGGCGGCTTCTATCTGCTCGAACAACCCCTGCATGTCGGACGAATTCCTCAAGAACTTAGAATTCTTCTTCTTCGTCCTCTTCCTCGTCGAAGTCGTCGTCGTCATCGTCGTCTTCGTCGAAGTCTTCCTCTTCTTCATCGAAGTCGTCGAAGTCCTCGTCTTCCAGATCTTCGTCTTCCAGGTCTTCCAGATCGTCTTCGTCTTCGAATTCTTCGTCCTCGAATTCTTCGTCGTCGTCCTTGCCGCCGCCTTCCTCTTCGTCTTCTTCATCGGCGAGCCGCGGCGCGACCGGGACGCTGTCCTGCAGCGCGACCAGCCATTCGGCGAAGTTCGTTTCTTCGTCGAGCAATGCGTGTGTCATGGGTGAAAACCTCAATTTTCCCTGAAGATCCTGGAAACTCGTCATTCAAAATGCCCCTGCCGCCGAGGCCGGGTCATGGGAAGCTGCTGGTGTTGTAACTCGTGTCGGACAAATCGCTTGGAATTCTTATTCAAATCCATAACTTAAGTTGCGCCACTGGATAGTAAAGTTTGTGCGCGTTGTCAAGCGGGTCGTCAATCAGAATTTTCCAAAATTCCGTTTCCCCGCCGGATCGCGGCTTTTGTCCGCGAAAGTTCACCAGAAAATCATAGAATGCGAGGGGGCGGCCGCCTGTCGCGGCCGCCTGCCCAGCAATTTCGGATTTTCGCTTTCCACACGTGAATGAAAATCCACGGCGGCCGTCCTCGAAAGCGCTCCAACTCGCGGGCGGACCAACGCAATGAGCTAGCTTTCATCGGCCAAATTGGAAGCCAATCCCCGCTTTCGGGAATAATTTCCCTGTCCATAGTCTCGATAAGGTGATCGAGAGCCAAATGAACAGAGTCAGCCGGTTGCCGACCATCGGCGAACTGATCGACGAGCATCATGCTCTGCTCTACCGGTACGCCTATCGGTTGTGTGGATCCGCAGTTGATGCCGACGATCTGACACAACAAACCTACCTGATCGCCCACGAGAAACTCCATCAGTTGCGGGATCCGAATTCGGCGAAAAGCTGGCTATGTACGATCCTGAGACACGCCTACCTGAGGCTGCGTCAGGGCCGGCCTGTCGAACAATCGCTGAGTTCCGTTCCGGATCTGGCAGGGCAAACGCGGACGTTGAGTTTTGACGAAGAAGCGCTGCAGCAGTCGCTCGGCGAATTGCCGGAGGAATATCGCTCCGCGGTGATTCTCTTTTACTTTCAAGAACTGACTTACAAGGAAATTGCCGACGTGTTGGAAGTCCCGTTGGGTACCGTCATGAGCCGGCTGTCGCGGGGACGGTCGCTCTTGAAGACCAGCCTGGAATTGCGGGAACGGCGACAAGCCGCCACCCGTGTCACACCCGCCGCTCGACTCGTTTCCGCTACTGCGAATTGAGATCATCATGCGTTGTGCCGACGTCCAATCCTGTTTTCCACAGTTGTCGCTGCCGCTTCCGGGGGAGTTGCCGGTCGAACTGCAGGCGGCCGGCGAGCACTTGGAAGAATGCGATGAATGCCGCCTCACATGGGAAGCGGAAGTTGCCAGCGACGCCAAGCTGGCGCAGCAGATGCGATCGGTGGCCGTGCCGGCCGACTACCGCGTCAAGCTGCATCAGAGACTCGCATTGAACCGCATGGCGACAGAACCGATGCATCGTCCCGCACGCCGTCGCGATTGGCCTTGGATCGCAGCGGCCTTGATGTTGCTAGTCGGCGTTGGCGCGTGGCGGCTGTCGACGGCGACCGCTGCGGTGGACTTGGCGCGGTTGCTGGAGGCCATCGATCAACCGATCACATCCAACGTCACCACAGCGCGCCGGGAGCGTCCGAATGGATGGCCTGCGGACTCGAGCCTGGTGGAAAGCTCGCCACAGGGGGTGCGGAAACTCAACGTTCCCATCTGCGCGGTTTCGTTTCAGTATCGAGCGCTCCATTCAACCACGGCCGCGAGCGGCACGCTGCGGATCGTTGACGCCGACCGGATTGCGCAAGCAAGCTCGATTCCGAACTTCGAAGCTGCGGAGATCATCTACAGACCGCACAATTCCCAGCTCATCTGGAAAGAGGGCGCAGTGGTCTACATCCTCGAGATGGAAGACCTGCGGCCGTTGAAGACGCGGCTGGAAAAGTCGCGTTCGCTGGCGTGACCAAAGCCGCGGATGGTCTCCGCGGTCTTCTGAACGACGCCGAGAAAGCAAAGCCGCGGTCGCCAACCGCGGCTTTGCGACTTTCCTACAACACCTGCTTGATGCGGGCCAGGAAATCGGCATTCGTCGGATACTTCGCCAGCGTCTTGATGAGCTGCTCCATCGCTTCGACCGGATTCATGGAAATTAAGCTGCGGCGGAGCATGGTGACGCCTTCGAGCACGTCCGGCGCGAGAATCTTCTCCTCGCGGCGTGTTCCTGACTTGGTGATGTCGATCGCCGGCCAGATGCGGCGGTCGGCGAGGTCCCGGCTGAGGACTAATTCCATATTGCCGGTCCCCTTGAACTCCTGAAAGATCGCGTCGTCCATGCGGCTGCCGGTTTCGATCAAGGCGGTGCCGACGACGGTCAGCGAGCCCCCTTCTTCGAATTGGCGGGCCATGCCGAACATCTTCTTCGGGATGTCCATGGCGCGAATGTCGAGACCACCGGTGCCGGTGCGTCCCGAGTTGCTCCACTTGTTGAACGCCCGCGCCGTGCGGGTGATGCTGTCGAGCAGCACAAAGACGTCGCGGCCTTCTTCCGTCATCCGCTTGGCGCGTTCGAAGACCAACTGGCTGACGCGAATGTGGCTTTCGAGCTCGCGATCGAGCGACGACGCGATCACTTCGCCGCGCACGCGGCGCTTCATTTCCGTCACTTCCTCCGGCCGCTCGTCGATCAGCAGCACCATGAGGTAGATGTCGGGATAATTCTTGCTGACGGAGTCGGCGATTTCCTGTAGCAGGATCGTTTTGCCGGAGCGCGGCGGAGCGACGAGCAGCGCCCGCTGGCCCTTGCCGATCGGCGTCAGCAGATCCATGACCCGCATCGTGACGGGCGTCGGTCCGGTTTCCAGGCGAATCTGCTGGTCCGGCGTGATCGGCGTCAGTTCGTCGAACTGCTTGACTTGCTGATACACTTCCGGCGTCCGCCCATCGATGCTGTCGACCGAGCGTAACCGAGGTCCCTGACCACGGTGCCCCACCGTTCCCTCGCCGGTGACGATGACGCCTTCGCGGAGATGATATTTTTCGATGAGCGAGCTGGAGACAAACGCGTCGCTTTCCTGCGAGATGTAGCCAGCCTTGGCGTCGCGTAGGAAACCGTATCCCTTGGGATGGAGTTCCAGCACCCCCATCACGGGCGTGACTTGCTCCGGTCCGCGCGGGCCGGGCGGTTGGCCACCGCCTTGCGGCCGCGGCCCTCCCTGATGACGCCTTTGGCCGCCATGCTGCGGGAAATGTCCGTTCTGCGGCCGCTGTTGACGGAATTGTCCCCCCTGACCGGGTCCGCGATTGCCTCCGCCTGTGTTTCCACCGTCTTGCTGCCGACCGCCGCGACGGCGGCGGCGACGGCGGCGTTGGCCAAAGTTGCCGCCGCCCTGATCGTAGCCTCCCTGGTCATAGCCGCCGCCTTGATCGAAATTCGATTCGCCGCCAGGCGCATCGCCGAATTCTTCGCCGCCTTGCGATTCCGGCGGAAAACTCGGGGCCGGCGCCACGTCGCGCGCCTCGAAGTCCATGTCCCGCTCCGTGGGGCGAGCCGGCGTATCGTCGACTTCCGCGCGAGCGGCGGCGATCTCTTCGAACGCCTCTTCAATCACGGGGCGCGGGGGGCTATGTTCGGCTTCTTCGCGGGCTTCCGCCGTTTCCGCCAACTGCTCCGGGGATTCCTCCACGCGACGACGCCGGGGGCGAGCGGGGCGCTTGGGAGAGCCTGAACTTCGTTCCGCCATACTGTGTTCCATCCTGAAAAATCACAAACGTTGCAGCGCAGGCTGCGAGAGACTGCCCGGATCACTCAGTCCGGACTTCGGTTCAACCGATTCGAACGGCGGCCGTCCGGCGAAGATTGACGCGACCCGGCGCGGATTCAAGAATCGATGTGCCGCGGGGGCACAAAATCTTCGCGCGCTGGAAAGCATCGAGTTCAAAGGCCGAGCCTTGATGCCGGTAACAACCGTATTTGCTTAGCTGACTATTCCGCGGCGAGCCGCCGTCGGAAGCGGAGTGCGCGATGTGTCATCGCGTCTTATGGAATCCTGCCGAGATCCTTCGATCCTGCTGGAAATACAAAAAATGCCTCAGACGGTTATCAGCCCCTGTTTGCGACGACGACGCGCTGACAATTTTCTTGCCAGTCCGCATGCGCTTCGCAAGCCGATCCGCCGGCCGTCCGTCGCAGCACCACTTCGTGTCGTTGTTTGGCGGCAAGATCGGTTGCGGAGTGCTTCCGCAGACCAACCATGGCTTGCCACAACCTTCACCCGGCCATCGTTTCGTGAATGAATTCCACGTCGCAAAAAACGAGCCGAGGAAGCAGGAACCGAAAGGCGTTGGAGTCAGACAATCGCGGCGTGACTGATCTCAATCCGCATGTGACCCGATTCCGTATCTCGCGTCGGGCCGATTTCTATTGGCAGTGACCATCGCGCACGGCCAACATGTATCTGCTACTTATGATATTCATGTAACCGATTCTGTCAATTCAAGTCAATCGAGAAATTCTTCATTTTTCCGTTTGCCCCGAACTTCCGGGCGACAGCATTTCGAAGCAGGTAAACTCGACGATTCGCCGAGGTCCGCATTCCACTTGAGAATCACCCATGCCGCTTTTGCCACGTCTCGTTGTCATCGTCGTTCTCGTTAGTTCGTACACGTCGTTCGCCCGCGCCGACGAGTTGTCCGGTGGTTTTCGGCTGCGCGCGCTGGCCATCACCGGGGCTCGCGTCATCAATCCGCGCCAACCGGTGCTGGAGCGAGGAACGATCCTCATTCGCGACGGCCGCATCGTCGCCGTCGGGACCGATGTCGCCATCCCTCTCGATGCTGAGGAATTGAACGTCGAAGGACTGACGGTCTATCCGGGATTCATTGACGCGGGATCAGTGAAGCTCCTTGATCCCAACGCACAACCCGCCGTTCCGGAACATCGTGAGGAGGAACGGGCAAAAGCCGCGCTCGCCGCCATGCGAGAGGTTTCACGTCCGGGAGTGACGCCCGATTTTCAAGCCTCGACGCATCTCAAGCCGCCGGCTGAGGAACTGGAGCGTTACCGGCAGGCAGGTTTTGCCGCGGTGCACGTCGTTCCGACAGGCCGTACCGCCAGCGGTCACTCGACCGTGATTCAAACGGCGACCGCTCCGCTCGGCGAAGTGATGCTGCAGCCCTCGGCCTTCGTCGCGTTCCAACTGATCGACCGGCACACCAATGATTACCCTTCGACCCTCATGGGCGTGATGGCCCAATTGCGGCAAGCGTTCCTGGATGCCGACCGGAGGTCGAAGCAGCGTCAACTGGCGGCAAAAGACTCCGCGATCCCCTCGCCTGCGCCGGATCCGATTCTGGAAGTGCTCTCCGCTGTGCGCGATCACAGCCACCGATCGCTATGGACCGTGCAGACCCGCGACGATCATGAACGGACGCTGCGCTTTGCCAAAGAACATCAGCTAACGCCCGTGTTGTGGGGCGGTCAGGAAGCTGGAGAATGGCTCGCCGAACTGCGTAGCTCCGCGAGCGATCTGATTCTCGATCTGAATTTCGGCGAGGAGCCGACGAGCGATTCCTCGCTTCCGAAAGAGATCTCCACGACATCCGTCAAGGACGTCCCCGAACCGGAGCGTGTGCGGGAATTCCGTAAACAGTCCTGGAAAAAACGGCTGCAAACGCCGGTTGAATTGAAACGCGCCGGGTGGCGACTCGCGTTTTCCAGTCGCGGAGCCCACGCCCCGGCCGATTTCTTCAAGGGAGTGCGGCAAGCCGTCTCCGGTGGATTGCCGGCGGAGGAAGCCCTGGCAGCGCTGACATGCGATGCCGCGGAAATCCTGGGGTTGAAGGATCAACTCGGAAGTATTGAGCCCGGGAAGCTCGCGGCGATCACCATTCTAACCGGGCCACTGGAGCACGCCGACGCGAAAGTGCGGCATGTGACCATCGCCGGCCGACGGTATGAGTATCATCGCGACGCACAGCCGCTGCCGGCTTCCACTCCGCCGGCCGCGCCGCTACCCACCGTCAACGGCCAATGGTCGTTTGCTATCACCGGCACGGACAGTCCGGTTTCCGGCACGCTGTCGTTGGAACAAAAAGAAAATAAACTCGAAGGGAGTTTCCTCAGCGACGCCGGCAACGGCCGTGTGACGCAAGGCGAAGTCCTGACGGACGGCGTGCGATTTACCGTGGCGATCGGCGCGGGCGACAAAACGGTGAACTTGAAATTCGAAGGAAAGCTCGAAGCTGGAAAAATTTCAGGAACCGTCAAGTCGCCGTTTGGTGCCGCCACAACCTGGACGGCGACCCGCCAACCCGAACCCCCGGCTTCCACTTCGCCGGTGCAACTTGGTGGCATCGAAACTCCAGCACCACCGACCAAACCGGCGGACTTTCCCACCGAATTAATGTCTGATCGATGGGAGCGCAAAGTTGGTCCACGCGCGGCGAGCGTTTTGATTCGCAACGGGATCGTTCTCACCGGGACCGGACAAACTTTGACCGACGCGGCGATTCTGATTCGCGACGGGGTCATCGCCGCAATTGGTCCGGAGGCGGAACTTGTGGATCAAGTCCCCGCGGATGCCACGCGGCCTGGCGAACCGCGGATTATCGACGCGGCCGGACGCTTCATCATGCCGGGCGTCATTGACACACACAGCCACATCATGATCGGCTCGTCGACGGGACTCGGCGGAGTGAATGAGTACACCGATTCGATCGTCCCGGAAGTGCGCATCAAGGATGTACTCAACACGGCTGACGCGGCGGAGTACCGGGCGCTGGCCGGCGGCGTCACGACGGCGCGGCTGCTGCATGGCTCGGCGAATGTCGTCGGCGGGCAGGACGCCGTCGTGCAGCTCAAACACGGCCGCTCCGCCGCGGAACACCTGTTGCCGAATGCTCCGCAGGGCGTGAAATTCGCGCTGGGCGAAAACGTGAAAGGCCGTCCGGGTCGCTTTCCGAATACGCGGCTCGGCGTGGAAGCGACGTTACAACGAGCGTTTGTCGAGGCACTCGACTACCGCCGCCAATGGCAGGAGTTCATGAAGAAATGCCAGGAAGTCGGCGCCGAGGCCGCCGGCCTGCCGCCCCGCCGCGATCTGCGATTGGAGGCCCTTGCGGGGATTCTCGACCAGCAGATTTTCATTCACAGCCACTGCTATCGAGCCGATGAGATCCTGATGCTGCTCCGCGTAGCGGGCAACCACGGGCTGCGAGTCTGGTCCTTGCAGCACGTCTTGGAAGGTTACAAGGTCGCGCCGGAAATCGTGGCACACGGCGCGAGTTGCAGCACATTCGCCGATTGGTGGGCCTACAAAGTCGAAGCCTACGACGCCACGCCGGCGAACGCGGCCCTGCTCTACGCCGCCGGGGCGAACACGGTGATCAAGAGCGATGACCACGAACTGATTCGGCATTTGCCGTTAGAGGCGGCTAAAACAATTCGCTACGGCAGCATGCCGCCCAACGCGGCGCTCCAGGCGATCACACTCAATTCCGCGCGGGAACTCGGCCTCGCCGATCGAATCGGTTCCATTGAAGTCGGCAAGCAAGCCGATCTGGCGATTTTCAATGGGCATCCGTTGAGTCCGTATTCCCGCTGCGAAATGACGATCGTCGCCGGTCAGGTCGAGTTCGTCCGCGATCTCCAACCAACAGCGATGTCGGACGATGCCGTCAAGCGAACATCTGCGGCGCCGCCCTTGGAATTGCCGCCGCGGACACACGAGATGCAAGCCGATTTTCTCACGCGCAGCAGGCTGCTGGATATCGGCGAACAATCCCGTTACGCGCTCGTCGGGGCGACGCTGCATCCCGTTGATGCCGCGGACATCACGAACGGCATCCTGCTGATTGAAAACGGGCAGATCCAGGCGCTCGGACCCAATGTCGCCTTGCCGGAGAACTGCCCGACGATTTCCTTGAGCGGTCTGCACGTCTATCCGGGGTTGATCGACGCCGGCACCACGCTGGGGCTCGTGGAAATCGGCAAGGTCCGCGAGACTCACGACTACGCCGAAGGAGGCGCGTTTCAGCCCGACCTGAGAGCCGGCATCGCCATCAATCCCGATTCAGAACTTTTGCCGGTCGCTCGTACCGGAGGCATGACGACGATTCACGTCCGTCCGGTCGGCGGCCTCATCGCCGGCCAGACGTCGATCGCGCAGCTTGCCGGCTGGACCGTGCCGGAAATGCTGCTCGTCGATTCCGCCGGTTTGCAGATCAACTGGCCCAGCGGAGGGAACCGCCAATCACCCATCGACGATTTGCGGCAGTTCATGAAAGAAGCCCGTATCTACCATCGCGTACGCTCGGCCCAGGAGAAAACTCCGTCCGATGTAGCGAGTATCACCATCGATCCGCGCTACGAGTCGATGCGGCCGTTCATCAGCGGCGAAAAGCCGGTGCATATCGAAGCCGATTCTCGTCAGCAGATTCTCGAAGCAATACAGTTCGCGAAGGAAGAATCGTTGAAGCTGATCCTCACTGGCGCGACCGACGCCTGGAAAGTGGCGAACAACATCAAGGAACGCGACATTCCCGTGATCGTCGGCCCCACAATGCGGCAACCGGTCGAGCAGTACGATCCGTTCGACGCCCCGTATGCGAACCCCGGCCGGCTGTGGGAAGCGGGCGTGAGATTCTGCATTCGCTCGAACAATGCCGCGAACAGCCGCAATGCGCCATTCGAAGCCGCCATAGCGGTTGCTTACGGTTTGCCGGAGGCCGACGCGTTGCGGAGCGTGACGCTCTCGGCCGCGGAGATCCTCGGCGTGGCGGACCGCGTCGGTTCGCTCACGCCGGGCAAGCGGGCCGACCTCGTCATCACCGACGGTTCGCCGCTTGTGATTTCGTCACAGATTCGCGGGATCATCATCGCCGGCAAACCGTTCGCGCCGGAAAGCCGGCAGACAAAGCTCGCGGACAAATATCGGCAACGGCTCCGCCTCAAGACGAACTAATGAAGCCGCGCACAAGTCCGTAGTGAGACCTGAGCCGTCGACTCGATTTTGGCCGCACAGAAAAAAGAAGGCCGATCGATGACCGGCCTTCTTTCACTGCGCTGGGTTGATTATCAATCAGGACTTCCCCTTGGCCTTCCCCTGAGGAGCCAATTCCGGAATGTCGAAATCGAATGTTCCTCCTTCAGGCGGCACCGTCGTGGCGTTCTTGTCCGACAGGCCCGTGTACTCTTTCGGCACGAACTCCACCGCGCCCAAATCTTTGGGCGACTTGGGATACGATTCGCCCGATTGATCGGGAACCGGGTCACCGTTCGGCATTTGATACAGCGAGAACGAGACGAGGTAATCTCCCGGTTCGAGGCCGGAATGCGATCCGGAGAATTCGATCCGGTAGTTGCCGTCCTCGTCCGTCACTGCCTCGCGCGAATTCAGGTTGGTCCCCGGCTTCGGAATGAAGCGAACCAACCCCTTCTTGAACGGCTCGGCCTGGCCGACCGTCACTTTCCCTGTCACCGGCGCGAGTGGCGGCACCGGACCGCCGCCGCAACCCAAAGACAGCGCTACCAGCCCCGCGCACACGAAATGGACGGTAATTCTCGACATTTCCTCGTTGTTCTCCCGTTGGGTTCGTCTCAGACAAGTTTAACGCTTATCCAAGTGCAGGAAGCCCGGCTGCTTCAGCCGAGCCGGGCTTCCCGTCACAAGCGATTCAAATTCAGAGCTCGCTGCGGCAAGCCCGCATCGCGATTAGAACTCGCCGACCACGTTGCCTTCCGCACGACCGCACAGGTTGCGGATGATGAGGAAGCTCGTGTTTTCGGAGATGAACCGGACGGTGCCGTCGCCCATGAGGGCGTGAGCGCCGCCGACGTGCAGACTGAACGGCTCGTCGTTCGGGCCGCAGTTATTGACAGTCCAGAGGCAGGCGGCCGGTCCGCCGGTCGGCGTCTTGTTGTTGTTGATCAGCGGGCCGCGGTTCGCGCCGGGGCCGGACACGCCCGAGCCGTTATCCGGGTCAGCCCAGCGGCCGGGAGCGGACGCCGTCGTGATGCCTGACGGCGGGGGCGTGATCGCCTGCGTGGTGTCGACGCCAGGATAGACGTAGTTTCCAGCGGTGGAGTTCGTCGTCCCCAATTCGTAGCCGCCCGCGACAGCCGCCAGACGGCCGGCGCACTCGAAAATCGCAATCGTATTGCTCGTGCCGTCGGTATTGGCGGCAATCGTGTTGTGATTTCCAAGAATCGAGTCGATGTCCCAGCCCGCGGTAAGCTTCTGGCGGGTATTCGTATCATCGACGTCGGTGTACGCGATCGGCATGTAATCGGTCAGGCCGTAGCCGAGCGCTTCCGGGGGCGTGTTACCATTGCTCGGGCACAGGAACGGAGGAATCTTGGACTGCGCGACGGCGCGGTTGCCGGAGTTCGCCGAGTTCGTGTAGTGGTAGTTCATGTTGTAGGCATTGAACGCCGGCGCCTGGTCGATGTAAGGCAGGATCTGCATGAACGTCGAAGTCGGCGTGAACGACCGGTAGTAGGTGCCGCGACGATCGGTGTATTCGCCGGACGACGGGAACTTGGTGAAGGTCGATTCATAGTTATGAATCGCCAGCCCCAACTGCTTCAGGTGGTTCTTGCACTGCGTGCGGCGGGCGGCTTCGCGAGCCTGCTGCACTGCGGGGAGCAGCAGCGCAATCAGGATCGCGATGATCGCGATCACCACCAAGAGTTCAATAAGAGTGAATCCGCGAGTGCGCGGACCACGACCGGGGGAAACCTTCATCGCCTTCTCCTGACAAGGGGAACATGAACCCTTCACGAACATTTCGTGAAGTTTCTGTTAAGTGCCGTGCGCTGATTCTGCTAGCAGCTCTCTCGGGTCAGTCTCGTGGCTATGAAAAACCACGCGATTGCTCCGGAAAACACCACTTTTCGCCCGAAAACGCTAGCAAAGTGCTCGTTCCGGGCGAGGCGGGATGCATGCTAGCGAGCGCATTTTCAAAGCGAAAGCACTTCATCCCCGACTTCATAGACTTTTCATCATTTCGCTTGCTCCACGCCCTGAAAGACTTCCGGCGATGAGCAAACGAATGAGAACGCATGAAGATTCGGCGAGGCGAACGCGAGTCTTTCGCTCGCTGATTGATAGTCTGCCAGCCGCGCTGACTTAGAAAGAACCCCTCTTGTTGTGGAGAACCGATAGTTCGTTATCGCGAGCATTACATTAAGCGCGTCTCGGAGGTTTCTTGGACGGCCACGCTTTCAATTCGGGCAAGTCGAAATCGAACGTGCCCCCCTCTTCCGGAACCGTGGTCAGATTTTTCGTGGAACCAAAGTAATAGTCCCGCGGCACGAACTCGACGCCGCCCAACTCTTCGCGGGGCTTGGAGTCGTCTTTCGGCAACGGGGATCCGTCTTCCTGTTGCAGCAACGAAAAGGAGACGCTGTAGTCGCCCGGTTGCAAACCGCTCCGCGAGGCGTTGAATCGGATCACATAGCGCCCTTGGTCGTCGGTGATCGCTTCGCGCATGTTGAGACTCGGCTCTTTCGGCAGAAAGCGGATGATCCCGTTTTTGAACGGCTCGGAGCCGCCGACAGTGACCTTGCCTTTGACAGGTGCGAGTTCCGGGCCGGTCGTTCCGCCGCATCCCGTGACGAACGCGGCCAAAAAAGCACATCTCCAAACGTTTGCGATCAATCGTGTGTCCATTGTCCGCCGGATCTCCTGCGAGGGTGGAAAAGAAGGCCCGATTCCAGCGCAGAATCGGGCCTGGCATTACGCCGTAAAATCAATATTCGCCGACCACGTAGCCTTCCGCCCGAGCCGCCAAATTGCGGAGCGTCAGAAAGCTCATGTTCTCGGACAGGAATTTCACGGTGCCGTCGCCGAACAGAGCGTGGCAGCCGCCGACGTGCAGGCTGAACGGCTCGTCGTTCGGACCACAGTTGGTGACCGACCACAGGCAAGTCGCCGGTCCGCCGGTGGGCGTCTTATTGCCGTTAATCACCTGGCCGCGATTGGCGGTCTGACCGGAGATGCCGGAACCGCTATCGGGATCGGCCCAGCGGCCGGGTGTCGCCGAGTTTGGGCCATTGCCGCCGCTGCCCGTTGGGCAGCCGGCTCCCGAGCAATTGGCGGTCGTGTAACCCGTCGTCGCCGCGGAACCGGGATATCCCGGATTCGGGTAAACGCCGGCGAAATAGCCGCCCCAGGCGTAGTCCGTGGAATAGACCGTCGCCGTGCGGCCGTTGGCCTCGATGACGGCGATCGTATTACTCGTCCCATCAGTGCAAGCCGCGATGGTGTTGTGGAAACCGAGCAACGAATCGATATCGCCGCCATAACCCCCCGAAGCCTGCAAGGCCCACGGCTGCCGCTTGTAACGATTTCCGTCGTCGCCGAGGTCGGTGTAGGCGATGGGCATGTAGTCGGTCAAACCGAATCCGTTCGGATCCGGCGGCGTATTGCCGTTGCTGGGGCACAGAAACGGCGGAATCTTGGCGGATGCCACTCCGAGATTTGCCGAATTGGCGGAATCCGAGTAATGGAAGTTCATGTTGTAGGCGTTGAACGCCGGCGCCTGGTCGATGTACGGCAACAGTTGCAGGAACGTCGACGTCGGCGTGAACGAGCGGTAGTACCCGCCCGGATCCGGCGAACCGGACGACGGCTGATTCCGCACGGTGAATTCGCCGGACGACGGAAACTTCGTGAAGGTCGACTCGTAGTTGTGAATCGCCAGTCCCAGTTGTTTCAGGTGATTCTTGCATTGTGTCCGCCGCGCGGCTTCGCGAGCCTGCTGCACGGCGGGGAGCAGCAAGGCGATCAGGATCGCGATGATCGCAATCACGACCAACAGTTCGATGAGAGTGAATCCGCGACGCCGCGGATTTCGCAGAGAAAGCATGTCCATCGTGCACGACTCCTTGGGAACACCTGTTGTCACGCCACTAACAATAGTGGTGTATTCTAAATTGAGATTGCGCAACAATGCGCAATCACTAATGGTAGTGACTTCTCGAAACCGACTAAGCTGGAAAGATTTCGTATGGCTGTGTTCAACGGGCCGAATCGTAGTAATTCGTTTCTGAGCACGACAGAGAAAAACGACCGGCTTCATGACTAATTAACAAGATACGCCGCCGTTATAACCCTGTTAATAACATCATTTTGAGTTCGTTATTTCCAGGATTACGGCGTCTTCAGTTTGCGGCAAAAACGCTGTCGATCTCGTAATTCAACTGCAGCGACTCTGGCGCAAGATCGCGTCAGACGACGGCGACTTGCATCCCAGGCCGCGGGCTGCTTACGATCCCGGAATGAAAATCGACTGGACTCCGCTGCGGAAACTCATCGCCACCTGCGAGCGAATCGTCATTTCCAGCCACGTCAAACCCGATGCCGACGCCATCGGCTCAGAGCTCGGTCTGTCATCGGTGCTGGAACAACAGGGCAAGCAGGTTCGGATCGTCAACACCTCTGCCACCCCTCCGAATTTGATGTTTCTCGACCCGGACAAGCGGGTCCAGCAGTGGGGTACGGGCGACACACAAGCCAGCGTCCAGCAGGCACAGCTGCACATCGTCGTGGATACCAGTTCCTGGGGGCAGTTGGCCGATGTCGGCCACGCCATGCGGAATTCCTCGGCACAGCGCGTGGTGATCGACCACCACGTCAGCGCCGATGATCTCGGTGCGATGGAGTTCAAGGACCCGACGCGCGAGGCCACCGGCGCGTTAATCACCGATCTGGCGGAATCGCTCGGCTGGCCGATCTCAGCCCCTGCGGCGACCGCGTTGTTCGCCGCCATCGCCACCGACACCGGCTGGTTTCGCTTCTCGGCAACCACGGGCGAGACGCTCGAGATGGTCGGCCGGCTGGTGAATCTCGGGGCAGTACCGGCGGCGATTTACCGGGAACTCTACGAACGCGGGAGCCTTGCCCGCATGCATCTCGTCGGCCGCGCACTAGAGCGCATCGTGCTGGTGGAGAACGGCGCACTGGCCTACACGACCGTTTCCTGGTCGGACTTCGGTGAAACCGGTGCTCAACCCTCGGATACCGAAGACCTCGTCAACGAATGCCTGAAGATCGCCGGGACGAAGGCTGCTTTCATCGCGATCGAGCAGGCCAACCGCCAGATTAAAGTCAGTTTCCGCAGCCGGACGGACGTGAATGTCGCTACGGTGGCCGAGCAATTCGGCGGCGGCGGACACAAGCAGGCGTCCGGAGCGACGTTGTCCGGCCCATTAAAATCCGCCGTTCAGCAAGCGCTGACCGCCATGCAGGCCGCGATGCCGGAAAAAGTTGCGTGACAACGGCCCGGAAGTTTGTGATAATCATACAAAAGACAGTTTGATCGAATCCCGCCTGAAGCCGCCCGCCCGATTGCTGCTCCTACGACGTTAATGGAAACGCGTCCCGCCGGTTGACATCCAGCCCGATGGAAATGAGGGATTTGCCATGACGGAACTGCCCGTAACTTCCAGCATTGCGCCGGAACATCCCGCCCCTCCCGCCCGCCGCGGCGTCCTCGCTGGCCTGGCAGCCGTGGTCACAGGGGCATTGATCACGCTCACTCCCCTCTCCGCGGGGCTGATGTTCGCTCTCGATCCGATCCGCCGCAGGCGGCCGCGGTTTCAAGGGGCGGACAAAGACGGTTATTTGCCCGTCGTGAATTTGGATCAGTTGCCGACGGACGGCACGCCGGTTCGCTTCACCATTCGGGCTGACTTGAAGGACGCCTGGAATCTCTTCAAGGACCGGACGATCGGCACGGTCTATCTGCGGAACGTCGAGAACAACGTCATCGCCTTCACCGACGTCTGCCCGCACCTCGGCTGCAAGATCAACTATCAATCGTCGTCGCATCATTTCTTCTGCCCCTGCCACGCCAGCACGTTCGACCTGGACGGCACGAAGGTCAACGTCATCCCCCCGCGGAACATGGACAGCCTGCCGACCAAGGTCGAGAACGGCCGCGTGTGGGTGAAGTATCAGGACTTCCGCGGCGGCATTCACGAGAAGGAAGCGATTGGATGAAGTCCCTCCTCGATTGGCTCGACCATCGAACCGGATACAGGCTGCTGGTGCACGAGGCGCTGAACGAGCCGATCCCCGGCGGCGCCCGCTTCCGCTACGCGCCCGGCAGCATGCTGACATTCGTGTTCGCGGTGCAGGTCATCACCGGATTTTTCCTGTGGACGGCCTACAGCCCCAGCACGCTCACCGCCTGGGAAAGCGTCTACTACATCCAGCACGTTATGGACTACGGTTGGCTGGTGCGCGGCATCCACGCCTTCGCCGCGCAACTGATGGTTGTGTTGATGGTTGTCCATTTCCTGCAAATTATCTGGGATAAGGCGTACATCGCGCCGCGGGAAGTGAATTTCTGGCTCGGGCTCGT
The DNA here is from genome assembly GCA_964504645.1 of uncultured Planctomycetaceae bacterium. Classification (GTDB taxonomy): domain Bacteria; phylum Planctomycetota; class Planctomycetia; order Planctomycetales; family Planctomycetaceae; genus CAZDGB01. The sequence continues at coordinate 3,418 of CAZDGB010000018.1, read as the reverse complement.
GCTGATGCAAATCGTTCTCGGCTTGGCTCTGACGGGTTATCTGTTGCCGTGGGATCAAAAGGGTTATTACGCCACGCGAGTGGCAACGAATATCGCCGGCAGCGCGCCGGTGATCGGCAAAGACATCCAAGAACTCGTGCAAGGCGGCACCTCGTACGGTCACCATACCTTGACGCGATTCTTTGCGCTGCACGCCGGCGTCTTGCCGTCGCTGCTCGTCGTGTTTCTGGCGCTGCACGTTTACGTTTTCCGGCGACATGGCATCACGACCCCCGATCCCAAAGCCCCGCCGACGACGTTTTGGCCCGGTCAGGTGCTGAAGGATGCGATCGCGTGCCTCATCGTTTTGGGCGTGATCCTATATCTCGTCCGCACACGAGGGGCCGAGCTCAGCGCCCCCGCCGATCCCGCGGAGGAATACCCCGCCCGACCCGAATGGTACTTTCTGTTCCTGTTCCGCATGCTGAAGATCCCGGAGATTGCCCAATATGGCGAGGCCTTCGGCGCGATCTATCTCCCAGGCGCCGTAATGGCGGTCATCGCGTTGATGCCCTTCACCGGCCGATGGAAAGTGGGCCACTGGTTCAATTTGCTCTTCACGCTGCTCCTGATCGTCTTTGCCGGCGCACTGACGAGGATGGCGATGATAGAGGATATGGACGACAAGGAGTTCCAGGCGAAGTTCCATTTCGCCGAACGCGATGCGCATCGCGTGGTGGCGCTGGCGGATCGCGAAGGCATTCCGCCACTCGGGGCGCGGGAACTTTTGGTCAACGATGCCTACACGCAAGGGCCGCGTCTCTTCGCCCGCCACTGCTCGGGCTGCCATCGCTACAACGGCCACGACGCGATGGGGCTCGTGAAGATGATGCCGGACAAAGTCACCCTCGAACCGGCGACAGCGGCCGACCTGGGGAACTTCGGCTCGCGGGAATGGATCCAATCGGTGCTGGTCGACTATCACCAGGTCTTCGCTCCCATCGCCGGTTCCATGCAGGAGCCGACTGATAAAATGACCGATGAACAGAAGAAAGAGTTGGAATTGCTGAATGGCAAGAAACAGCGATTTCTCAAAGATCAGATGGCTGATTGGTCGAAGGAGAACGGCCCCAAGTTGCAGGATGCGGCAAACGCGGAGAGCATGAAGGCGCTCATCGAGTTCGTGGTCGCGCAGAGCGGACGGACGCATTTCACTGAAGGCTCCGCAGCCAGTCCGGCGAACGAGGAACTGGTCAAGCAAGGCCGCGCGATCTTCGAAACGGGCAAACTGGCCAACGGCTCGTTCGATTCAAACTGCACCGACTGTCACACGCTGAAGCCCCGCGGAGAGAATGAGGCGCTCGGTTCGTCCGGAGGGCCGACGCTCACCGGTTACGCCGGCAAGGAATGGCTGACGGCGTTCCTCAAAGCGCCGGGCCACGCCGACTTCTACGGCGACAACAACATCATGCCGGCGTTCGAGACTTCGCTCACCGAAAAAGAAATGAGCCTGCTCGTCGACTGGATGGTCGGCGACTACTACCGCCCTGCGGCTGCTAGACACGGCGAGTGACTCTGCCGGATGTGGCGATTTGGCAACACGCTGTCGCCGCGCGTGGTAAATCGACTCTCAGCGTGCGCTCGCGTCGCTGGAAACCGGCCCATTTCCCGGCGAAAATCGCGGCCAGCGACCGCGGCATGCCACTTGCAGATTCCTGCAAGTCAGCCGACCGCTTCGCAAATTCAGGCCCGCCATGTTCACCGTCGCCGAAGTCAACGATCTGAAGCAACTCGCGTCGTTCAACCTCGTCTGGCAGACGCTGTGGGACCGCACGCGGCAGCGGTCGTTCTTTCAGACGCGCGACTGGCTGGAGTGCTACTGGCGAAACTTCGGCGCGGGCCGCAAACTCCGCGTGTTGATGGTGCACAGCGCCGCCAAGCCGATCGGCATCGTCCCGCTCGTCATCAAGCGGACCGAGACATCGCTCGGGTCGCTGCGCGTGCTGACGTATCCGCTCGACGGTTGGGGGCCGTTCTTCGGGCCGGTCGGGGCCGATCCCACGGCGACGATGTACGGCGCGCTCAAGCATCTTGCCGACACACCCCGCGATTGGGATCTGCTCGACCTGCGGCACATCGACGAGGAACGCCTCGATAAAGGCCGCACGGCGAACGCGTTCCGGCTGGCGAGGCTGCCGATGACCGAACGCCTCTGGGAAGAGAACTGTGAGATCGCCCTCGACGACTGGACGACCGGCGAGCAGTTCCAACTGCGGCGCCGGCTGAAAGACGCCGAGAAAGCGCTGTGGCAACGTGGAAGCTGGGAATTCGCCCGCTGCCGCGCCAGTGCGAACGACCCGCTGGCCGCAGCGGAAAGCCGTTGGCTCTTACGGGAAGCTCTGCCGCTGCTGACAGCGGAGACCACGTCCGCCGACGAATGGCTGACGGACGCGCACGCAGCCGCCCTTTGCGCCGGGACAGCGGATGTTTCGGTGCTGCGCCTCAATGGCGAAGCGGTCGGCGCCGCGTTCGCCACCGTCGCCGACGACACGGCAATTCCGCTGGCGATTGGACTCGATGCGGACGCTGGCGATGCCGCGAAGACAGTCCTGCTCGGACGGATGCTGTTCGAGGGAATGGATCGCGGTGACGCGGCGTATCTGTTCAATCCGCGCACGGCGTCATGGGCCGCGGATTGGCTGCCGAAACCGCGGCCAAGTTACCGCTGCACGCATTTCGCCGGCCTGCGGCCGCGGGCACAATTGCTGCGGCTCAACGAATTGCGGAAACGCTGGTGGCACGGAACAACCAACACCGCCGCCGCGACGGCGTGAATATGAGCGTCAGTGCAAGTTCGTCTTCGAGAAGTCCGCGATCGCGGAACCGATGAAGCGGAACACCGCGTCGTTGATCGTCAGCTCGCCGTCGACTTCGTCGCCGTTGCGGGTCAGCTTGCCGGTCAAGAGGTCGGTGCCGGGCTCAAACGCTTCCAGCGCCAACTGGCGGATGCGGTCCCGCTCCTTTTTCTGCTGTTGCTGCTGCTTCGTCGGCTTCTCGGGCTGCGGCAGGTTCTTTTCGATGACGTCGATCACCTTGACCCACGGGCCGAACTTGATCGCGATCTGGCCGAAGACTGGGTCAGCCTTCTCCGGCAGCGGCTTCTTCTGCTGCGTGATCGCGGTCTTCAGTTCGTCCAGCGAACCGGGACCGGCGGCGCTCCAGACGGCTTCTTCGCCCACGCCGATCCACAGCGTCATGTCGTCGCCGAACAGCGACTGGAATTCCTCGGCGTAGTCCTTGGGAATCGTGATCTGGTGGATCGCCACCCCTTCGTGCTCCTCAACCTTCAGCTTCACCTGCCAGAGGTTGCGGACTTTGGGGAGCAGCTCGATGATCTCCGGCACCAGGTTCGTTTTCGCCGCCCGTAAACCGGCAACCG
>CAZDGB010000017.1:37278-43432 GCA_964504645.1 uncultured Planctomycetaceae bacterium | reverse complement strand
TCCACCCGCGCTTCCTGTGTCCACTCCCCTTCGGCCAGGTGGATGTTCGAGTCCTCCAGCAGCGACCCCTTCCGCATCCGCCAGTCGGCGATAGCCTGGTTATAGCGGGTCAGCGCGGTGTAGTACTGCGTCTCCGCCGCCGCCACGTTCGCCTGCGTCCGCAACACGAGGTCGATGGCCAACCGGCCCGCCTCGTACTCGCGCTGCACGGCCTCCAACTGCTTGAGGGCCGCCAGATGCCGGTCGCGATTGGTCTCGGCGAGCTGATACCACGTGGCGATCATCGACCAGGCGTGGCCCAGTTCGTGGCTCACTTCCAATTCCTGCGCGGCGAGGACGGCCCGCGCCTTCGAGACGCGCAGTTCCAGGTTCCGCTGCTGCGCGAGGGCCTGCCGGAAGCCGATCGGCAGCGAGAACTCGAAGCCGACGTCCCACGACTCCTGGTTCGCCTGGATGAGCGTATTGTACGCGCTCTGATACTGCTGCTCCCGCGTGCCGTAGGGATTGTTCGCGCCGAACAGCTTCTCGCCGAAGCCGTTCAACTGGTAGCTGCCGACGAAGTCCAGCCGCGGCCGCACGAGGCTCTCCGCCGCGCGGAGCTGCAGTTCCAGGCTCTTGATCTGCCACTTCTGCCGCCGCAGCTCGACCCGCCGCGACAGCGACTCGGTCAGCGAGTAGGTCCAGTCGGACAGGTACTCCGACGCCAGCGGCTCGTCGACCGGGCGGATGAAGCGGCCGTCCTGCACCGGCAGGCCCAGCATCCGCCGCAGCCCCGCCTCGGCGATGTAGAGCTGCGAGACGGCGTTCTCCACCCGCGCCCGCGTGCCGAAGTAGTTTTCGCGGGCCTGCCCCTCGTCGACGACGGCCCCTTTCAGCGCGCCGACGTCGGCCCGCCGCTTCGTCGTCTGCCAGAACAACAGCGCGGCCTTCTGCGCTTCGAGTTCGGCGTCGTACGTCCGGTACGCCAGCGACAGTTCCCAGTACTGGTCCTCGACGTCCTTGACGAGGTTCGTCGCGTTGAGCTCGAAATCGGCCAGCGTGATATCGGTGTTGATGCGGGCGATCAAGACGCCCTGGTCGACGATCAGGATGCCGGGAATGTTCCGCGAACTCGGCCCGGCGATCGCCGTGTACTCCAGACCGCCGCCGGCCAGCAACGGATGCCGGTAGTTCATGCCGACCGCCGCCTGATAATACCCCGGGAACAACTGGAACGGCTGGTTGGTGTGGCTGTAGTTCCAGTCGTGCGAGAGCTGCAGCGTGCCGCCGGTGGCGAACGTCTTCGACAGGCCCGATTGCAGCCGGGCGGTGTCGGCGTCCAGCACGCCGCCCCCGAGGATACCGCCGCCCAACAGCGCGTTGTTCTGGATCAGCTCGTTCCGCGCCAGCGCCATCGACAACTGCAACTGCGTGTCGAAAGCGGCCAGCGCGGCTTCCGGCCCGCGCTGGAAGAAGTTCGTGCTCATCTCCTGGATGGACGGATCGTACTGGCTCGTGACCCGGTCGGGGTTGGCCATCAGCGGGTTGCCGGGACTCTTGAACGCCCCCCGCGAGCGGATCACCTGGCTGTTGGCGATCGCCGTCTGCACGGCGTCGGCCAGCGTCAGCGGCCAGACCGGCATGTCGGCCGGATCGCGGACCGTCGGCGGCTTGTCGGTGAACTGCGCCGCGTCGTTGACCTCGGCGTCGACGTTGGGGTAGTCGACGGTGAGCGCCCGGTCCTTGTAATAGGCCAGGTCCGCCTCGCCGAGGTAATGCCGGTTCTTCGCCTGCGAGCACCCGAGCACCCCGGACGCGCACCACAGCGCCAGCACCACCGCTCGCCCCCGCCGTCCCATGCACCCCCCGCCGATCCCACCCGCTGCGCAGACTGCCCCGCGCATCCGCTACAGCCGGTACAAGGCTTATCGACGGAAAACTCTCCCAGGGTGCAGGGAAAACGAAAGGATCGACCGGCAGGTTTCGCCGATCTTCTGTCGTCGTACTTCGCGTGATTTGTGAGAGAATTGCTTTTTTTCTGGTGGTTTGCGATGCTGGCCCCACCTGTCGCTCACAAGAATCCTCAGCACTGTGTAAAGTCTGCCCGCGGAAAGGCCACACATGTTACATCGCTCGATCCTCCTTACCTGCTGCGTTTTCGTGTCGTCGTCTGCGTTCGCAGCCGATCCGTTGGCGTGGATTCCCGGCGACGTGAATGCCGTGGCCCGCATCAATGTGGCGGACATCTACAAGACGCCGATCGCCAAGAAGGAGGGGTGGCTCAAACAGGTCACGGAATCGTTCATCCATCAGGAAGCGTTCGTCCCGCCGGGAACCCAGCAGATTCTGCTGGCGGCAAATCTCGATCTCTCCAACCAGCTCGCCGCCAGTCGCAAACTGGCTGTGCTGGTGCCGGAAAGCCAGTTGACCATCGATAAACTCTCCGACTGGTTGCCGAGCGGCGTGGAAACGATCGGTGGCAAGCCCGGGGCGCAGTTCGGGCAGGATGGCTACGTGGTGGATGCCGGCGACGGCTGCTGGCTGGCCACGAATCATTCCAGCCGGCAGGTGATGGCCCGCTGGCTGAAGGCGGGGCCGACAAAGGGGGACACGCAACTCTCGCCTTATTTGAAGTCGGCACTCACGACCAAGGCGAACACGGCGCAGGCCATCCTGGCGATTGATCTCCAGGATAATTTCTCCGAGGAGCGGATCGCGGAGCAGTTGAAGGCCACCGACTGGTTCCCTTCGGAATCCACCGCGGATGCCGCCGCCGACGTGCTGGCGAGCGTGTACGGCATCACGATCGGCATCGCGTTCGACAAGGATCGCACCGGCAGCGTGACGCTGGATTTCGGCAAAGACGCGATGGTCCTCAAGCCGGTGTTGAAGAAACTGGTGGACGAAATTCTGCAGCGGGTCGGCGCTTCCTCGGACGATTTGGCCGAGTGGAAATGGAGCGTAAAGGGGAGCCGCGTAACGGGAACCGGTCCGGTCTCGCCCGGCGGCGGCAGGCAGTTGATGTCGATTCTGGACCCGCCGTCGATCACGCAGGCCCTGCACGAAAGCACCCAGCCGCCGCCGGATGACAAGGTGGCGAAGACGTCGCAGAAGTACTGCAAATCGATCCGCGTGCTGCTGGATGATCTCAATAAGACGCTCAAGGAGAACAGGGACAACCATGCGTTGTGGTTCGAGCGTTATGGACGCAAGATCGACGACTTGCCGAAATTGAATGTCGATCCGGCGCTGCTGGACTTTTCGGAGAAGGTCAGCAATTCGTTGCGCTATCAAGGACAGACGCAGCGGATGTCGAATATCCGCGCCGGCACGCAGATCCAGCAATCGGGCGCCAATTACGCTTCCGCAGGAGCCTGGATCAGTCCCTATGCCTATGGCGGCACGGGATCCTATGGCTATGTCCAACGCGCCAACCCGCAGGCCGCCGATACCATCCGCGCCGAGCAGAACGAGCAGGCCAAGCAGGTCCGCTTCTCCGAAATGAAGCAGATCGAAGACGGCCTGTCCCAACTCCGCCGCGATATGACGGAGAAATATCAGCTCGAGTTCTGATGAATGGCGAGGTTCGCCTCGCCGAGCCTCGGCAAACCCTGCGCTTAAGCAATCACGTGCTGAGTCATATAGACGTACAGCGGGATGCCGACGGCGACATTGAACGGGAAGGTGATGCCCAGCGCCATTGTCATGTACAGGCTGGCGTCGGCTTTGGGGATGGCGAGTTGCATGGCGGCGGGGACGGCGACGTACGAGCCGCTCGCCGCCAGCACGGCGAGTAGAATCGTATCCCCCTGCGGGATGCCGAGCGCGTAGCAGCAGCCGATGGTGATCACGGCGTTCAGCAGCGGGAAGACGAGCGCGAACACGACGAAAAACTGGTCGAACAGGTTCAGCGCCGTCAGCCGTCGGGCGGCGTTCAAACCCATGTCGAACAGATACAGGCACAAGACGCCGGGGAAGAGCCCTTCGAAGAGCGGCTTCACTTTCTCGGCGCTGGTGTGGCTCATCACGCGGCCGATGAACAGGCTGCCCAAGAGCAGCAGTATCGGGCCGTGCAGCAATGCGTCGTGGAAAATCTTGCGGATGGACGTCCGCGGCTGGTTCTCGTCCCGCGAGAACATCTGCACGAGGATCACGCCGATGACGATCGCCGGGGCTTCCATCAGCGCCATCGCGGCGACCATGTGCCCGTGAAACTTGATGTGCAAGCCTTCCAGTGCAGAGATCGCTGTGATGAACGTCACGGCGCTGACCGACCCGTAAGTCGCGCTGATCGCCGCTGCGTTCCACACGGTCGTGTGCGAGCGGATCACGAGAAAGCACATCAGCGGAATGAGAAACGCCAGGCTGACGGCGAGCCCCAGCGATTTCAGACTATCGATTGTGAGACCGCCGTGGTTCAGCTCCATGCCTCCTTTGAGGCCGATGGCGATCACGAGAAATAGCGACATCAGCTTTGGCAGCGGCTGCGGAACCTCGAGGTCCGAACGCAGCGTGACCGCCACGAAGCCGAACAGAAAAAAGAGAACCGGCCCGGCGAGCAGGTTCTCGGCAATGAGCTGCAGATCCATGTTGCGGTTTGGCCGGAATACTCATCCTCGCAGCCGGTGGAACGGCGCCGCCTGACATCGAGGAGTGACCGAACTCTAGTTCGCAATTCCCCGCGATGTTGACGTTCGGCCACTGGCTGTCGCATTTGTAAGTCGCGCCGCGGTTCGTCACCATGTCTCCGGGCCGCATTTGCGGACGGCGCGTTGTGATCCGCAACACCCTCACCGACGTTATCTCCGGCACAAACCGGCGAAACACGTTCACTCCAGTTGAAATCTCCCCATGTCGAACGCAACGGAATCCGCGTCGCGGCATCCCCATCATCCCGTGTGGATGCTCATCGGCTTGGCGATTGGCGCGGCGCTGGGGCTGACGTTGAACGTGTTGTTCGTCGCAGGACGGCCGCAGCCGCCGGCGTGGCTGGCGACGGCGGTCTACATCGCCGAGCCGATCGGCAAGGTCTTTCTGCGGCTGATGTCGATGGTCGTCGTGCCGCTCGTGCTCTCGGCGCTCGCGTTGGCGATCGTGAACATCGGCGACCCGCGGAAGCTCGGCCGGCTGGGACTGAAGACGCTGCTTTTCACCGCGATCTTTTCGAGTTCCGCGGTGCTGATCGGCGTAGGATTGGTCAACACGCTGCAGCCGGGCAAATCGCTGTCGGAAGTCAAACGCCAGGAACTGGAGGAGCGATTCAAATCGTCCACGGAGCAAAAATTACAGGACGCGGAGAAGAACAAAAACTTGCGTGAATTCCTCCTCGATCTCATCCCGGAGAACCCGCTGCAGGAAATGGTCGGGGCGATCGACAGCTCATCCAAAGGCGACGGCATGCTCGCCGTGATGGTCTTCGCACTGATCTGCGGCTTGGCGATGACGACCGCGCCGGAAAAGTGCCAGGGATTCATTTCTTTCCTCGAAGGGCTGAATCACATCGCCATGACGGTCATCGGCTTCGCGATGCGGCTGGCTCCCGTGTGCGCAGGCTGTCTCGTTTTTGCATTGACCGCTCAATTGGGACTGGACGTCGTGCGGGCGCTCTTTGCCTTCGCGCTGACGGTGATCGGCGGGCTGCTGCTCCAATTGCTCGTTGTCTATCCGATCGTATTGATGATCTTTGCCCGCCGCTCGCCGTTGGAATTCTTCCGGCAAGCCTCGGAAGCAATTCTCGTTGCGTTCGGAACGTCGTCGTCCAACGCGACGCTGCCGACAGCGCTGCGAGTCGCCGAGGAGGATCTCAAGATTCCGCCCAACATCGCCTCGTTCGTGCTGACCATCGGTGCGACGGGCAACCAGAACGGCACCGCGCTCTTCGAAGGGGTGACGGTTCTCTTCTTGGCTCAAATGACGAACGTTGCCCTCGATTTGCCGCAGCAATTGCAGGTCGTGCTGATGGCCGTCTTCGCCGGCATCGGCACGGCGGGAGTCCCCGGCGGGTCGATCCCGCTCGTGATGGGCGTGCTGAAATCGGTCCGAGTGAACGAGCAATCGATCGGCGTGATTCTCGGCGTCGACCGGTTGCTGGACATGTGCCGCACTGTCGTCAACGTCACCGGCGACCTCGCCGTCGCCTGCTGCGTCGCCCGCGGAGAAGAGCAGTCGACCAAGG
>CAZDGB010000017.1:27317-37178 GCA_964504645.1 uncultured Planctomycetaceae bacterium | reverse complement strand
GATAGCCGTGTTTCATCACTTCTTGCCGAGCGCCCGTTGCCGGGCGAAGAACTCCTGCAAGATCGCCCGGCAGTCATCCTGGAGCACGCCGCCCAGCACGGCGCAACGATGATTGAGCCGGGCGTCGTTGGTAATCTGATACACCGAATGACACGCCCCGGCCTTGGGATCGGACGTACCGTAGATCACCGTCGGAATGCGGGCCTGCACGATTGCTCCGGCGCACATCGGGCACGGCTCCAGCGTGCAATACAGCGTGCAGCCTTCCAGCCGCCACGAGCCGAGTTCTTCCGCGGCCTGGGTAATTGCGATCATCTCCGCGTGAGCCGTCGGGTCGCGGAGTTGTTCTCGCTGGTTGTATCCCGTACCGATGATTCGGTCCTCGAGCACAATGACCGCGCCAACGGGGACCTCTTCCTCCTCGAAGGCTTGCGCCGCGAGATCCAAAGCGGCCCGCATCCAGTGGTCGTGAGGATCCAGCAGGAGGTCGTGCACGGGATAGTTTCCGAAAACTTGAGTCGATTTCTGAGATTTGAGGACCATTCATCATACTGTCGCCCGGTGGGTGCCGAAATTTCAAGGTAGGATTTGCCCGGGAAGCAAATTGAGGTGACGCCCATGATCGAACAATTCGTGAAGAACTATATCGAGCGGCATCAGCATCCGGTGAACCAGGTGCTGCATGTGGTCGGTGTGCCGCTGACATTTATGGTTTCCACTGTCTTATTAATACAGCATCAGGGCTGGTGGGCGCTGGCGGCGTTTCTCGGGGGATATGTCCTGCAATTTGCGGGGCATGCCGTGGAGGGGAATGACGCAGGGGAGACGATCTTAGTCAAACGGGCGCTGGGACTTCCGTACATCGACATCGTGCCGAAATCAAAAACCGTCAAAGAATGACGGTTATGACGCCGATACTGCCTGTAGGGATTGCGCCGCGCTGGCGCAGGGCTTTTGCACCGGCTGAGCAAGCCGATCCCGGAGGGGGCAGACGATATGCGCTGGTCGAAATCGATCCGTTGGATCAATGCGCTCCTGGTTGGCAGTTCGCTGGTCGGATGCAACGCTTCTCGCGAGCGGCATTACATCGGACAGGCGGAACTGGACACCTACCGCACGGCGTACATGGGAATCGAGTACTCGGACTCCGATACGCCCACGCCGGATACTGTCGTGCATTCCGAGCGTCCGCGCACCGTCAAGGAAATCACGGACGAGAACGTCTGGGATTTGACGCTGCAGGAAGCGATGCATCTGGCCATCGCGAATAACAAGATGATCCGACAGCGGGCCAACAGCAACACCCTGGTGCAGAATCCCTCGCTCAGTCCCTCGGTCTACGATGTCGCCATCCGGCAGACCGGTTACCTGTTCGGCAACCGCGGCGTGGAAGCGGCCCTGTCCGACTTCGATGCCCAGTTCTCGTCGAGCATGCTGTTCGGCCGCAACCAGAATCTGATCAACTCGGCGAACGGTTCCGCCACGCCGGGATTCATTCTGAACCAGAACACAGGCACGTTCCAGTCGGGTATTACCAAGACTTTCGCGAATGGCGGCCGCGTCGCCGTCAATCATAACTGGAACTACCTCGACACGAACGCCCCGGCGACGCTGTTCGCCAGTTCGTACACCGGATTTCTACAGGCTCAGTTCACGCAGCCGTTGTGGGCGTTTTCGGGCGTCGAATACAACCGCATCGCCGGTCCGGCCGATCCCGGCTTCAGCCGCGTGACCGGCGTGAGCCAGGGCGTGGTCATTTCCCGCATCAACGAAGACATCTCCGCGGCCGATTTCGAGCTCGCGGTGCAGCTCATGATCAAGGACGTCGAAGACCTGTATTGGGAGCTCTTCCTGGCTTACCGGCAATACGACGCCGAAATTGCCAACCAGGAAAGTTCGCTGCGCAGCTGGCGGGAAGTCAAGGCGAAGATGGAAGTCGGCGCCATCGGCGGAAATGCCTCGGCTGAAGCGCAGGCCCGCGAGTTCTATTTCGAAGTTCGTACGCGAGTCGAAACACAGCTCAACAACATCTTCAATATTGAAAACCAGCTCCGACGGCTGCTGGGGCTGGCCGTGAACGACGGCCGCGTGATTCGGCCGGCCGATACGCCGCTCTCGGCGGAATACCTGCTTGACTGGGAGCAGGCTTTGCAAGACAGCCTGACGCGACGTGTCGAATTGCGGCGGCAGAAGTGGCAGATCAAGAGCCTGGAATTGCAGGAATACGCCGCCGCCAACGTGGCCAATCCCCAGGTGAACCTGGTGTCGTCCTACCAGTTGAATGGCTTTGGCGACGACTTGGCCTTTCAGGGATCGACAACCGACGGCGCTACGATCAACGGCTATCAGAGCGCCTATGGCACGCTGGTCCGCGGCGATTTGACCGGCTGGACGGCCGGTCTCCAATTCGCGATGCCCATCGGCCTGCGTGCCGCGCATGCCCAATTGCGCAACATCGAATTGCAGTTGGTCAAGGCACGAGCCGGTTTGTCAGCCGCGGAGTTGGACATCAGCCACGACCTTGCCGAGGCCGTACAGAACATCGACGTCGCCTACCAAACGGCACAATCCGGCTTTGACCGCCGCGTGGCGTCGCAAGCCCGCGTGGAAGCCACCCAGGCTGAGTACGAGGCAGAAATCGCCGGGGCGACGCTCGACCTTGTCTTGCGGGCCCAAGCGGCGCGGGCTGCGTCCGAAATCGCGTTCTACACGGCGCTCGTCCGGTACAATCAAGCAATTAACCTCGCCAACTATCGTCGCGGTGTTGTGCTCGACGTAAACAACATCAGCCTCGCGGAAGGTGAATGGGTAGCTGAGGCCCACGACGATGCGCTGCGGCGGGCTTGGGCGCGCAGCTACGCGCTGCCGCACGAGAAACTGCAATCCGAGCCGCAGGAATTCTCGTCGCCGGTCCCGATTCCGCCGTCCGACCTCTATCCTGGCCATTCGAGCGATCCTCAGGCGACACAGCCGGAAGTCGTGCCGCCGCCGGAATTGCCGGAACCTGCGCCGTGATGGCAGTACAGGCGACTCGCCTGTGCGTATGCCGCAGGCGAGCCGCCTATGCTACGGCAACCGATTCCACTTGCGCAGGAACCATTCGAGCGTGAGCAAGAGGAAGAACAGCCCCAGCATCGCACCGTGGTCCCACAGCGGCGTTTCGCGGTAGATGTCCTGCGTTGTGTTCTCTGGCCGTAGCAGATTCGGCAGATTCTTCACCTCGTCTGCGAGCAGCAATTGCCCGCCGCTTGCTTCGGCGAGTTGAGCCAGGAGTTCCCGGTTTGCGGTGGTGTCGACGAGTTCCGGCGTGCTGGGCGTACGGATGACGAATGTCGTCTCCACTCCTTTTGGTCCCAGGTCGCCGTCCTTCACGACCAGTTTCGCCCGGTATTCGCCGGCCGGCAAATTCACGGCCTTGCCGTCGCGCAGGAGCGGCTGGTCCGGTTTGAACGGTAGATCGACGGTGGCGAAGACGTCGTCGGCCGCATCGCTGATCTTTGAAATCTCGGCACGGGCCAAGAGCTTGGGATATTTCTGCAGAAACGGCGGCGACCAGCGCGTCCGCAGCACGACGTCCTCGCCGGCAGGAACGTCCGATCGCTCGGCCCCGAACCGGACGAACTCATTCCCGGCCGAAATCTTGTTGCTGACGGCCCAGCGGACGAGTTGTCCCCAGAACTGATGGTGGTACTTGTCTCCGACCCGGTGCCGCCAACGCCATGTGCCGTCGAATCCGATCCAGACCACTTGGCCGAAGCCGAAATGCTGATGGGCGATGAGGGCGTGCTTCCGTTCGTCCATCAGCCCGGCGAGTTCGGGAAGAAACGCCGCCGTCCACACCGTCGCCGCGGGCTTCGCTTCTCCCACCCACGCCCACACCGGGCCGGGCAACTGCGACCAGACGGCCCGATTCTCGTCGCGATCTTCCGCGAAATGGAACATCGTCTGGTTCATCGCTTCCGGCGTCAGTTGCAGCCGGAAGCCGCGCCGGCTCGGCGGAACCTGAGCTGCGGCATCATCGATGCTCCAGCGATTCAACTTGGCCATCGGCGACAATCGGTCCAGAGCGGGCGACTTGTACGCCATCGGCAGAGAATTCTTCCCGGCGGAAAGAACCAGCGTGCCGCCCTCTTCGGAGACGAACTTCTCCAAGTGCTGCCAATGCTCGTCCGCCAGATGCCATGGGGCCACGTCGCCGAGAATGACGACTTCCAATTCCGCGAACGGCGACGGCTGAGTCGCCGGCAATTTGCGCTGAAAGTACGTTTCCGGCAGCAGACCCAGGTACGGTTGCTGGAACAAGACCGTCTTCAACTCAATTCGCTCATCCCGCGCGAATGCCGTTTCGAGATAGCGGAACTCCCACCGCGGATCGCTTTCCACGAGCAGCACGCGCGCCCGATCATCGACGACGGCAATGGTGAAGGCCCGCGAGTTGTTGTCTTCGTGCGTTTCCCCCTCCTGCACCGGGACTTTGACCAGATACGAATGCCGGCCGAGTTCCGCTTTCGGTAGCTTAAATTCCAGCGGAGTGAGCGGGCCCGTCGGGGTGATATTCTTCTTCTCGACCGTAGCCACGGTTTCTTCGTCCATACTTTGCAGTTCGATCTCCAATGGGACGCCCTCGAACCCCGCTGTCTGCAGCAGAACCTTCGCAACCGGTTCGTCGCCGCGGTAGACGCTCGGCGGCGCATCGAGCGAGGGAAACGCGAGGTCCTTCGGACGCTGGGCTGTGCCGAGCAGCACCGGATAAATCGGCGCCTTCAATTGCCCCAGTGCGACGGCGGCGCTGAGCGGACTCTGCGACGACGTCTGCCGTCCATCGGTGAACAGCACGACGCCGAGGATCGGCGCGGCGCTTGTCTGCGCCGGCGCGGCACGGAGTACCGTACCCAGATCGGTGGCTTCCACGTTCACTGCGGCCGAGGGCTCCGCAAGCACAGCTTCCAACTGTTCGAAGTCGACCGGCTCTGTCTTGCCGGCGAAGACTTGCAGCTCGACTTTGGCAATCCTTTCGAGTTCTTTGTTGAGCGGGTCCGCAGTGGCGGAATAGAGCCGCCGTGCGATCTCAATTCGCGAGAGTTCCTGTAACTCGCGGAACAGGCCGAGCAGGTTCTCCTTGCGGGCCGCGGCCGTTTTCTCGCGTTCCGCTGGATTCGCAATTTCGTCCTCCGTCGCCCAGGCTGGTTCCTCCCGGCGATCGAACGCCGCCTGCCAGGCATCGAGCTGTTCCTCCTGTCCGGCGTGCCCGATCATTCCCAGACCGCGCGCCCAATGCAGCTTTTCGGCCCGCGATGCATGCACGTCTTTGGACTGCATGCTCTGCGACTGATCGAACCCGACGACGATCCGGCCGGCGAGATTCTCGTTAATTGTCCAGCTTTGCACCGGCTGCAGAAACGTCAGCAGAATCAACGCCAGCACGCCGAGCCGCAGCGCTAGCAGTCCAAAGCCCACGCTGCGCGAGACAAGTTGCCGTTCGTAGCGGTTCAGCGTGAGGATCAATCCCGCCGCGATTACGACGGCGGTCAGGTGCGATGCCGCGGCCCACCAGGGAGAGAACCCCTGAAATTCCAACTGTCGCGAGAGCCAGTCCGGCATGGCGCAAGCCTCTAAAGGCATTTCTCGCTAAATCTGCGTGAAACTGCGAAATCTGCGGTGAACTGTATTTCGCCTTTGCTTTGTTCCGTGTCGTCCGTGTGTTCCGTGGTTGGAAGCTACTCACCGAAGAGCGCCGCCTTCACCGCCTCGTGATCGAACATTTTCTCATGATCATGCGCCACGCCGTCGGCCACCACCAGCCGCCAGCAGAACTTCCAGCCGCGGTCCTTCGCCAGTTTCTTCCCGGCGGCGAACGCGTTCTGACCGCGCTCAAAGCGAGTTCGTCCCTGGCGATCGTTCTCCGGGGCGACGTCGAGATATTCATCCCGCTCCGTGTCGCCCGATCCCAGATAGAACGTCAGCGGCTGCGCGAGATAGTGCTGGAGTTGCTCATCGGCGTCAATCGGCTTGGGGAGCTGACCAAAACCGAGCGGATACTCGGCGTCCTCCACGGGGAAGAGGTGCGTCCCCGGATTGGCGGCGACGATTCGCTTCGCACCGAAGGGAACGAACGCCGCTGAACGCGCCAGAAACTGCCCGCCGGCCGAGTGCCCGATCAGATAGTACGGCAGGTCCGGACGTTTCTCTCGCCGGCGGATCTCCGTCACGATCTGCGGAACGTAGGCCCCAGTTCGTTGATCGGCGGCGATCGCTTCCCCTTCTCCTTTCACGATGCCGGCAAACTGGTACTTCGGCTTCGGAAAACGCTCGTTGTCGAACTTCGGCGCGGCGATCAGCGCACCGAAACGGTCCCCCAAGTTGACGGCGTGATCGCGGTACTCGTCGGCGTTCCGCAGAATGCCGTGGAAGACCACGATCAGCGGGCCGCCGGCGTACGCCGGCGGGCGGTACGTGAAGACCTCGAAGGGAGTTTCGGCCACGGTGATTTTCAATTCCGCCTTGCCGGCGGGAATCGGATCGCAATCGGCCAGCAACATGGCGGCGGCAAGAACAGCGAGAGGCATGGAGTCAATTCATTCGCAAGAGACGGCTGAGCGCAAGCGAGACGGGGAATTATTGTTTCGCGAAGCAATACAACGCCGCGTTTGTGCGGAGATAGATCTTGCCGTCGACGATCGCCGGCGAGGCGAAGGTCATTTCGTCGAACTCCGCCAGATTCAGCAAGTCGCACGATTTGTCGGCGGCCAGCACGCTCACCACGCCATGCTGGTTCGCCAAGTAGATTTTGCCGTCGCCGTACGTCGGCGAGCAATAGTATTCGGCGGTCGCGGGGGATTCGAGCCGCCGCTGCTTGAGGGGCTTGCCGTTCGCCGCATTCCAGCACGAAACGATGCCGCCGTCTTTCACGGTGAAGACCATGCCGTCGTGATACAACGGCGACGCGCAGAACGGGACCTGCTTCTTCTGACGCCAGCGAACGTGAGTCTCTGTCGCCTCGCCGCTCGCACCGGGCTTGATCGACAGCAGCATGTTCTGCCCGGTTTCGAAGAGGTTCCGGAAGTATTCATATTCCTGCTTCGTGAGCGAGCCGTCCTTGTTGCGGTCGACTTGGACGAACCGCTGCTGAATCGGGCCTTCGGCCAGTTCCGCCTCTTCCAGCGTGCCGCTCTTGTCGGCGTCAAACCGCGCGGCGGAGTCGTCAAACGGCTCGATCGGAATCGGCTCGTTCTCATCGCCCCCCGCGGCCCAACCGGCGACGTACAAATTGCCGTCCTCGCCGACGACCGGAGTCATGCAGACTGTGCGCGAGATGCCCCGCACCGTCCAGAGTTCCTTGCCGGTGTCGAAATCATAGCCCGCCACCCGCAGCGTGGCGGCCATCACGATTTCCCTGTGCCCGTTGTTGTTCCACACCACCGGCGTACAGTAGTTGCGGGGAAACTCCGACCGGTCGGTCGTCCATCGCGTCTCGCCCGTCGCCGCATCGATCGCCATGAGGAACGATCCCTGGTCGTGATCCTGGCCGAGAATCACCGCACCGTCAACGATCAGCGGCGAACTTCCCGCGCCGAACGTGTTATTGAACGGTCCCATCGGCTTCTTCCACAGCAGCTTGCCGTCGTGGTCGTAGCACCACAGCCCGCTCGAGCCGAAGAACGCGATGACCCGCTCGGCATCCGCGGCCGGCGTGCTCTGGCAATGGCTGCCGATGGCGTGAATCTGTTCGAGTGATTCATACGGCGCTTCCTGCTCCCACAGCACCTTGCCGGATTCGCGATCCAAGCCAATCGTCAGGAGTTTGCCGTCGCGTTCCGCCGTCAGGAAGATCCGCTGGCCGACGACGACCGGCGACGAATGCCCCGGCGGCAACGGCGTCTTCCACGCGAGGTCTTTCGACTTCGGGCCGATATCGGTCGGTAACGGATCATTCGACGTCGCAAGGCCTGCGCCGTTCGGTCCGCGGAATTGCGGCCAATCGCCGGCCGCGAGATTGAGTGGAGAACACGCCAGCAAGACGATGATCAGGCACATGACGCGAAGCATTGAAATCGATTCTCCTCTTGGTGCATTTTTCCCATTCGCTATCCGCGATCCAATATCCGCTATGCGTCGATTCAGAGTCCGCGAAGCGCAAGCGGACGGCGTTCGTCACACGGTGGGTTCAAAGCCGGGGCGGTATTCGCGGGACCAGAGTTTCGTCGCTTCGTCGTCGCCGACGATCTTGCGAGTCTCGGGATCGAAATTGATCACGCGGCCGGTGCGGTAAGCGATGTTGCCGAGGTGGCACAACAGCACGCTTGTCTGGCCGATTTCGATCTCGGAGTTCGGCGTCTCGCCGGAACGAACACAGGTGAGGAAATTGCGGATGTGGTCCCCTTCGCCGCCGTCGCTCGACCCCTTCTCCGTCGGCTTGCCGAGCTTGTCGTAAAACTGGTACGTCGGCGATTCGTGGATGTGCAGCGAGCCGTCGTCGCCGGAGAAGTGGACCATCGGCAGCTTCTGATCGCGAAAGGCGTGGCAACTGGAATAGTCCCACGCCAGGCCGCAATGTCCGAAATCGAACAGGGCATTGCCGGTGTCGGGAGTCTCCTGGTCGTCGTCGAAATGGTAGCGGCCGCCGACGTGGCTGATCGTCTTCGGATAGGTGACGTTCAATCCCCAGCGGGCGATGTCGATGGCGTGCGGGCCGTTGTTGGCGAGTTCGCCGCCGCCCCAATGCCAGCGCCAGTGCCAGTTGTAGTGGACGATGTTGTCGAGATATTCGCGATCGGGCGCCGGCCCCTGCCAGAGCGCCCAATCGAGATTCTCCGGCACCTGCGCAGGTTTTCCGTGGCCGATCGGGCCCCGTTCGCTCTTGTAGCTGCACCGCGCGTAGCGGACTTTGCCGATCGCCCCGGCGTGCAGCTTCTCGATCGCTTCCCGCATGGAGGGCCACGTCCGCCGCTGATTGCCGAGCTGCACGACCCGCTTGTACTTGCGGGCGGCCTCGATCATCAATTCGCCTTCGCGGGCGTTGTGGCTGCCGGGCTTTTCGACGTAGACGTGCTTGCCCGCCTTGCAGGCGAGAATCGCCGCCGGGGCATGCCAATGATTGCACGTCGCGATGAAGACGCAGTCGAGCGACTTGTCGTCGAGCATCCGGCGGAAGTCCTGCACCGGCGTCGGCTTGGCGTCCTTGTTCTGCGATTCGACCCTCTTCATCGCGGAATCGATCCGCTTCTGATCGACGTCGCAGAGGTACGTCAGTTTGGCCTGCTTGGTCGATTCGAGAATCCGCCCGACATGCGCCAGCCCGCGCTGCAACCCCATCACGCCGCAGTTCAACACTTCGGAAGGGCTCTCCGCCGGTTGATTCGCCGCGTGAACGTGAGTCGCCAGCGCAGCTGCTGCGGCAAGGGTGGATGTTTGCAGAAAGTCGCGTCGCGTGAGCGTCATGGAGTTGATCCGTCTCGATAGTGAAAACAAAGTCGAGTGAAAAAACAAAGCCCGCCGTCGGCGACGGCGGGACGTTCCCGGCGATGCAATCGCCGGGCTTTGAAATTATGCCAGCAATTTCGGCATCACGTGACCGTGTACGTCGGTCAACCGGTACGGCCGGCCCTGGAACTTATAAGTCAGCTTCAAATGGTCGACTCCCATGAGATGCAGGATCGTCGCCTGCAAGTCGTGGACGTGGACCGTGTCTTCCACGGCATAGTAACCGATTTCGTCCGTCTGGCCGACCGTGACGCCCGCTTTAAAACCGCCGCCCGCCATCCACATCGTGTAACCGTCGATGTGATGGTCCCGGCCGATCAGATCGCGCGGCTCGCCCTGCGGCGTGCGGCCGAACTCTCCGCCCCAGACGACGATGGTGCT
>CAZDGB010000017.1:1616-27307 GCA_964504645.1 uncultured Planctomycetaceae bacterium | reverse complement strand
GGTCTTTGATGAGTGCCGCGCTCGGCCGGTCGGTCTCGGCACAACGCTCATCGAGTGACTTGCCAAGCTCCGTCCCCGGATTGCCGTGATGGTCCCAATCGGTGTGATAGAGCTGCACGAAACGCACGCCGCGCTCGACCAGCCGCCGCGCGAGCAGGCAGTTGTTCGCGTAGGACGCTTTGCCCGGTTCGGCTCCGTAGAGTTCCAACGTCTCCTTCGTCTCGCCGGAGAGGTCCATCAATTCCGGCGCGGCTGACTGCATGCGGTACGCCATCTCGTACTGCGAAATCCGCGTGGCGATTTCGGGGTCGCCCATGTCGTCGAGCCGCAGCTTGTTGAGGTCGTTCACCGCCGACGTGAACTGCCGCTGGCGGTTGTCGTCGACGCCGAGCGGGTTCGCGAGATTCAGGATCGGCTCTTTCCCCGCTCGCAGCGGGACGCCTTGAAAGTTTGTCGGCAGGAAACCGCTGGCCCACAGCGGCGCGCCGCCGCGCGGCCCGCGCGGGCCCGATTGCAGCACGACGAAGCCCGGTAGATTTTGCGATTCGCTGCCGAGTCCGTAGGTCAGCCACGCCCCCATGCTCGGCCGGCCCATGAACTGCGGCGAGCCGGTATTCAGGAACAGCTTCGCCGGCCCATGGTTGAACACGTCGGTCTTCATCGACTTGACGAGGCAGATGTCGTCGACGACGTTCGCGAGGTGAGGAATGCATTCGCTGAGTTCGGCCCCCGATAGGCCGTGCTTCGCGAATTTCCGCACGGTGCCGAGCAGCTTGGCGTCCTGCTTGATGAACGCGAACCGCTTGTTGGCGACATACGACTGCGGAATCTGTTGGCCGCTCAACTCTTGTAGCTTCGGCTTCAGGTCGAACAGTTCGAGATGACTCGGCCCGCCGGCCTGGAACAGGAAGATCACCGCCTTGGCCTTCGGCGGATGATGAATCCCGCGGCTCCCTGGCATGAACCCCGGCGGCTGCGACGGATCGAATTCGTCCGGCGCGGCTCCGAGCGGCTTGCCGTTGAGCAGCGTCGCGAGTCCCAGCGCGCCGATGCCGACTTGGCAGTTCTGAAAGAAATGGCGACGAGTCTGGCGGAGAAGATTAAGCGATTCATTGAGCATCATGACATTCCATCAACGAATGATTCGTGTCCGAAGTAAAAAACTCTTTCCGCTACGAAGAATCGCGTCGCGGCATACCAGCTACGGATCAAATACAAGGGAAAGATACTGCCCGCGGTCCTGCACGAATTCGCTTTGCAGTTCGTCGCGTTCTTCCGGCTCCAGTTGGTCCCAGTCGGTCTTCCAGAAGTTATTGTACGCCTCGATCACTTTGCCGCGCGGCGCCGGGTCCTGCGGCATGACGAGGATGTACTCGGCGGCGACCAGCACGCCGGAGTCGAAGGCGTCCGCGACGACGGCATACACGGCGGGCGAGCCGGCGGCTTTGGCGTCGTCGGCAAGCTTCTTGAACCACTCCGGCTCGCCCTTCCAGACCATGTGGCCCTGGCCCAGCTTGGCGAAGAACTCGTCAAACGGAATCGCCTTGTCGCCGTCCAGCTCCTTGCCCGCGAGCAGCGCTGCGATGCGGGCGTCGTCTTCGTTGGCTTGCGGACCGCTCGGCGCCGATTTCGCTCCCGTGTTCGAGACGGTCGGCTGTTGTTGGCCGCAGCCGAGGACGCTGCATAACGCTGCGAGGATCGCGAAAGCTCGGAGATTCGTCACGGCAATTGATCCATTGTTACCACGCTTCTGTGAAGCGTCGCTAAAGGGCGCTTATTCTCGTGTGATGAATTCGTCCAGATTCAGCAGCACGCGGCAAACCAGTGTCCACGCGGCGCCTTCCTCCGCAGCAACTCCCGGCAGTTCAGGCAGAGGACTAAGGGCTTTCGCGGCGTCGGTTTGGCCGGCGAACTCCTGGCGTTGAGTCTGCAGGTAAGCCAGCAGGCGATTCAATTCCGACGCCGCCGGGGGGCGCGTCAGGCAGATTTCGAAGGCCCGCGTCATCCGCTGCGAATCGTCGGTCAGCGGTTCCGACAGGACTCGTGACGAGAGGCCCCGCGTGAACTCGACGAAGGCGAGATCGTTGGCCAATGTCAGGGCTTGCAGCGGCGTGTTCGATCGGTTGCGGCGGGTGCAGGCCGAGTTGGGATCGGGATAGTCGAAGACCATCAGCGCCGGATAGAGGCTCGATCGCAAGAGCTGCGTGTAGATCGCCCGCTTGAAGCGGTCTTTGCCGGTGGCGGACGTCCACGGCTTTTTGTCCTGCGTGAAATCGAAGACGCCGTCGGGTTGCGGCGGTGTGACGCTCGGGCCGCCGAGTTCCTCCGTGAGCAGCCCGCTGGCTGCGAGCCCGACGTCGCGGACGAGTTCGGCGTCGAGCCGCAGCCGCGTTTGCCGGCCGAGCAGCTTGTTGAGCGGATCCTTCTCTGTGAGATCGGCCTGGTTCGCGGAGGCCTGCCGATACGCCGCCGACGTCACCATCAACCGCTGCAGGCCCTTTACATTCCAGTCGAGGTCGATGAACCGCGTCGCGAGCCAATCCAAGAGTTCGGGATGCGTCGGCAAGCTCCCTTGCAGACCGAAATCATTTTCCGTTTCGACGAGTCCGCGGCCGAAGAACTTCTGCCACGCGCGGTTCGCCATGACGCGCGGCGTCAACGGGTTCGCCGGCGAGACGAGCCACTTCGCCAATTCCATTCGGCCCGGCGTCGAGGCTTCCAATCCCGGCAGCACGGCGGGAACGCTCGCCGAGACTTGCGCCCCTTTGCGAAGGAAGTCGCCGCGCAACTGGATGAACGTCTCTCGCGGCGTCTTTTCTTCGAACGTCACCATCGTCGTGGCGAACTGCGGTTCGGAGGCCCGCAACTCGCCGACGCGCTGCAACTGCGGATACTTTTGCTTGGCGATGTCCAACCCACGGAAATAACCGTCGAGATCGCGTTTGTGCTGCTCGCTGCGGTCTTTCGGCGGAAGCTCCGTCGCATTCTTCACATTGAACGGCAACTTACCCTTGTCTTCCGGCGTGAGCGACTGCACCCAGACTTCGGTCTCGGCGACGATCTCGTCGTTTTTGTCCTTCAGTTCTTGTTCGAGCTTGGCAATCTCCGCGCGAATCGCCGCCTTGCGTTCCGGCTCGCCCCGCTGCAATTGCAGCGGGGATGGAACGTCGATTTTCGGGGCGTAGGGATCACTGGGATTGAATGCCGTCGAGTTGTAGAAGGCGTAGAGCCGGTAGTAGTCGCGCTGCGTGATCGGATCGTACTTGTGATCGTGGCATTGCGCGCAGCCGATCGTCAGGCCGAGGAATACGGCTCCGGTCGTGTTGACGCGATCGACGACGGCCTCGACGCGGAACTGCTCCGGGTCGGTGCCCCCTTCTTCGTTGATGAGCGTGTTGCGATGAAAGCCGGTCGCGACGAGCTGATCGAGCGTCGGATTCGGCAAGAGGTCGCCGGCGATCTGCTCGATGGTGAACTGATCGAACGGCAAGTTGCGATTGAGCGCGTCGATCACCCAATCGCGATAGGGCCAGATCGTCCGCGGCATGTCGCGGGTGAAGCCGTTGGAATCGGCATAGCGGGCCGCATCGAGCCAATCGCGGCCCCAGCGCTCGCCATAATGCGGCGACGCGAGCAAGCGATCGACGACGCGCTCGTAGGCATCGGGGGAACTATCGGCGCGAAAGTCGGCGATTTCCTCCGGCGCAGGGAGCAGTCCGATCAAGTCCAAGGTCGCGCGCCGCAGCAAGGTTTCACGCGGCGCTTCGGCGGACATCGCGAGTTGCAAGGCTTGGAGTTTCGCAGCGATGAACGCATCAATCGGCTCACGCAATGCGCTGCCGACAATTGTCGGGGGAAGCGGACGCGCGATCGGCTGGAAAGACCAATGATTCGAGTTCGCAATGATCTTTGCGGGAATCGCTTCATCGGCCGGCGCGTTCGCGCCGCCGTCGATCCACGCGATGAGCTTGGCGATTTCTTCGGCGGTCGGCGCGTCGCCTTCGGGGGGCATCTTCGAGACGTCGCCCTTACCGAGGATCGCTTGCACGACGAGGCTCTCAGCGCTCTTGCCGATGGCGATCGCCGGGCCGCTGTCGCCGCCTGTTTTCGCGCCGGCGGCGTAGTCGAGGCGGAGGCTCGCCTGCTGCTTTTCCGCGCCGTGGCAGCGGACGCAGTACTTCGCCAGGAGCGGGCGAACGTGCTGTTCGTAATCGGTCTCCGCGGCGGAACTCGAAATTTCCGGCGAAAACGCGAGAACGAGCGCGGCGAACAGAATTTTCCGGCAGCCCCACGTCACGGCAATACTCCGGCGGTTAGGACGCAGCTTTTCCTCGACCCATTGATTATCGTGGATGCAAAAGCCGTGGTCAATTGCAGGGGTTTTCATGGGAAATGGTTCCTCTACCCCAGCGGGAGGTGTTGCGCAACAAGATGTCGAAAAAGCGAGCGCAAGTCCTGAATTTTGAGGACTCTGTTTGGAAATGAGGACGAAATGCCGAAAATTGCGCGTGGCGCGTTGGTTTCTGCGCGCGGCGTGGCTGCCGATGGTCGCTGAATGGCTGCCGAGTGGCTGCTGCGCGCTTGTTAAACAAGCGGCCCCCATTCCGCGACAACCGCCCCTGGGATCGGCGAGATTTTCGTGCGTGTTTGGTATTTGATGTGCGAAGGCGCGAGCCTGCGGCGTCGACTTGATGTGTTTTTCGCTTGTTCGGCGACGACGATTCGTCGATGATAAAACTCTGTTCCCCTCCAAGTCGCCGGAGTTCGCAATGGAAGACCTTCAGACGCTGCCGACGCCGGATTCGCGACAACAACGGTACGAACAGTTGATCAAGCTGCTGCGAAAATGGTCGGAGGAGGATCCCGCCTACGACACGATGGTCATGGACGAAATCCGCAAAGCGGCCGATCTGACCATGCGTTGCCGGGACACTGAAGATGACGTTGCTACTTGATACGGGAATTCTGGCTGCGTTGTGTCATCCCTCCGATGCTCAGAGCAAGCCGGTTTCGAAGTGGCTCTCGGATGTTCTACGTCGCAACGCGGACGTGTAGGTTCCCGAAGTTTGCGACTATGAACTTCACCGCAAATTGTTGCATCTGATTCGCAAAGGCCAGTCCACGCAAAAAAGCCTGGACCGCCTGGATGCACTGGCAGAGCTGCTGAACTATTTGCCTCTCGACACGGATACGATGTTGCGTGCCGCCGGTCTCTGGGCCGATGCGCGCTCGCGCGGCAAACCAACCGCATCCGATCATTCTCTCGACGGGGACGTCATTCTCGCCGCCCAGGCGCTGGGCGCGGTGGGAACGATCGTCACCAACAACCGCAAACACCTCGATCAGTTCGTTCCTGCGAAGTCGATTGACGAACTGCAGCCCTGAGCAGCGGGTAGTAGATGGGAATTTCTCAGCCGCGGCGTGATCCTTTGGCGCGGATCTCACGTTCGTGCGCTCGGCGAACTCGCCAGCGTGGGATGAAGCCGACCTCTCAGGGTGTCGCTGAATGTTAACTCGTCGGTGGTCGATCTGGCGGCGATTGGCCGCGGTGTGCGGCGTCGCGTTCTTCGCGTGGCTGTTGTTCCAGGTGTGGCCGGTGTGGCTGACGCCGGGGCCGAAGACGACGGTCATCACCGGGCCGCTTAAACCGAACGGTCAGGTCGATTACCTGGCGGCGCTGAATGCCGAGGCTTCCGTAGGCGTGACACCGGAGAACAACGCGGTCGTCCTCTTGGTTCAGGCGTTAGGACCGGGAGTGATCGATGTCAGCGTGCGGAAGCGGTACTTCGAGTTGCTCGGCGTCGACATGCCGCCGCTCGAACTGGGCGGGCCGTATCTGCAATCGTTCGACGAGATGTTCGGCGGCGACCTCGCTCGTGTGCAGCGCGCGAATGACCAGATGGAACTCGCCCGAAAGAAGCCGTGGGATGACGACGAGTATCCGGACATTGCGGCATGGCTGGCGGTGAACGAGCAGCCGCTCCAACTCTGTGTGCA
Source organism: uncultured Planctomycetaceae bacterium (assembly GCA_964504645.1). GTDB lineage: Bacteria > Planctomycetota > Planctomycetia > Planctomycetales > Planctomycetaceae > CAZDGB01. The sequence continues at coordinate 21,310 of CAZDGB010000017.1, read as the reverse complement.
GGCTTGCGAGCGCGAACGGTTCTTCTCCCCTTTTGTGTCGCCCGATGGTTCGATGGTGGGATTTATGCCCCAATTGTTGGCGGAAAGCCGCCAGATCAGCCGCTTGCTCGACGTGAGGGCTATGGCGCATGTCCAGGCCGGCCGCATCGGCGAGGCACTCGCCGACGCGACGACCATTCACCGCTTGAGCCGACTGGTTGCGCAACAGGGGCTGATGCTGAATCAACTGGTGGCAGAGGCACTCTCCGGAGTCGGCTGCGCGACGGATGCCCGCATCCTGCAATCGGCCCCGTTGTCGCGGGAGCAGGCCCGAACCCAGCGGGAATTGCGAGCCGCGTTGCCGCCGTTGCCTGAAATGATCGAAATCCTGAATCACGGCGAACGATTCTGGATGCTTGACACGATGCAGTGCCTGCATCTGGGGCCTGTTTTAAATGTCGGCTGGCTGCAACCGAATTGGCTGTTGCAACGCGTCAACCAGGGCATCGATGAACATGTTGCTGCGCTGCGCGTTACGGACCGCGCTTCACGTCAACAAGCCATCCTTGGCCTCTCCGCGAAGTTGAAAGATAGCATCAAGCCAACGGGGAAGAACGTCTGTCGGTTGATGATGATGCCGCGTCGACAACTCGTTCGCGGCGCGGCCGATATGATGTTGGTGCTGTATTCTCCGGCGGGCGAGCAGGCATTGATCGGCGAGCAACGCGAGCGGCAACGTCAGACGCTCAACATTCTCGGCTTCGCCCTCGCCGAATACCGTGCGATCCACGGCAACTATCCGGAGACGATCGACGCGCTCGTGCCGGAGATTCTGGAGCGCGTGCCGCTTGACACGTTCGGCGATTCTTCGTTGAAGTACGTCGTCGATGGGGAGCAGGGAACGTTCCGCGTTTACAGCGTCGGCGAGAACGGCGTCGATGATCAGGGACGCTTCGATACGCAAATCAAAGCTGACGACCTCAGCTTCGGCACGATGCCGGAGGAATGAGCATCAGAGCGGAACACGTCGGGCTGACGCCGCGACGCTCGCCGGGCTGATTACGGTTCCGACGCGACCTGCAGCGGGGCGCCGTTCTGGGCGGCGTGGCCGTTGAGTTCGCGGACTTGCACGCCGTCTTGATGGAGGTAGTGCAGGAATTGCCGCGGCAGGCGGCATTGCAGCGTCACCGTCGAATCGACGTAGTTCCGGCTGAGGACGGTGGCGTGCTCGGCGAGAAACGCCAACAAGCGGCCGTTGCCGGCGGAGGCTTCGATCTCCAGATCGAGAAAGCCGCTGGCGAGCCGCTCGGCCACCAGGGCGGCGAGCTTGTCCAGGCCGATGTTCTTCGCGGCGCTGATCGTGACGGAGTGGGCGTACTTGCGGCGCAGAATGTCGACGAGACCGCGGTCTTCGACGGCGTCAATCTTGTTGAGGACGAGAATGAAGTTGTCGAGTCCGACGCCGATCTCGTTCAGCACGCGTTCGACCGTGTCGACCTGCTCCTCGGCTTCGGGATGGCTCACGTCGACGACGTGCAGTAACAAGTCGGCTTGCCGGGCTTCTTCCAAAGTCGATTTGAACGACGCGACCAGCGAGTGGGGCAGATCGCGGACGAAACCGACGGTATCGCTGAGCAGCACGTCGCCCCAGCCGGGGATCGTCCACTTGCGGGTGCGGGTGTCGAGCGTGGCGAACAGTTGATCGGCGACGTAGACGTCGGCGCCGGTCAGGGCGTTCATCAGCGTGCTCTTGCCGGCGTTCGTGTAGCCGACGAGCGAGACGAGGGCGTGCGACTCGCGCTGTCGGACCATCCGCTCGCGGCGGATTTCGATTTCCTGCAGGCGGCTTCTCAATTCGGAGATGCGCTGGTCGATGAGGCGGCGGTCGGTTTCGATCTGCTTTTCGCCGGGACCGCGGGCGTTGCCGCTGCCGTCGATGCGTTCGAGGTGCGTCCACATCCGCTTCAAGCGGGTGCGGGTGTATTGCAGTTGGGCCAGCTCGACCTGCAGCTTGGCTTCGTGCGTACGGGCATGGCTGGCGAAGATATCGAGGATCAGCTCGCTGCGATCGACGATGATCCGCTTGGTTTCCTGCTCCAGGTTCCGGCCCTGGGCTGGTGTGAGGTTGTTGTCGAAGATAACGAGTTCGGCCCGCGTGAGGTCGAGCAGCTCGTTGAGGTCTTCGATCTTCCCCTTGCCGAGGCATGTCGCGGGGTGAGGCCGCTCTCGGTTCTGGACGAGTTCGCCGACGACTTTGACGCCGGCGGTTTTGACGAGGCCTTTGAGTTCGTCGAGGACATGCTCTTTGGGGAGCTTGCGGTCGTGGTCGGCGACTGCCACCAGGATGGCGGTGCGATGCTGGACTTGAAGCTCGTCGCGAATCGGTTCAGGCATGTCGTGTGGAGAGCGTCCATGTAATGAGGGAAGTGGGATCGTCCTTCTCAGACAGTGTAGGCGCGACGGAGGTTCGGGGGAAGAGGAGCGTGACGAAAGGCGCTGCGAACTCGCCAGCGATCAACGAGAGTCGCTGGCGAGTTCGCAGCGAAATTTGGGCCCATAAAAGGCAAGGGGCCGGGAACCATTGCGGTTGGTTCCCGGCCTGCGTGGGCATGAGAATGTGAGGTGTGCAGTGGGCGGGTGGAGGCCCGTCTCCCGTCGGGCCGGTAGGTATTCCCTGTCACTTGCAAGCCGTCCGAAGGGGATTCATCAGGCTTGAGTTGAGGTTTCAAGTTCAGGCGGAAAGGGAGTATTGCACGGACCGTGCCAAGAATGCCGAATTTTCGGGCGTTCAGACGGGTTCTGCCGTAAGTGCTTATCGTGTATGGCGTTTTTAGGTTCGAGATTTGAGAGGCCAAATTTTCAATCGCACGCGGAGTGGTGCAATTGTAGTCCTTACAACCGTTGCATTTTGCAGTTTTTGCAAATCCTGGTCGCCGAGCGCCCGCCGTGAGGGCTGAGTCATCAGCAATCTTCGCCGTGAACTTGGCAACGCCGCCGGTTTGCGGGAGACTCTGGGCGTATCATTCACCGCATAAAAACCGTCTCTCGCAGAGACGCTAAGTCGCAGAGTTCGCGAAGAAGAAGCAGAAGAAGGTTTCGCCCAGAGGCACAGAGGACACAGAGAAAAATCAGAGGGCCAAGCCTCTTTCTTACTCTCTGTGAGCTCTGTGCCTCTGTGCGAAACCTGTCTTTCCTCTTCGCGGCTCTGCGCGAGATGCCTTCCATTTGCCCGGGAATTGTCTGATGAGTGACCGTTGGATTGCCGACCGGATGCGGAAGATTGACGCGTCCGGCATTCGCAAGGTGTTCGACCTCGCGGCGACGATGAAAAACCCGATCAATCTCAGCATCGGGCAGCCCCACTTCGACACGCCCGAGCCAATCAAGCAGGCGCTGCATCAGGCCGTCGACGCGGGCCGCAACGCCTACAGCCAGACGCAGGGGATCAAGCCGCTGCTCGACGTCATCCAATCGTCGGTTGATGCACAATACGGTCACGCCGACCGGCAGGCGTTCGTGACCAGCGGTACCAGCGGCGGGTTGATACTGGCGCTCTCGGTCTTGGTGAACCCCGGCGACGAAGTCATCTGCTTCGATCCGTGGTTCGTGATGTACAAACATCTGACGACGATGGCCGGCGGGAAAACGGTCCTGATCGACACGTATCCCGATTTCGGCATCGACTTGAACAAAGTCCGCGACGCGATCACGCCGAGGACGAAGGTGATTCTCGTCAACAGTCCGTCGAATCCGACGGGGGCCGTGGCAACGGCAGACGAATTGAAAGGCCTCGCCGAGCTATGCCGCGAGAAGGACATCGCCCTGATCAGCGATGAAATCTACAAGGCGTTCTGTTACGACGGCCCGTTCGCCAGCCCGGCGGCGTGGAACGACCAGACGATCGTCATCGACGGCTTCAGCAAATCGCATTCGATGACGGGCCTGCGGATCGGCTGGGCGCACGGGCCGAAGCACATCATACAAGAGATGATCAAGCTGCAGCAGTTCACATTCGTCTGCTCGCCGCACCCGGTGCAATGGGCCGGCGTGGCGGCGTGGAATTACGACATCTCCGACCGCGTCGCCGAATACCGGAAGAAACGCGACCTGATGGTGGCCGAGCTGAAGGACGACTTCGAGATTCACGGCGCCGGCGGGGCGTTTTATCTCTTCTTGAAAGCGCCATGGGGAACGGGCACCGAGTTCGTCACCGAGGCGATCAAGAATGAATTGCTGATCATCCCGGGCAACGTCTTCAGCGCGCACGACACGCACTTCCGCATCTCGTACGCGGCGACGGACGACACGCTGTGCCGCGGGGCGGAGATTTTGCGGAAATTGGCCCGCCGCCAACCGGGGACCGCGTGAGCCGAGCGATGTCCCAGCCGTTGCGTGTGTTGTTTGTCGCCGGGTCGCTGGGAGGCGGCGGCGCGGAGCGGCGGCTGGTCGATTTGCTGAACAACGTCGACCGGGCGCGGATCGAGCCGCGACTCTATCTGGCGTATCGCCGCGGCGAATTGCTGTCGGAAGTTCCGGCCGACGTGCCGATCACGGCGTTCTGGGACGGTGAAACTCGCCGTAGTCCGTTCCAGCGGCTGCTCGCCAAAATTCATTGTCCGTGCGCGGCCCGCGCGGCACATCTGCGAGAGGTGTTGGGGAAGAACCCCGTCGATGTCGTGATGTCGTGGTCGCTGTTGTGCAGTTATGAAGTCACATTAGCGCTGATTGGAACGTCAACACCGCATTTGGCGCATGTCTATTGCCAGCCGCAGGCCGATGTGGACGAAGTCTTTCCGCGCTGGTTTCCTGGGCGATTCTGGCTGGCACGGTGGGCGTATCGGTCCGCGAAAAGAGTCGTCGCGAATTCCGAGTCGTTGCGTGAATCGGTGGCTGACTTTTATGGACTCCCCGCAGCGCAGATGGGCAAGCTGTTGAACTTTCGCGATCTGAGACGAATCGAACATTTGGCCGCGCAACCGCCGGCCGAGACGCCGGAGCGAACGCCGCGCGTGGTCGCCATCGGCCGGCTGCATCCCGACAAAGGTTTCGACCTGCTGCTGCACGCGATGTCACAACTCCGGACGCAGTATCCCGCCATCCAGCTTTTGCTGCTCGGACAGGGGCCGCAGGAAACGGAACTGCGCGAGTTGGCGTCGCGGTTGAATTTGGAGAAAAATGTTCGGTTCCTCGGATTCCAGGCCAATCCCTATTCGTATCTCTCAGCGGCGGATGCTTTCGTTCTGTCTTCGCGACGTGAAGGAATGCCCGGCGTGCTGATCGAGGCGCTCGCCTGCCGTGTTCCGGTCGTGGCGGCCGACTGCCGGACTGGGCCGCGCGAAATCCTGGAGGATGGACGGTTCGGCACGCTGGTTCCTGCGGAGGACGCCGCAGCGCTGGCGGCGGGACTGAGACAAATTCTGGCATCGCCGCCGAACGCGGAGTTTCTGACAGCGGCGCGGAATTCGGTCTGCGAACGCTTCGGCGTCGAAGCCGGCGCGAGAACGCTGGAACGATTTCTCGAACAGACCGCAAGGACGTGAGGAACCACATGCCGCCGGTGCGAATGCTGTTCGTGATCGGAAGCCTTGGCGGCGGCGGCGCCGAACGGTGCATGGTCGATCTGCTGAAACGGATGGACCGCAAGCGCTTCGCACCCATGCTCTATCTGGCGTATCGCAGCGGCGAACTGCTCGCCGAAGTTCCCGCGGATGTCCCCGTGTTCGCGCATGTGGATAGACCGCGTGAAGAGACACTGCCCCAGAAGCTCGCCGGCAAGTTCCGTCTGCTGTCGGAAGCGCGGGCTTGGCATCTCAGCCGCATCTGCCGGCAGCAGCGCGTCGAACTCGTGTTTTCCTGGGGCGTGCGGTTGGCGTATGAGACCGCACTGGCGGCTCGTTTCGCCCCGGTGCCGCGAATTGCCTACTGCGTCGCCGAACCAGCCGTCGAGTTGGAGACCGATTTCACGACCCGCACGCCGTGGCGGCATAGACTGGCTCGCTGGGCGTATGCCTCGTCGGATCGGGTGTACGCCAATTCGCGCGGCGTGGTCCGGCAACTCGTCGAGCTATACGGTTTGCCCGAGTCACAGATCGAACTCTTCCTGAACCTGCGGGATTTCTCGCGGTTGGATCAGCCGACGGAAAACGTGAATTGGCCGGCGGACGGCGCCCGGATCGCGACCGTCGGCCGGTTGCATCCGCAGAAGGGGCAAGCCGTGTTGCTTGATGCGCTCGCCGAACTGAATCGGCGCGGGCGGCGGGTGCAACTGGCGATTGTGGGGCAAGGTCCGCAGGAAGCCGCGTTGCGCGCTCAGGTCGAACGCCTGGGGCTGCAAGACCGGGTGGTGTTCACGGGCTTTCTGTCGAATCCCGCGGCTTATTATCATCAGGCGGATCTCTTTGTCATTCCGAGCCTGACGGAAGGATTGCCGAACGTGCTGATCGAGGCGTTGATTTGCGGCCTGCCGTCCATCGCCGCCGATTGTCCGACCGGTCCGCGGGAAATCCTCGAAGACGGCAAATGGGGCACGCTGGTTCCGCCGGGCGACGTCGCGGCGTTGGCGAACGCCCTCGCCACGGCGCTCGACCGGTTACCCGAAGAGCGGCTTCGCGCCCAGGCGGCCAGCCGTGCGCTGCGCGAGAAGTACGATATCGAACTCGGTCTGCCTGCGCTCGAACAACGATTCCTGGATGTTGCCCTGACTTCGCCGGCGCGGCGAGTTCCCGCTTGAAAGCCTCATGACTTCGTCGCGTCCACCCCTCCGCGTGCTGTTCTACGTGGCGTCTCTCGACGCCGGCGGTGCGGAACGCCAGGTCCTGGAAATGGTCCGCCAGCTGGATCGCCGGCGTTTCACGCCGATTCTAGGCTTGGTGACGAAGCAAGGCCCGTTGCTCGCCGAAGTGCCGGGCGACGTACCGATTCATGCCTTTCAAGAGTCGCCTCGGAATTCGACTCGTCTTCGCCTGGGGAGATTGCGTCGCTGGCAATTCGTCGCGCAGTTGCTGCGACGTGAAAAGATTGACGTCGTCTACGATCGGACGTTTCAGGCCACACTCGATACAGGTCCGGCGACCTGGTGGACCGGCACGCCGCGCATCTCCACCGTCGTTGCCGATCCGCAAGTGCAGATGGACCTCTACTTCTCCCAACGTCAATGGGCGTGGCGGAGATTCGCGCAGCGGGTCTATCGAACCGCAAACATCGTGATCGCAAACTCCGCCGGATTGCGCAACCGGGTGATCGAGTATTTCCGTCTGCCGCCGGAACAGGTGCGCGTCGTGCCGAATGTCTTGAACGTGGCGAAAATCGACGCGCTGTCGCAAGAGGCGCTTTCCGAGGACGCAGCCGGTCGTTTCCGGATTCTCACCGTGGGACGAATCGATCGCTACAAGGGCCATCGCGATCTGCTGGAAGCAATCCGTCTGGTGGTTCGGGATCATCCGCAGACGAACATCTTGTGGCAAATCTTGGGAGACGGTCCCGAACGGACGGCTCTGCTCGATGAAGCGCGGCGGCTCGGATTGGAAGCGCACATCGAATGGATGGGCATCGTCGCGAATCCGTATCCGTACTATCGCGCGGCGCATGTCTTCTGTCTGCCCTCGCTGACGGAAGGTTCGCCGAACGTGCTACTCGAAGCCCTCGCCCTCGGCACGCCGGTGATTTCCACCGATTGTCCGAGCGGCCCGCGGGAGATCCTCGAAGACGGCCGCTGGGGCACGCTCGTGCCGATGCAAGACCCCGCCGCGCTTGCCGCGGCGATTGCGGACCGAATCGCCCATCCGGAAACGTGGCAAGCGCGCGCCTGTCAGGCGCAGCCGGTCATCCGGGAACGCTATGATGTGGAAACCGGCGTCAAACAGTTGGAAGAACTGCTCATCGAGGCCGCCGGGTAATTGCTGCCAAAGCCGCGGATGGCATCCGCGGTTCTCCACGAACGAAAACGAAGACCGCGGATGCCATCCGCGGCTTTGAGAAGACGGCATGTGCGGATTGACGGGATTTTGGGATCGCTCGGCGACGCGGACCGGCGACGAGCAGCATTCGATTCTGCAGGCGATGACCGCCGCGCTGCATCATCGCGGGCCGGACGATCGCGGCGACTGGCTCGATCCGGCGGCGGGTGTCGGGCTCGGCCACACGCGGCTGTCGATCATCGACCTGTCGCCGCTCGGCCATCAGCCGATGCAATCGGCCTGTGGCCGCTACTGGATCGTCTTCAATGGCGAAATCTACAACCATGCCGAGTTGCGCAAACAACTCGAATCGCCGTCGCTTGCGTTTCGCGGGCACTCCGACACCGAGGTCTTGCTGGCCGGCATTTCCACTTGGGGCCTGAAACGCACGATCGAACAATGCATCGGCATGTTTGCCCTCGCCGTCTGGGACACGCAGCAGCGGACGCTGTCCCTCGTTCGCGACCGGATGGGGATCAAGCCGCTGTTCTACGGCTGGTCGGGCGACGTGTTTCTGTTCGGCTCGGAACTCAAAGCGCTGCGGGCGCATCCCGCGTTGCGGCCGGAGATCGACCGCGGTTCGCTCGCATTGTTCATGCGGTACGGCTACGTGCCGACGCCGGCTTCGATCTATCGCGGCATTCACAAACTACCGCCGGGGACGATGCTCACGTTGACGGCCGACGGCCCGCGCGATCCCGATCCGCAACCCTTCTGGAGTCTGCGCGATCTCGCCGAACGCGGCGTGCGAAATCCATTCTCAGGCACGTTCGAAGAAGCCGTTGATCAGTTGGAGAACATTCTCACCGATTCGATCCGGTTGCGGATGATCGCCGACGTGCCGCTCGGGGCGTTTCTCTCCGGCGGCATCGATTCGTCGACCGTCGTCGCGCTGATGCAGAAACAATCGACGCGGCCGGTGAAGACGTTCACGATCGGTTTCGCGGAGCAGGGGTATAACGAAGCTGTCTACGCGAAGGACGTGGCGAAGCATCTGGGGACCGAGCACACCGAGCAGTACGTCACGCCGCGGGAAGCGCTCGACGTCATTCCGAAGCTGCCGGCGATGTACGACGAACCGTTCGGAGACTCGTCGCAGATTCCGACGCACCTCGTCTCGGTGCTGGCGCGGAAGCATGTCACGGTGAGCCTGTCGGGCGATGGCGGCGACGAACTCTTCTGCGGCTACAACCGCTACTTCGACGCGTTCGACTACGCCTCGCTGAACAGCGTGCTGCCGCGGCGGCTGCGGAAAACGGGGGCCCGCGTGCTGACCTCGCTCGCCGGCGGCGCTCCGGCGGGACTGGTCCGCAAAGTTCTGCGCGGCGGAGCGCGGGTGCTCGGCGACGACGGACCGGAGGCACGTTACATCCGCTGCCTCGGCCACTGGCACGACGAGCCGACGCTGGTGAAGGATGCTGCCTGGCCGCGGACGCTGCTCGAATCACCCGAGACGTGGCCGCGGTTCCGGCCGCAGCAGCGGTGGATGTATCTCGATGCGCTGACGTATCTGCCGGACGACATTCTCACGAAAGTCGACCGGGCCAGCATGTTCGTCGCGCTGGAAGCCCGCGTGCCGATCATCGATCACCGCGTGGTGGAATTTGCCTGGAGCTTGCCGCACGAGTTCAAAACCGACGGGCGGAAAGGGAAACGCGTTCTCCGCGCGCTACTGGCCCGGCACGTGCCGACGGAACTCTTCGAACGGCCGAAAGCGGGCTTCGGCGTGCCAATCGATCACTGGCTGCGCGGTTCGCTCAAAGAGTTGGCCGCCGATCTGTTGAACGAATCGCGCTTACAGCAGGACGGCTATCTCGACCCCGCGGCAATTCGCCGGAAATGGGACGAACACCAGAGCGGCCGCGTCGATTGGCATTACCCGCTGTGGAACGCGCTGATCTTCCAAAGCTGGCTGGCGGAGCTATGACGAAGAGACTTCGTTCCGAGCGGGGGGCGTAAGCCCCCTGGTTGGGCCGAAGAAACGATCACAGCGTCGCGTGCAGCTCCCGCAACTTGCGCGGGAACAGCGGCAGTGCGACGTCCGGGCCGACGAGTTCCGGGTGCCACATCTTTTCCCATTCGAGCGAATGCCATCCGGCGTAGCCGCCTTGCGTCATGACACGCAGGCAATCGCGGGCCGGGAATTCGCCGCCGCCGAACAGCACGTAATCGGCGTGCTGATGCCCGCCCATCAAGGCCGCCGCCTCTTGCGCCGCCGCGGCGGCTTCGGCCGATTCTGGTTCGCGTTGGGGGATCAGGACCGAGTCTTTCCAGTGGGCGTGGCGCGTCCAGGGCTGCAAGTTTTTCCACGTATCGGCGACCGCTTCGCCGTGGAACCGCCAGGCGTGATGCGTGTCCCAGAGCACGTTGACGTGCGGATGGTTTGCCGCGCGGATCACTTCCACTACCGGCGGCGTGGCGGAAAAATCGCCGTGCGTCTCCAGCAGCACCTGCAAGCCGCGCTTCCCGGCGAGATCGCCGAGCGAGTTGAGTGCATCGGCGATGTTCTGCAACGTCGTCTTGCGGCGCTGGGGTTCGGACTCCGGCGGCACCACGTCGCCGAAGACGCGGACGAACCCTGCCCGGAGCGCTTCGGCCAGCGCCAGATATTCGCCGCCGATCCGCACGTGCTCGGCCCGCAGCGCGGGGTCGTCGTCGTGCAGATGGACCGACGACGCCAATCCGCAGACCAGGAACTTCGCCCGCTCCAGTTCCCGCCGCCGCTGCGCAAGTTGATCGGCTTGAAACTCCGGCCGCGCGAGCAGGTTGACTTCCCGCTGGAGCAGACGGACTTCGACGCCGTCGTATCCATACTCCGGCCCGAACCGCAGGATGTCGTCCCAGGACCAGTCGGGGCAGGCGAGCGTCGAGAAGGAGATTTGCAGTGGTGGCATGGTGCGTCGACGTTCGAGCACGAAATAGACGTTATTCTGTTCGGCGCGGGTCTCCGACCCCGCCGGTTTTCTCTTGCGGTCTCCTGACCGCTGCCTTTCGTTCCATCGAAGAGGAGACCTTCGGTCGGATGAGTCGGCGGGGTCGGGAGACCCGCGCCGAACGGAGCCGAATACCGAGTGCTACTTCTTCTCGACGATCCAGATATTCCGAAACCGCACGGGGTCGCCGTGGTCTTGCAGATAGAGCGGGCCGGGTTTCTGGTCGGTCTGGCCGCCGCCGGGAGTGACTTTTAGCGAGGCGTTTTCGTGGATGATGACGCCGTTGTGCTTGATCGTCGCCTTGGCCGGTTCGAGGACTTTGCCCTGATCGTCGATTTTCGGGGCGGTGAAATCGACGTCATACGTCTGCCACGCCAGCGGCGGGAAGCACATGTTGACCTTCGGCTTCGAGACGCTGTAGAGGCCGCCGCATTCGTTGTCGAGGCCGTCGAGTCCGAAGGAATCGAGGATCTGACATTCGTACTGGTCGTGCAGATACATGCCGCTGTTGCCGCGGGCCTGTCCGGTGGCGTTCGGCATGAACGGCGTGCGGAATTCGAGATGGAGCTTGAAGCTGCCGAACTTCGGCTTGGTGCGGGTGCCGACGCCCATCAGCATTTCCTCGGCGAGCTTGCCGGGTTCCCACTGATCGACGTTTTTCCCATCGAACAGGACGACCGCGCCGGCCGGCGGCTTTTCGCCGAGCGTGGGGCTGGTGCGATTCGTTTTCTTCAGCTCGCCGACGACGTTGTTGTTATTGTCGCGGACCGTGATCTTGCCATCCTTGACGATGGCCGACAGGTTGTCGCCGCCGAATTTCGTTTCGCCGTTCTCCGTCTTGCCTTCGGCCTTCACGCGTTCGGTGTCGTCCCAACCGTCGCCCGGCAGGCCCCCCTTATGTCCGACGGCGAGGAATTTGCCGTCGCCGCGGGCCACGACCTGCACGCCGACCTTATGCGCCTGCCCGTCGACCGTGATGTCGCCGGAGTATTCCCCCTGCGTAGCGAAATCCGCCCCGGCGTCTTTCTCGTTGAGAAAGGCTTTCTTCTCGTCCGCGGCGAACGCAAACGCGGCGGACAGCATCAGCACGGACAGAATCGAGCAGCGCATCGACGGGTCTCCTCGCGAGAAGTCGGTGGAACGGAGATTTTGCGTCACGATGAAGCACGGTGGGGCCAGAGTCAAGAGACATGCCGCCAAGCAGTGGCACGACTCACGAAGATTACAGCCGGTTCGCGCGGCGGAGGTCGATGAACTGGTTGATCAGCGGCACGGTGAGTTTCTGCGGTTCGACGTCGAGGACGCGAATGCCTCCGTGACGCAGCGCGTGCAGCGCGCGGCTGCGGTCGCGGGAGAGGCCCATCGCCACGGCTTGCTTCGCGCCGCCGGCCAGCGTCGTCGACTCTTCATGGATCACGCGGTCGATCAGCGGCGTCCGCAGTGCAGCGAACAGCACAAGATGCCGGCGATTCAACCGTTCCAGCACCGCGCAGTGCATGCGGGACGTTTCGGCGTCGCCGAGGTCGGACAGGACGACCATCAGGCAACGCTTGGATTGCCGCCGCTGCATCTCGGCGAAGACGCGGGAGTAATCGGTCTCCTGCCACTGCGTCTGCAAATCGTAAATGCACTCCACGAGATGCCGCAGCGATTTCGGCCCGGCGACCGGAGGGAGATAGCCGCGCAGCTGGCTGTCGAAGTAGCCGATGCCGCAGCGGTCGCCGCTATCGAGGACGACGCGGGCCAGGTTGAGCGCGGAGTCGACCGCGCAATCGAGTTTGGAGCCGCGATCGGTCATCGCGCCCATCAGGCGGCCGCAGTCGACGAGGATCATCACGTCGCGGTGCCGCTCGACCTGATAGCGCCGCACGATGGGAAAGCCGTGCTTCGCGGTGGAGCGCCAGTCGATGCGGCGGGGATCGTCGCCGCGGCGGAACTCGTCGAGCGTAACGAACTCGGTGCCGGCTCCCTGCTGGCGGATTTTCGTCAGCTTGTCGAGTTGCTGTAGCTCGGCTTTCGCGTCCTTCTGCAATTCGTCCGGCGCGACGAAGGTTTCCGGCAGAACTTTGACGTCGCCGGGAAGGTCGAACGACCGCTGCACTTCCAGCAGTTCCCACGGCCCGGCGACGCGAATCCAGATCGGTCCGAAGCGATGTTTGCCGCGGCGCGGAATGCGGCAGACGGCGTTCAACGCGACGGAATCCTCCGCGGCCAATTGAAATGGCTGCGACCACCAATCGGGTTCGCACGCCGGCGGAAAGACGTCGCGGACTTCGCCGGCGACGGGCGATCCGTTGTCGTGCACGAGCTTCAGGGCATCGAGAAAGACGAGATCGCGCCCGACGACGCCCGGCAATTGCCGCGACGGCTGGACCCGATTCAACGCCGCCCAAGCCAATCGCGCATCTTGAACGGCCAACACGGCGAACGCCACGACGATTGCGGCGAGGAACCACAAAAGCGGCCCCCACGCGAACGCCAGCAGCCCGAGTGCGGTCAGCGCCGCCGCGGCGTGCAACAACCGGCGGCCGGGACGAACAATCACCGCGGCACCTCGACCGTTTCGAGAATCTCGGCGAGCACGTCGTCCACGTCGGTGCCTTCCAGTTCGACGGTCGGGCTGAGAACCACGCGGTGCCGCAGTGCCGGGCGGAAGGCTTCCTGAATGTCGTCCGGCGTGACGTAGTCGCGGCCGCGGAACCGGGCCAGGCTCTTGGCGCCGACGAGCAGCATTAGGCCAGAACGCGGACTCGCGCCGACTTCCAGCGCATCGAAATCGCGGGTCGCATGCAAGAGCCGCTGCACATAGCCGATGACTTCATCGCGGACGAACGTCTCCCGGATCACTTGCCGGGCCGACAGAATTTCTTCGGCGCCCATCACCTTCTCGACCATCATCCGCTCGGGCGACGACAGGCCCGACGTCGCGTGATGCGCGGCGAGAACGCGGCGTTCTGCCTCTGCCGAGGGATAGCCGACTTTCAGCTTGAACATGAACCGGTCGAGCTGCGCGAGCGGCAGCGGGTACGTTCCTTCCTGCTCGATCGGGTTCTGCGTCGCGAAGACGACGAACGGCTCCGGCAATTTGTGCGTTTCGCCGTCGTAGGTCACCTGCAGTTCCTGCATCGCTTCCAAGAGCGACGACTGCGTACGGGCCGAGGCGCGGTTGATTTCATCGGCGAGAACGAAATTCGCGAACAGCGGACCGCGCCGGAATTCGAACGTGCGCGTGTCTTCGCGGTAAATCGACGAGCCGGTGACGTCGTTCGGCAACAGGTCGGGCGTCATCTGGATGCGGCGATACTCCAGGTGCAGCGTCGCGGCGATCGTCCGCACGAGCAGCGTTTTCGCCACGCCGGGCGGGCCTTCGAGCAGGACGTGTCCGCAACTGAAGAGGGCCGCCAGAACGAAGTCGAGGACTTCCTCCTGCCCGAAGATGACCTTTTCCAGTTGGGCCCGGATCGATTTTACGTGTTCGTCGAGAGACAAGCTGTCAACCTCCGCAAGGCGTTGATTGTTTCCTGTTCGGTCCATTTCGATTTGGATTGCAATTGGGCGTCAACGTCGGCAAGCGTCGTCCGCAGCCGGTCGCCCGCCGCGGGATGCTTGCGCGTCAACAGGCCGGCGATCATGTCGGCGTCGGGCGTTTCGGTGGCGATCGACAGTTTGCGGCACCATTCCCGCAGCACGCCGGCCCGCACTTGCTCCACGAGAAACGGCCGGGCCTGGCGTCCGTGGGAGAAGAACCGGCCCATCGCCGTGAGATACTCGCCGATGTCCCGGCGATCCACGGTTTGATCCGGCAGCGACGGGCCGAGCAGGATCGCCTCGCGCCAGACGGCGAGTCCGCTGAAGAGCAACAACCCGAGCGCCAGCGCCGCGTATCCGGGCCGCGTCAATAGGAACAGCGGATTCCCCCGCGCGCCGAGCCCGTGATAGAACTCGTCGAACACCACCGGCTGGCCGTCGGACGAAAATAATTTCGCGGCAAGAACGCTGTTGTCGGCCTGCGCGAGATACCGATTGCGGAATAGCGCATGATCCGAAATGACGACGATGCGGCCATTGCCGCGGGCGAACTCCGCGACCAGGATGCGCTCGTCCTCGCCGCTGGTGTAGCGAATGACGCCGAGCGGTTCCTGCGATTCGATGTCCAACGCCTGAATCTCGTCGCTCGGCATCG
The DNA here is from genome assembly GCA_964504645.1 of uncultured Planctomycetaceae bacterium. Classification (GTDB taxonomy): domain Bacteria; phylum Planctomycetota; class Planctomycetia; order Planctomycetales; family Planctomycetaceae; genus CAZDGB01. The sequence continues at coordinate 6,260 of CAZDGB010000017.1, read as the reverse complement.
AGAGTTGCGTGATCGCGAGGTCTTTCAGCGTTCCCGTGGATTGCACGTCGATCAAACGCGGCGGCGGCGCGGCTTCCAGCGCCTGCTTGAATTCTTCTTCCAGCGAGATGTCCTCTTGGGGACGGAAGCGGCGGCGCGAATTCTGGTCAACGGGCAGCGTGGAATGAATCTCCGCCGTCACGCCGTTTAGTTCCAGCGCTTCGAGGACGGAAGGCAACTCGACGGGGTTCTCCGCATCACGTCTCCGGCTGGCTTGAGAAGTCAGCTCATCGAGAGGACTTTTGCGTGGCAACGCGACCGTCAGGCGGCCTCCCCGTTCGATCCACGGCAAGAGACGCCGCAGGTAGATCGGTTCCGTGCCGGTGAGGTTTCGATCGGGTTGCAACAGCACGAGTGATTTCTCTGCCGCGGTCGGTTCCGGCGGCGAGATGTCGCGGCGCACGGGAACGCCGAGTTCGCGGAGCGAATCGAACACCGCCTTGTAGCCGTAACCTTTGGTGCCGTACGTGTCGTGGCCGCGGCCGCCGGAATCGGGCGCGGCGAACAGCGAGAGCCAGGCGGCCAGCAGCGACACCACCAGGATGAACACCGACAACAGGATGAGGCTACGCACCGACGGCATGGGGCCTCCGGACCGACCACTGGCAGATGCGGGCGTATTCCTCCTTGCTCAGCGTGCAATCTTGCGGCACGCACGCTTCGTAGCCGTACCACTTCGCGTCGATCGTCCGCACGAACCAGTCGAGCGGTTCGAAGAGCGGCGAAGACCGGTAGCGGCGCAGCAGTTCGTGATTCGTCAGCCCGCGGCGGAGTTTCTTGTCCTCGGCCCGTTCGATCCGCAGGATCCCCGCGCGGAACCAGAGCCGCACCGCGCCGATGCAGTCGCCGCGCGCTTCAGCTTCCGCGGCGGCGCGCTCGATCTCTTCCGGCGTGGAACGGGTGTCTTGGAGCGCCGCCGTCAGCCTTTTGCGCGGCGTGCCGATGACGGCCCGATAGAACGACCAGAGGATGTGCCCGATGAGCGCCAGGGCCGCCACGGACAACAAGATCACGACCAGCCACCACAACGGTGACGGCAAATCGGCGATCAACTCCAGGAACCAGCGGAGCGGCTTGAGCAGCCACAGCAGGATCCGCATGAACAAGCCGAGCGACTCATTCTGCCGGTCGTTGTCGAGCTGGAACTCGGGCCGCGCGACGACCTCGGCGGCCTTGCGACGGATCGTTTCCGCGTCGGGCAGCGCCGTCATCAGATTCGCGGCGAGGGAAGCGAGCGGCATAATGGCGCGTCAGATCGCCTCCGGTTCCAGGGCGGGCGGCGCCGACTCGCCCACCGCGGCGGCGAGATGCTCCAGATCGAAGTTGTCGACGCCGCAGCGGCAGGAGAAATAGAAGACGACGAAGACAGCCGTGGAGAAGATCGTCGTGATCGCATTGAGCAAGAGCGCGACGGCGAGTTGCACGTACTGCTGGGGGATCAGCGTAGCTCCGCCGACAACCATGAGGGCAATGATGCCCACCAGCAGCCCCAGGATAAAGAAAGTTCCCAGATAAGGCTGAACGAGTTTCTTGCTGCGACCCAGCGCCTTACTGCCACTGAGCGACTCCAGGACGACGACATGCTGGGACAGCCCGAACCACAGGGCGAACAAGATCCCCGGCACGAGACAGAGCAGCAAACCGCCCATGATGGCCAGAGTCATGACGAACACCGTCCAGATGAGCGGCCACAGCTTACCGAGCGCCTTTTGAACCGCTGCCCCGGCTGAAATCGGCTTGCCAAGATAAAGCTGGGCCACGGAATAAATCACCGCCGCATTCGCGATCAGAATTCCCACGCCGGTGACGAGGTTCAGTCCGTTGACCAACCCGCTGAAGCGCTCCACTTCCTGGCTGTAACGCACCCAGTCTTGCAGGTTGATGCTGGCCGGAGGCTGGGGCACTCCGGCGGCGATCTTAACACCCTCGGAGATCACCATCACCGGAATCCACGTCAGCAGCATGATCTGAAACAGCAGCCCGAAGTGGTTCTTGACCAGCGTGATCGCCTGGTCGAGAATTCCGCCCAAGCCCAACTGCTGAATCTTGTACGGCATGGCAGGCCCTTCTAATGGTGAGGACGCGACGCAACTCGGGAGATACTGCAGAAGACGGGAATCGGCTTCTCAGGCTACAGACTCACAACGAGCGCCGCCAGCATGCGGATCAAACCGCGTGAGCCGGCCATCGCAACCAACCGTGCCGCAAGGGGATGCGAGGCAAATTCAAAAAATGATGACGCTGGTGTTATGCCTGCGCATTCTCAGGATAGCGGAAGCGATTTTGTCTTCGCTCGATGGGGCTCTGGGGCGCAGTGGGAGGAGATTGCATATGTCGAACGAGTTGTCAAAGCCGACGCTCTGGCCGGTCGCCGGCTGGTTGTCTCTGATTCTGTTTCTGGCCACAGGATCGCCGTTGCCTGCGGATATCATTTTTTCCCACGACATCTCCCTGACGGTGATCGCGGGAGGGCAGGAACACGGCGGCGTCGGCAGCACGGCCCACGCCACCTATGAAGTCCCGGCGTCGGGGCCGGGGCCCGGTCCGGGAGAGCAGATCGTTCTCCATCCCGACCCTGCCGCGTGGTCGGCCGACTACTCCGGTCAGGGAGGCGCATCGCACTCGTCGTCCGCCACCGCGTCCATCACCGTTTCCGATTTCGCGCGGCTGGGAAGCGAAGGGACGATTCAACACCTTAACCGGGTCAATTTCCACATGCATGCCACGGCCACGGTGAACGGGAGCCCGTCGGATGTGGCGTATGCCAGCGCGGATGCGGTCTGGACGGATACCATTCTCGTGCACACCAACCCGTTCGTGTTTTTTGATTTCTTTCCCAGCGTCAAGCAGCACACGCGATTGACGGGCGACACATTCGGTTTCGAAGTTCCAACCACGCACGCGATCGACGGCACCGCCTACGTTGATTTGAACGGAACAGAGTATCGAGACACGTTCGCCCACTCGCCCAGTTCCAGTCAATCGAATCACCACCTCAAGGAGGTTGTCGGCTCACAGTTGCGCTTTCTGGGACAGGTCGATCCCTTCACGTTTGCCTATGAAGCGCCCTTGCGGGCCAGTGTGGGAGTCGCGGTGCGTCAAGGCACCGTCTCGGCGAGTTTTGCCCACACGGTGACGCTCCTCGGTTTCAGCGTCACCGACCCGCATGGAAACCCGGTGGATGCCACGATTTCATCGGCGTCCGGATTGAATTACGAGCTTCTACCGCTCACAGCCGTGCCTGAGCCGGACAGCCTGGCAATGCTCGGGATCGGCGGCGTCGGACTGGTGGCGGGAGCGATGCGTCGGCGTTTTGTACGCGTGATTCCGCCGATATGCCGTTGTTGACTTTCGTCCACTGAACCACGATAAGGGCTGGTAGTTCCCTTCGCATTCATGGGCTTGCCTTTGAAAAATCTGCTGGTCTGATCGCGGAGTTTTGCATCATGGACCAGCCCCTCTCGGAAGACGACCTGCTGCTCCGGTTGGAGCAGGCGGGAGAATCGCCGGGCCAAATCGGCGATGCCACGCTCGGTGCGTTTCTCGCGGAGTTGGACACGGTCGCCGCCGATGTTCGCCGGCCGGCGATGCCTGATCCTTACGCCGCTGAACCCGAACTCGGCGAAGCGCTGAGCGAAGCGCGGGAGATCGTGAAATCTCCGCCGTCGGCGACGACTGCAGAAGCTCCTGCGCCTGAAGCTGGCGTTAAAGCGCAGCCGGCGATGCTCGGCCAGTATGAACTGCTGGCGGAACTCGGCTCCGGCGGGATGGGCACGGTCTACAAAGCGCGGCATACGCGGCTGGATCGGCTCGTGGCGTTGAAAGTCTTGCCGCCGGGCCGCGTGGCATCGCAGCAGTCGTTGGCGCGGTTCGAGCGCGAGATGCGGGCCGCAGGGAAGCTGCATCATCCGCACATCGTCGCCGCACAAGACGCCGGCGAAATCGCCGGAACGCATTTCCTGGTGATGGAACTCGTCGAGGGGAGCGATCTGGCGGCGCTCGTCAAACACATGGGGCCGCTGCCGATTCCCGAGGCGTGCGAAATCGTCCGGCAGGCGGCGACCGGGTTGCAGCACATCCTCCAGCACGGACTCGTGCATCGCGACATCAAACCGTCCAACTTGATGCTGGCCCGCGCGGCTGACGCCGAAGCCCCGCCGATCGTCAAAATTCTCGACCTCGGTCTGGCGCTGTTCCAGTCGGGCCAGGAATCGCCCGTCGGCGAGTTGACGTCGACCGGCCAGGTGCTGGGCACCATCGACTATATGGCCCCCGAACAGGGACTCGACGCGTCGCAGCCGGTCGACATTCGGGCCGACCTTTACAGCCTCGGCGCGACGCTCTTCAAACTGCTGACGGGCCGCGCGCCGTTCGAAGACCCGAAATACAACACGACGATGAAGCGGCTGCGGGCGCTGGACCAGGATGCACCGCCGTCGGTGCGCTCGCTGCGGCCCGAGTGTCCGCCGGAACTCTCGGCGTTGATCGACCGGCTGCTGGCGAAATCCCCCGACGCGCGCCCCGCGACGCCGGCGGAAGTCGCCAGGCTGCTCGCTCCGTTTGCGGCGGGGGCCGATTTGCAGCGGCTGCTGACCGACGCACCGG
>CAZDGB010000017.1:0-1516 GCA_964504645.1 uncultured Planctomycetaceae bacterium | reverse complement strand
ATCGAGCTGTATTACACCCCCCACGATGTCGAACTGGGGAAGAATCAGTTGCTGTTCGGCGGCGACAAGCACCTGGTGTTGTCTATTTGGAAGAACGAGTTCAAATGGAACGCCCCGCTCGGTTGGAACTTTGAGCGTGCGAACAAGAATTCGCCGTTGGCGGTGGCGTATTCGATGAGACCAAAAATCCGGCAGCATCTCGCGGGCGTCGCGACGACGGATAAAGTCCAGTTGTACCACGACGGGAAACTGGTCGACGAGAAGCCTCTGCCGGCCGAGGCGGGCCCCGTGCCGGAAGAACTGTTCTTCGGCGGGTTCCGCTGGCACAACAACTGGGTGCCGTTGAACGGCGTCATCGACGGCATCAAAATTTCGACGACTGCCCGCTACGACGGAGACTTTCAGCGGCCTGAGGCGCTTTCCGCCGATCAGGACACGCTGGCGCTGTATGACTTTGCAGAAGGCCGAAGCGACGAGTTGAAGGACCGCTCCCTTCACGGTCATGACGGCACGATCATCGGCGCGAAGTGGGTGAAACAGGGGGCGATGTCTTCGCTCGCCTTTCATCCCGCGCAACCCACACTGCGGTTCGAAGGGGTCAGTTCCTATGTCGAGCTGCCGTTTTCGCTCCGCGATGCGGATGACCCCCTCACCGTGGAAGCGTGGGTGTTGAACGAAGACAAAGAGCTGCGAGTCCATCTCAAGACCGATGAAAACTCGTGGCTGCTCATGCGACACCCCGGCGGCAAGTTCTATTGGCTGCCCATCGGTCGCAACGACCGTGCGCCCGGCATCTTCGGCAGCAAACAGTCAGCGCCCGGAACCTGGTCGCACATCGCCGCCGTCGCCGAGCGGAACAAATTGAACCCCAGGATCTTTATCGACGGCCAGCCGCTCGATGCCAAACCGCATTTGCGCAACCTCCCCAACAGTGGAAAGCAGCCCTCGTCCGTCGGCTATTCCCCCCCGACAGACTACGACGGTACGCACTTTCCCGCTGGAACCGTCGGGGCACTGCGCATTTCCAAAAGCGCCCGCTATCGCGAAGCGTTTTCGCCGGCGGTGGATCTGCAAACCGACGACGACACGCTGGCCCTCTACCGTTTCGACGACGGCGCCGGCGAAGAGTTGACGGACTCTTCGAGCAACGGCCATCACGGCAAGATCCTCGGTGCGAAGTGGGTGCGGATCGAAGGATCAGCCAATTCCAAGCAGCCGGCGACGGATGTGGTAGTTCACAAACTGCCGGAGGGAGGATTCGACGTCACCGCGACGGGCTACCGAGCGCGCCTCTCCGCCAACGGTTTGATCCAGAAAGTGGAAGCCGGCGAAACCACGTTGATCGAGTCGACGACGTTTGGGGGCATGGGGAAATCGGCGATCGGGGTGAGTGCAACCCAGACCGGCGCCACGTTGACGTTTACCGAGGGGGATGACTATCGCCTGACCTATGAGTTCGGTCCGCGCGGCTTCGTGGTGAAGGCCCGGGTCAGCAGCGTGGCCGCCCAGCGGGATG
>CAZDGB010000016.1:0-43522 GCA_964504645.1 uncultured Planctomycetaceae bacterium | reverse complement strand
CGGCTCATCTTTCTTCCAGCGGCCGGCTCGGGCGCAGATGTGGTCGCCCTGCTTCGAACAATCGATGATACAAGTGTGAGCGTATCGCTGCTGCTGAAAAGTGGCGGCGTCGTCGATGTGCGAATTCATGCCGATGTCGGTGAGCTTCGCTGGGACAAGCTTCCACCCACTGAGGATCATCGCGAAGGCGATCGGGTGAAGCTTGTAAACACCACCCCCGCATCTTGGACAGTATTCGCTGCGTCAGCACCAACAATGCACGCGATTTACTCGCAGATATTTGAATTGCAGGCTGCTGTGCCGCCACGCTGCGCCGCGATCACGCTGTATCCTGACGGGGTGCTGTTCGTTGAAGCGCCTCGTTCGAGTTACCTTGCCAATCGGCACTCCATTGCCGAGTCGCACATTCACCTTCGCAACGGCCGGCGACTCCGTGTTGCTCGCCTCAGCGCCATTCAATTGTCCGACCACCGCAACCTCTTCCGCGCCGCCCAGGCAATCGTCGGCCTCGACAAGACTGAAGTGGAGTCACTCGGATTTGAGCCCAGCCGGACTCAGGCGACATTCACTCAGCGAGACGAGTTTTTCGCGGGTCTTGACGGCCCGGCACGCAAATTCCTCGCGATCCCTCCAGAACACCCCAATTGGAATGCTTGGTTCAGTGTGCCTCTCGGAGCGGTCGAAAGTGCGATCCCCATTCCTCTCACGCCCGATGACTATGCCGATTTGCGCAGCCTTGCAACTCTGAGTCGTAGCCAAGCGCGCGAGGCGGGCTGGTTTCGGCATCCGCGGTTTTACTGCATCACCCACGTCGTACGATAGCTCGATCCCCTTGTTACCAGGTTACGCAATTGGCAGAAACCGACAAGAACAAGACACCGATTCCAGACATGCAGTCGCGCATAGACGACCGGAACAAACTATTTTTGTCGTTGTCGCTCTTTCGCTTCACTTGGGCGATCCCATCGCTCCTACTTGGTGGAGGGTTTCTCAGATCGCTTTTCGCATACCCCCTGTGCGTCTTATTTGGTTGGTTGATGGCCTGGCTAACGTACTACGTCGTCAACTGCAATTATCCGCTCCCGTCTGACACAACCTTTGAAACGAAACTGAGGGAAGCCGCTGCGGTGATCCAGGCTGAAATAATCCCTGACAAGAACAACGGTCTAAAGTGCGAACTCGAAAATAGCGCCCAGCCAAGTCGGGTGGGACTGATCTTCTTTCGAGAAGTCAACGCAGCCGGCGCCGCGGCCCCCCCGAGCAAGAGCGTCGTCGCTAAACTCTTCATACAGCATGTCCCGAAGTCCGCACTCTACAAGACTGCCAGTCAGGAACTCCGCTCAGGCATGGGCAACACAGTCGACAGCGCGGAACGTGTTGAACTTACTCTCTGGGGTGGGCCGGGCAGCAACGAAGCCGTTGGGACGATTCCGATCGTTCTGTATCGGAAGGTCGATGCCAACTTTCCATTTTGGTTCACGTTCACGATCACTACGCCGGCGAGCGTCCACGCATTCGATCGAGCCGCTGTCTCGTTTGCAACAATGCTGAAGGACAAGGCGACAGCAAGTGACTACAACGAAGACGACGGAGCCCTCATCCAGCAAGTTGTCGCCGCTGCGGTGAAGAAGCAGTTTGATTCGCTCATCACCGATGTAACTTGGTCGCGCCGACTTAACGGACCTATCCAGGCGGCAACGGTCATCGCCTTCTGGGTGCTGATGATTCAACTCCTTTGCCGAATTGTCATGAATTACTGGTTTGAAGTTCGTCTTCGCACCAGCGTATATCTCAACTTTCTCTGGAATGAGAACTCCCCGCTCTCGCTGCCCCGTCGTGTTGCGATCGACGGCCGCGAACTCGAGGATCTTGCCAAGGGACTAGATGGCCTCATCGGGCGAGTGCGAGAAGCAACATGGCACCAATCGGCCTATCTTGACCTGTATGCCTCCGCTGCAGCCGCCTATCTTGCCTCTTCCAACTACACGAATGTTCCCGCCTTTGTTGAGTCCCGCGCCAATGAGATTCTCGATGGCCGCACGGCAAGTCAGGGGTTTGTCAAATTCCTCATCTGGTCAATACCGGCGCTCGGGTTCATTGGTACCGTCGTCGGGATCGGCGATGCGCTCAGCCAGACAGTCAATGTCGATAGCATCGATCGAGCCGTTGCGGCAGTCGCCAAGAGCGAGGTGTCGAGCAGCATTGGCGTCGCATTTGACACGACTCTCGTGGCGTTGGTCCTGAGTCTCGTCGGCATGCTCACATACCACCTAATCAGCCAACTTGAAGAATTAGTTGTGCTCGACGCCAAGGCCGAAGCGCAGATCCAGTTCATTCGGCCCAGTGCCACCAGCACGCCGACCGAAATGACTCGGGTGCTTATTGCCGAAATTCGGTTGTTCCGTCAATCATCTGTGCAACTCCAAAACGTCATCGCGGCGTGCCGTAAGCTCATGCCCGAGATTCAAAAAGTAACTGCCGGTCATTCGAGTGTCCCAATCTTCCTCGTGTCGCTGATCGTATTTGCCTTGATCGCGGCTGTGGTCTGGTATTGGATTACATTCGGCCGTTGAGCGCCGTCGAAAACAGGTGGCAGCTTCCGTGTCCGGGCCCTGTCCGATCCCGTCGTAGCTCCAAACTCGTCGGGTTGCAGTCATTGACGCTCCGCAGGAGCGCCTTCGGACCGTCGCATGTGTATGCTGCACTGTGTCAATTGCACCGGTCCGACATCCATGAGGAAGTCTCTGTCAAGACCGGAGCCAGACGAGCACGGAACTTCCCAGACATCCATTCGGCATCATCCGCTGCGCGGAGCGCCATGAGTGATATGCGGTTGCTCCCATTCACACCAGCGGCGTCGCGATGCGCCATGTCGGATCCTCGGGATGCAACCTGAGTCCCGCTCTCGGTCTTGACGTGGACTTTTGATTTGTCAGTGTTCGTATCTCCCGATGGTTTTGCTGTTCATTGGCACGTTAAAATGGCGAACGACCTGGGCGGAGGACAGGGCTCCGGTGAGGACCGACCTGAGCGCCGCCCCAGGGGTTGGTGTGAAGACCGGGTTGGATGCATTCCGGCCCGGTCGATTTTCTGTCCCTTTCACATCAACACGAAAGCGAAAAACCTGTCTGGCACGAAGCCAGACTCCGTGCGGCAGGACGCCCTTCAAGCCACGATCGCTTCCCTCCACAGCGTCCCGCTCCTCAACAAGGCGAACATGACCCGAACCAGATAATGAGCGGTCGCCACAATCGCAATTTTCTTCCGCTGTGGATCGCCTCGTTGAACTCGTTGAAAGTAAGCCTGCACCGTCGGCGAACGGCGCTGCGCTTGCCAGGCGGCTTCCGCCACAAGTTGTCGAACGACTGACGGTCCTTCGCGGGAAATGTGTCCCATCCGATTTTTGTCTCCAGACTGATCTTGCCGTGGGACCAGCCCGAAGTATTGACCGACCGCTTTCGCGTTCGGAAATCGATGCGGGTCGTCCAAAAATGCAGCCACGGCTTCCGCGGTCCGCAGACCGACGCCGGGGATGCTTCGCAGTTGCAGGACAGCCGGCGTTTGCTCGGCCCGACGATATAGCTCCTGCTCGATGCGCCGCCGCTGACGATTGAGGATGTCGATTTCCTCGATCAGCAGATCCCGCCGCAACTGCTGGGATGCTGTCGGGAGTTCCAGGGAGCGCAGCCAAGCCAGACCCTGCTTGGTCCACAGCCCAGGATTTTTTGGTGCTGCTTGTCCGGTTCCGCGCAGCAGTGCTCGAATCGCGTTCTTGGCCCGGGTTCGCTTGGCGATCACCTGGCTCCGGCAGTTGATCAGTTCCCGCCACGCTCGCACGTCGAGTGTGGGCACATGGACCGTCGGCACCTCGCCGAGATACAGCAACTTGGCCAGGCGCTCGGCGTCGTTACGATCATTCTTGTCCTTCGAACGGAAAATGATCCGCAGTTGTCCAGGATGCGCCACCAAAACCCGTTCTGACAGAGGACGCAGCAGATCATGGTAATATCCGTATCCGCAACTAGCCTCGTAACAGACCTCGAACCGATCGGGCAGCCCGGTCAATGTCTGCATCAGCTGTTGGATCGTGCGCACCCGCGATCGCTGAACGACTTGACCAGTCTCGTTCAGCACACAGATCGAAATGTGCTTGCTGTGAATGTCGAGTCCGACGTGAAGCATGGAAACCTCCTTCAGAACGGGACGTGTGGAAATGGCCGCATGCCTTCCACGTTACCGGCCTGACAGAGACTTCCTTCATAGATTCACACCGACGTCATTTCCGCCTACCGAACACATCAACTGAGGCCGTGATACCGGCGTTGTGGCTTCAACCGGACGCGTTGCTGCCGAGAAGTCAGTCGCCGTCCGATGCCATCGCTGTCATCACCTGCAAACTCAGGTGAATGGGCTTTTCTCAGCCGCTGCAGCGATTCCGTTTAGAATCCCGACCGCAGCGCGCTTCCTCGGAACCGAATCCTTCTCACCTTTTGAAAAGGAGACGCTTTGCTCACCCCCTGTACCCGCCGCCAGTTCTTCGGCCACGCGCCGGCTGGTGCGGTAGCCGCATTTCTAGGCGGCGAGCCGCCCCCACGAGCCTGGATCGTGATCGAAGAGAACTGGGAATATAACGACGAATTCACGTACTCCGTCGGCGAGCTCGCCCACGACGCGTTGTACTACGACCGGGCCGCCGCCGAGGCAGCGTGCCGGAACTGCAACGCCGACTTCTACCGCCACCAATCGCCGGATGACTTCGGCCTCGATTGGAGCCTGTATTTTCCGGACGGTCTGCCGGGCGACAAGCTGGAATGCGACGTCACGTGGGACGAGGTGAAGGCGGCCGGTTGGACCGATCCCTATTTCTTACGGGAACTGACCGTTCCAGGAGTCAACCCCCATGAGTAATCCCCTGATTCATGCCGAACGCTCCGCCCGGAAATGGGGCGGTACGCCCGACGACTTTCTGCCCATCCATCGTTGGTTCGATGCCGGCAAGGCTGTGATCCCGGACAACCGCCATCGCCTGCTGCTGCATCACAGCTTCGGCATTCTGCTCGCGGAGCAGGTGTTCGGTTCGGCGATTTCCATTGGATCGAACCGCCGGGTCTTCGTGCGGGACATCGGCGTCCAGCACGTGCTGGAGGACCTGGGGTTCGTCCCCACGCCGGCGCAGTGGCTGGCGGAGTTGCCACTGGCGCCGTGGATGGCCGGGGCGACCAAAGCGTGTCGTGAACGGCCTCACGAGGATTCCGGTATCGCCGTCACGAATCCGCCTGTTTCCTAGCGCGAGAGGAGCTGATGTCTGATTCCATTCCCTATGATGTTCATCTTTTCGCTGTCGTCCGGTTCCAAGTCCCAAGTATCGTTGCCGAGTCTCCCCAGGCCGCCGTCGGCGCGGCCCGGGACCATCCGGCCGTCGGCCGCTGGCTGAGACGTCTCGACAACCCGCAGGGGATCGGCGAATTCGCGGACGAGTTTTCTCACTACCTCGTCGATGTCGCCGACGATCCGGATCTCGAGCAGTCGCGCTGGTTCCATTCCGCGGAATCTCCCCTGCTCCAGATTCCGCAGTCGCTCGTCCGCTGGGACGAAACGGACCGCCCGCCCGCCGTCCTGGAGGAACTCCTCGTCGCAGCGCGGCACGCCCTGTCCAATTCTCTCTGAGGTTCCTGTCCTTCCCATCGACACAGAAAGGAGCGAATGCTCCCCCCGCGTGAACTCGCTTCAACGCTCGCCGCCCTGCGGCACTGGCAACGGACACAAGCCGGTAGAGACAGCGGCCAATTGATCGCCGATTGGCCACAGTTCGCCGACCAAGCACCGCTGTCTCCAATCGAAATCGACGACTTCTGCGAGCGGCTATATGTTCCCTGCGGCTGCGAAGCACCCGGCCCCTTCGGCTGCGGCCTTCCCGGCGTGCTCGCTCGCGTCGTTGACTGTCGAATTGATCCCGCTTCCGTCGAACGGTGTGACGAGTGCGGTCGCTTCCCTTCGGACGAAGCGGCCCGACAGCATTTGTTGGAGTTGGGCTATCTCTCTGTCAGCCAGTGAGCGGCGATGTAGTTCGCCGTCTGGTTGATCGGCTCAACAATTTGTAATCGCTTACAAATAACGGCCGGATAGCTCCAGCGCCGCTCTCTGCGCTGCTTCTCTTCCGATCTCTTCTTGAAAGGCCCCCATGCCCACACTCCTCGATGACGCTCCGCCCAGCGAGGCCGTTCGTGATCTATCCGCCGCCGAGCGGCTGAGGGCCACAATGGCCGCTACGAAGGTCTCGTTTACTTGGTTCGGCGTGCGGAAATCCCTGTCCCCTGCTCAGAAAGAACGAGCCGCCGATTCGTTCGCCGCCGAGGCGACGTTCCTGTCGGCCGCCAAGAAGCTGCTCGACACCCGACACGTTGCCTATCAGGCCGTGACGACGGTCCGCGGCCAGGCGCTGCACTATTGGCGATCGCTGACACTGCCCTACCCTGAGGCCGGCCTCCGGCTGATCCGGCAAACCGACATTGCCGGGTTCGACCGCCAGATGGTTGTCTTCCGCGACGATCTCGCGGCCGCCGTCGATCAGCTTTCTCGGCAGTTCGCGGAGCTGAAGGACCAGGCCCGCGAGCGCCTCGGCGATCTCTATAACGCCAACGACTATCCCGTCTCGTTGCGGGACGAGTTCGCGATGCAGTGGGAATTCCCGGCCATCGAGCCTCCGCCGTATTTGCAGCAACTCAATCCCCGGCTCTACGAGCAAGAATGTCAGCGGATGCAGAGTCGGTTTCGAGAGGCCGTGGAAATGGCCGAGCAGGCCTTCCTGGACGAACTCTCGAAACTTGTGAGTCACCTGACCGAGCGCCTCGCCGGCGCCGATGACGGCAAGCCGAAGGTGTTCCGCGACTCAGCGGTCGAGAATCTCACCGAATTCTTCGACCGGTTCCGCAAACTCAACGTTCGCTCGAACGCGCAGCTCGACGATCTCGTGTCGCAGACGCAGCGGATCATTCAAGGCGTCCAGCCACAGCAGTTGCGCGACAGTGACTCCCTGCGCCAGCGTGTCTCCCGGCAGATGGCGACTGTCCAGGCGTCGCTCGACGGCTTGCTGGTGGACCGGCCGCGTCGGTCGATCATCCGCCCCAGTCGCCCGGAGGGAACATGACGACGCTCGTCATCCATCCCGACGGCGAGATCACAACGCTTTACCAGGAAGTCCTCGATCTGGCGGCGCTCGGCGTGATGAAGATCGAACGCGCCAGTCACGTCGAGCCCGACGACCAGGGCCGCTGGTGGGCCCAAGTGATCGACGGCCCCTTGCTGGGGCCGTTTGCGTTGCGCAGCGAAGCGCTGGCGGCCGAGGTCGAGTGGCTGCTGAAACACCGGCTCCAAGCCGACTAAGGGCTAAAAAAATTCGCACTCCACCCCGCGCAGCATCGTGCTGCCGCGGGGTGTTTTTGTTTTTCCCTCTCAAATGGAACTGCTTATGACGACGCGACAACTCCATCAGGCCGTCTCCCGCGCGACGGGCGAAGACGTGGAACTGATTGCCCAGCGGGGTTTCAGCCTGGTCGACGAAAACCGGCCTCCGGCCGACGAGGATTGGGCCGCGATGGCGCTTGACTGGGACCAACTCGACGCCGAACAGCGGAGCGACGCCCGCTCGGCCGCCTGAGGCTCGGATTCAGTATTTCTTAAAAGGGCCCGACCACGGTGGTCGGGCCTTTTTCCTTTTCCTCGTACCCAGGAACAGCAATGCCCGCTCTGGAACCGCGCCACGTGTGGAGCTCGAGCCTCATCGGACTGCTCTGCGTGGCTTGGCTGATCGGCTGCCCGTTCTCTCGGTCGTCGCGGATCACGCCCCAGAAACTCCACGGCACCTGGCGCTCGTCAGCAGAAGACGGCGATTTGTTTCTGGCCTTCGCGGCGGACGGCACGGTCCGCTTTCGGGCCATCCCCGCCAACGCCTGGCTGCGGTTCTTCGGCGGGAGTCTGGACGTCCGCGGCCATTGGCGGTTGAAAGGCAGCGAACTGACGATCGAGTTTTCCGAGACGCCGGCGAACCTGGTGTGGCTCGGCGAGAACTGGCGTGGGAAGACCGCCGTCGAGCGGATTCGGCGGCTGACCGACACGGAACTGCAGTTCGCCGACGGGGAGACCTACCAACGGTCACTCCTGCAGCCGGAGTGAGTCCAAGCCGTTCGCAGAAATCACTTGCCTTGGAAGGACGCGTCGCGTCCATGCGCCTCGTCGCTTCTCAGGCCCGACCGCGGTGGTCGGGTCGGGCCGGTTTTATTTCCGGCAGTCACCTCTTTCTGGAGTTTCCATGCTCACTGTTCCCCGTGCGACCGTCCGGCAGTTCCTCCAGGTGCTGCGGAAGGCCGGCCTCCACAAACCCCTCCGCTCCAACTTGCCGCCGTGCGTCCGGCTTGTCGCGGACGGCCAGAGTTTGACGTTCCAGGCGACAGACCTCGAATTGTCCGTCTCCTGGGCGATTCCCCTCGCCGGCCCGGCCGAGACGCTCCTGGTCCCCCTGTCGCTCCTCGCCGAGGCCAGCCAGCGGACCGAAGGAGATGTGTCGATCGCGTGGCAGATCAACCGGCTGATCGCCACCTGGACCGACCGTGGGATGCCGGTCGAACGGGACGCCGACCCTATCGACGTCGCCGACGTGCCCCCCTTTCCCGACCAACCGACAACGTGGGCCGAGAACCCGTCGACGCTCCTCGCCGCCCTGCGGGACGCGATGGCGACGACCGATCCCGACTCGCAGCGCTTCGCCCTCGGCTGCGTCCAGTTGGACGGCAAGGAAGGCCGCCTCGCGTCCACCGACAGCCGTCAGGCGCTCCTCCAAGACGGATTTCAGTTCCCGTGGCCCGGCGATGTCTTGATCCCGTCCCGCAAGGTTTTCGGGGCCGATGTCTTTACGCACGACGTCCCCGTGCGGATCGGTCGCACGGAAACGCACGTGACGCTGCAGGCCGGCGCGTGGACAATCGCGTTCACGATCCGGACCGAAGGGCGGTTCCCCGACATCTCCAAGATCATCCCGGCTGACTCGGCCGTCCGCACCCGGCTCCGGCTTCACCCGGACGACGTCCGGTTCGCCACCGCACGGCTCGACCAGCTACCGATGGATGACAAGCTTCATCAGGCGGTCACGGTCGATCTCAACGGGGCCGTGGCGCTCCGTGCCCGGCGGTCAGCGGAGGCCGCGGCGACCGAGCTCATTCTCCGCCGCTCCGAGCGGGACGGCGACGAGCTGCGCCTCGTGACCGACCGACGATACCTGCGGCGGGCGTTCGACCTGGGCTTCCCGGAGATTGGGTTCACGTCGCCGGACAGCCCGGCCGTTTGCCGCGATGACCGCCGGCAATATGTCTGGATGGTCCTCAATTCCCAAGAGGCTGTCCCCCCATCGGACAAGACGTTCCAATTGGATTCAATCAACGCACCGAGCGGACGCCGACCGAGCGCCCGCTCCCAAACCGCGGACGCACGACCAACCCCCGTCTCATCCGATCGGCGTACCGCGGTCCGGCCTGTCACCGCCGCCGTGCGCCGTTTCTCTCCTATGAGGAATTCCCCCATGCCGAAACCGTCCGATTCCCTTCCCCACGACCGCGATCTCGTCGCGCAGCTCCTTGATCTGCGGAAGCAAGTGCGGGCCATCGAGCAGGCGGTCGTCGCGGTCGCTCGCCAGCTCCGCGCCCGCCGCAAACAGCAGCAGCTCATGAAATCGACGCTGGCGTCGCTCAAGCAGTTGCAGACGCTCGACGTCTGAGGCTGACGCGTGTCCCCTTCTCCGACCTTTCACTGACATCAGGGAAACCCTCATGCCACTCCAACTCCATGTCGGTCTGCAACAGAAAATCGGGCTCCCCGACTATGGGAGCCTCGGCGCGTCCTGTTACGTCGAACTGGAACTCGACGGCCAGTTGCTCGACCGGGATCCCGATCGGTTTCAACAGGACGTCGCCCGCGCCTTTGCGGCCTGCCACCAGGCCGTGCAGGCGGAATTGGCCCGCCACCGGCCGGCGGTGATGAAAGGCACGCCAAACAACGGTTCGTCGCCGAGGCCCCGGTCGAACGGTTCCACCATCCGCCGGGCCACGCCGTCACAGGTCCGAGCGCTCCAGGCCATCGCCGGCCGGCAGCAATTTGATCTCGCGGCCGATCTCCAGAGGCGGTTCGGCGTCGCCCGACCGGAGGAGCTGGACCTCCAGCAGGCCAGCCGGCTGATCGACGAACTGAACCAGCCGGCGCACGGGAGTCGGGCATGATCGCACCGGCGCTCCCCGCACTGACGACCGCCCCGCCGCCCAAAGTCCGCGATTACGTCTCGTGGTCGGCGATCAACACCTATCTTCAGTGTCCGCTCCGTTACCGGTTCCGTTACGTCGATCAACTGCCGGAAGAGTTTCTCAACAGCACGCTCGTCTTCGGGCAGGCTATTCACGCGGCGCTGGAGGCGTATTTCCGGTTCCGGCTGACGAACGCCTATCCCCTGAGTCTCGATTCTCTGCTGGCCGCCTATCACGAACACTGGGCGAACGTCGCATCCGAAACCATCCGGTTCGGCGCCAGCGACAGCCTGGCGTCGTTCGGCCAGCTTGCCGAGCGAATGCTGACGGTCTTTTTGGAGAACGATCTCTCCCGGCCGGACGGCGCGATCGTCAGCATCGAGGACGAATGGCGGGCGCCGCTGATCGACGGTGTGCCGGACGTGTTGGCCCGGCTCGATCTGGTGGTCGACCGGGGCGATCGAGTGGTCGTGACAGATTTCAAGACGAGCCGCGGCCGCTGGTCGCCGGCCGACGTCGAGAGTTCGGCCGGGCAACTCCTGCTGTATGGCGAGCTCTTGCGAACACAGATCGACCGGCCGATCGAGTTGCAATTCGCCGTGCTGACGAAGACGAAGCAGCCCGACTTGCAGATTCACCCGGTCGCGGGCGACGCGGCGCGCGTGCAGCGTCAGCAGGCCCTGATCCGCCGGGTCTGGCGGTCGATTCAGGAGAAGCACTTCTATCCCCATCCGTCGGCGATGAACTGCCCAACGTGCCCGTATCAGGCGGCTTGCGCCGAGTGGTCCGGGTGTTGAAGTGCCGGCGTGAAGTAAATACTGCAGCCCGGTCACGGATCATCCGTGGCCGGGCGAGTATCGTTTGTTTTAGCCCTCAACGCGCAGCGCGTTGTTCGATTTGTTGCAAATCCCCAGACATCCGGCGAATAAAGAACGCAACAGGGTGCTCCGCAACACAACTGACAACTTGTTCACACTCTGGTTTTAACGCGCCCATCCGTGGCTGGTTCTAATGCGCCCAATGACAGCCTTGATCCTGCGGTTCAGCAGTTCGAGTTCGCGTGCATTGCCCTTCGACTTCTTCGGCGTCCCCCGGGGCACCAGCACCGCTTCCACGAAGGCCTCGACCGCTTGCTTCGTCGTGGCGTGGTCGCCCCCAGATCGCCCTAGATAGTAGCGCCGGGAAGCCGACAGAGAGGGCAGCGGGCAGCGGTTCGGGGAAGCTGATCCACCGCGCGTTGGTGATCGTTCAGCCGGTCAACGATCAATCCCGTTGCACCCGCTTCAACACGCACCGTCCCGGCGCAGCCGACATTTCGGCTGTTGCCGCGGCTTGTCACATCGTGCACTGGCGAAGACCGCCCAAGAAAGGTCAGCGGGCGCAATACGCCCGGACGCAACGACTCGAGGTCGGCATGGCAGCGGCGGGTGATCTGCGTGCAGAGAACTTTGGTGCCACGATTCGTCATTGCGGCCACAACGTCTTGCCGCGGATGGCCATGTGAGTTCGTGGTGCCAACCGAGATGACGGCTACGCCGACGTCCAATGCTTGGTCGAACAACCATGCCAGATCGTCCGCGCTATTGTGAGAGCGCCCAGCATGATGAGGGACGGACAGCACCTCGCACTTCATCCGCTGTCCGTACTTGCGATGAATCTCCCGCCACTGCGCCACTTCCGAATCCGCAGCGAAGATGATGCGCTGCCCGCGGACATCGAGAAACAGCACTGCGCTCGTCGGATTCGGCGTCTCGGCCTCTTGAGCCGCCAGGTTCTCCATTGCGGCCGGCGAATACGTCCTCAATTTGAAGGACTTCGCGTCATCCGCCCAGATCTCCTGCGGTCGGTCCGAGACCTCCAGCCGAACCAATTGATCCG
The DNA here is from genome assembly GCA_964504645.1 of uncultured Planctomycetaceae bacterium. Classification (GTDB taxonomy): domain Bacteria; phylum Planctomycetota; class Planctomycetia; order Planctomycetales; family Planctomycetaceae; genus CAZDGB01. The sequence goes on along the minus strand of CAZDGB010000016.1, from coordinate 31,358 downwards.
CCGTGAGTTGGCCAGATGTCCACAATTCCAAAATCCGCCCCCAGAATGCACTCCGGAGGAACATGTGATCCTGAACGAAGCAGATCTGCGAGATTCGATCCTGGTATGCACCCAGAACCGAGACCGCTCCGCCAATGTGGTCGTCATGGCTGTGCGAGACGATCAGGCGTTCGATGTGTTCGACGCCCATCCGCTTCAGAAACTGAACCACGAACCGGTCGTTGGGAATGCCGCAGTCGATGACGATCGCACGACGCTCGCCCAGCAGGATGATCTGGCAAGTACCCTGTGCCACGTCGAGAAAGAAGACTTCCATCCAGGCGGTCCCTCGTGGCTGCTACTCCCACCCGGCTGCGGGCAGAGTCGTGGCCGATCCGATGGACTCCAGCAGCTTGGCCTCCTGATCCGCCGGAAGTCGTGTCGGCTCGGATCGACGCTCGATATGCACGATCCGGAGCAGGCGGAAGTCGACGGGATCGCGAGCGACGACCGCCTCAAATGGCTGGCCCGCTTTGAAAGTGATGAAGTCAGGTGATGTGACCTGGTCGATGCGGATTTTTTCTCGTTCTCCACTCTCCCACCGAATCTGCTGGGGATAGGGGCGAGCCTTGCTGATTCGGCCAAACTGTCGCACTTGAATCGGCGTCTGATTCCGGTAAACGGCGACATCGATTCGCGACGACAGCACCGACCATGTTCGACGATCGTCGGCTGTCATCTCAAACGGCCGCTTGTGCAGGAGTTCCTGGAATGAGGCATGCACGGCCAGCAGCCAGTTCTCACGAGCTTCCTCCTGCGACGCTCCGCGACCCACAAACAAAGGGCTGAACCCCTCCACCAAGAATTCACCAGCAACGGGGATGTAGCTGGCGCGACTGGGAGCGCGAAGCGGATAACGCATTCCCGCGATGCGAAGTTCGGAGAGAGACGAGCGGATGGCATCCGAAGTGAACACCCGCTGGAATCGCTCATCAATCGTCGCATCGACCTGCGACACGAATGCCATCGGTGGGAAGTAGGCCGGCGGGGCGGTTGCCACAAGGGGCATTTCAGTTCTCTTCCATTTCGTCAATTGGTTCAAACAAGTCGATTGTAGCCGGGGACAGCGCTGCATTGAAACAGTCCCACATGTAATCGTGGGCCACATCCATTCTCTTCCAGACCTGGGGCAGATCAAGTGTGTTTACGTCCGCGGACTGCTTGTGCCACTCCATTCGGAACCGAAAGACGTTCTGTTCCGGCGGCGACGGCAGATTCTGCAGGCGAAAGAACAGCGGCCCGTCATCGATTGGACACATCACCTGAAACTGATGGTTCAGAGCGGCAAGTGGCCCGAACGGCACCTCGGGAAGGTCGACTGCCTGCGGAAAGTAGTCCTTGAGGTTCAGCGTGCCTGTAATTGGTCGAGGAATCTCGATGATGTCGAGATAGTGCAACGTGGCGTGTCGAATCCGGCTCGGCAGAAAGACTCGCACATATTCCTCCAGCTTCGGCTCAGCCGCCTCCCGCACCTTGCTGTATCCCGGTGTGTCATCGGCGCTCTTCAGCACGTGGAACGAGAATTGGTCGTCACCGAGTTGCAACATCCGCGAACGCGGTCCGTTCCAGAGTCGGACAGATTGCAGGCGCACGTCCTTGTGAACGACCTTCGGCAGGTCTGTCGGAGAAGTTTCCTGGACTTGAATCGTTTGCTCGTGCAGCGCTTCAAGCCTCGGAAACTCGGCCTCACAGAGACGCACATACTGCTGTACGAGCCCCAGATCCCACTGCCGCTTGTTCTCATTCGGATCGAAGTCGATCGAAATCCAGACTTCGACCACCGGCGGCTTGCGGAACTTCATGGCGTCACTTTCCCTTTCCCAACTGCACCGACCGTCGCCCCGCCGTTTCGCAGCACAGCCAATGCCTCGGCGATCTCCTTCCCCTTCACTTCGATCAAGTCCAGCAGTTCCGCCGGACTGCGGGTATCGACCTTCGGTTTGCGATGCGGATTCACCGCCTTAAGGTCGTACACGTCGTTCTCGATCGCTTCCGCTTTTGAAGTTGCCGCGCGAGATTCCTTCAACAGGAACTTCTGTCGCGCTTCCACCGTTTGGACGGCCTGGTCGTCGCGAGGCTTGGCTTTCTTGAGTTCGGCTATCTGCTCTCGCAACACTTCAGCCGCCTGAGCTTTTTCGCGGGCTTCGTCCTTAAACGGCTGGGCGTCGCGGGCCGCCTGGGCCTTGCGGGCGGTGAGATCGACCGTCCACGATCGGTCCGAGTCTCCCCGCTTCGGCAGCAGCCTGGTGAATTCCTCGAACGCCTTGAGCGTCAGCGGCGTCTTCTTTCCCACCTTGATGTCCGATAGGTCGAAGTACCAGATTCGCTCCGTCGATTTCCCCTTCGTGAAGAACAGCAAGTTCGTTTTGACGCCGGCCCCGGCCGCCGTGAACACCCCCGCCGGCAGCGAGACGATACACCACAGGTCGCAGTCGTCGGTCAGCTTGCGTTTGGTCTTCACGAAGGCGTCTTCGTTGGTGCGGAACAGCACCCCTTCGTCAATCACCATGCCGCACCGGCCGCCGTGCGTCAGCGCGCGGATGATGTGCTGCAGGAACAGTACTTGTGTCGCGCTGGTGCGGTAATCGAAGTTGGTCTGTGCCGAGACGCTTTCCTTGCCGCCGAAAGGGGGATTCGTGAGGATCACATCGAACTGCGACGGAGCGCCGGCGAACAACCCGCCGTAGACCTCGTCCCCGGTGAGCGCGTTGCCGTGCCAGATGTTCGGTCGGTCGATGCCGTGCAGGATCAGGTTTGCCAGGCCAATCGGATAGATCAGGTTCTCTTTCTCCCGGCCCCAGAACGTGCGGTGCTTGAGCTGCTCGACCTGGTCGGCTGAGACCTTCTTCTGTCCCGGCTTGGGGCGCATATGCTCATACGCCTGCGCCAGGAACCCGCCGGTGCCGCAGCAGGGATCGCAGACCGTTTCGCCGATTTGCGGGTCAATTGCCCGCACCATCGCCCGGATCACTTCTCGGGGCGTGAAGAATTGGCCGGCGTCGGACCCTTTCTCCCCCATCTTGAGGAGCAGGCCTTCGTAGATTTGCGACAAGGCGAAGACATGCGTCGGGTCGATCCCCCCGTTCGTGATCTCGTGGACCTTGTCGAGAACATCGAGGAGATTCTTCTCAGTGTCGATCCGGACCCGTTCGACCCCTGACAGGATTTCTGAGATCACCTTCTGCCGGGAACTGGCCTGCGGCTTCTCGCGCAGCCCTTTGAGGAAGGGAATGAGTTGGCCGTTGACGAACGTCAGGAACGCCTTGTTGCCGGCGTCGTCGAGTTCCTTCCGCTTGTTCGACCAGCTGGGCGGGGCGTCTTTGGGCGCGGGGGCGGCCCAATCCCGCCAGCGGAACGGCTTCTTGAGCGACGGCGTGTACCGCTGGCCAACCGCCTCGGCTTCCAGGGCTTCCCGCTCTTCGGTCTCGTCGAGGATGCGGAGGAACAGAATCCAGGTCAGTTCCGGGACATACTGCAGCGCTGAGGCGACGTTGCCGCGGCGCATGATGTCGCAGATCGACCAGATGGCGGCGTCAACCGACTGTTGGGTGCCGAGCCGCTTGGCTCCGTTCGGCGATCCATTTCGAGATGCTGCATGCTTGGCCATCGGGTCAGTTCAATCCTTCAAAAGCCTGGCGGATGTAGGCGGAAGGCAATGCGTCAATCGTGGCCAGTACTTCGCGGCACCGTGTCAAAACGTCATCCGCAGATTCCACGCGACGCTTCAGCCTCGCAGCAACCGCACGTTGCTCGTCGAGCGTCGGCGGAAGCTCAATCTCGACCGCTGCAATTTCATCAACACTAATTCGAGGAAGCTGCCCTGTCGTGGTAACGATTGCCGATCGCCGGAGAAAAGTGTTGCTTCGCATGAAACTCGCAACGAACTCACTGTCTGCGATTTCAGAACGGACTTGGAAGGCAAACTGGTCCACTGAGGAACAACCGTCGAATTCGGCGATCCAAACCTTGTTGAGGTAAGGTCGCAAATACCCGTAAACGATGTGGCCGCGCCGGAAGGTGGGTTTGCGGCCAGTGAGATTCCCAAGGTCGATTTCAAGCGACCCGAGGCGGCGACTTGTGTTCGGCTCGATGTGTTCCAGCCCGACAAACGTCGCCTGACCCTCGGCACGATCACCCGGATGTATGATCTCGTTGTGTCGCTCCAACAGGTCTCCGAGTCGTCGCGGTTTCCAGCGTTTTGCCTCCGGTCCCTCGAAGACTTCTCGGAGGTAGGCGGCGGGGAGGGCTTCGGCGGCGGCGAGGCGGGACTGCGCCGCCCGCCGCAGAGCGGGGACGACCGCGAGGGCCTCCGCAACTCGCTTCTGCACCGACCAAGGTGGTAGATCGATCTCGCCCTCGGCCAATCGCTTGAAGAGAATGCGTTCTCTCACTGCTCCCCGCGCCAGACTGAGAATCAACTGCTCTCCCCAGACCGATCGAAGCCAGTAATAGAAGAATCGGTGATGGAGCACCCCCGGCCGCGTCCGCAACACCACATAGTCAGGACTGGTGATCCCTGCCCGTTCTTCGTCATCGACCATCGCGATTGACCCGAGCAGGATACGCATTGGGTTGTAGAAGATGGTACCCGGTTCAATCGGCTTGTATCGCTCCGGTGCCTTTCCTATAGCCTCTTTGGCCGGAGCCAACCCTGCGCGCGTCGCACCAAGCAACGGGAACTGTTTCCAGGCTGGCCCGACCCCCTTCGTCACTTCAATTAAGCAATCACCGAGCCGCATCTTGCGACATTCGGTCGGTTTCTTTCGATGTACGGTGGCCAGGGTGCTCATGCGGCGAACATCCTCGACTTCGTCTCACGCAGCAGCTTCCCTGGGTCTCCCGCCGCCGTGAGCGCCTTCAGGCCGCCGGCCGATACGACCTCCGGCGTCTGCCAGATGTGCGGATTCTCCAGACCTTCCGTCCCGCCGAGGGCAAACTGGTCGGCGATCGCTTCGATCGTCGCCCGCGCCGGCGCGGGAAGCGTCGCCAGCCAGGTCGCGTGCTTGTACCGGAACGCGAATGCCCGGTCCTCCCGCGTGCGCGGGGCCAGGCCGTAACCGAGGTCGGCCAGTACGTCGAACAGGTCGTAGTCGTTCATGTCCTCCAGCATCCGCAGCACGCTGGGGGAATACCCGGCCCGCACAATGGCGTCGATCATCTCTTCCCGATCCGGGGGATTGATCCACCGGGCCCGGAACGATTCCAGCGTGGGGCACCCGGCCGTCAGTCGAGCCGACAGGCCGGCCTTGTAATCGTCGATCGGCACCGGCATCGCCTGCCCACCGACTGACATCACGACTGAGCGCAACAGCGGATCAATCCGCACTTCGAAGCCATCTACCAGCACAGTCGGCGGCGGGGGCGGAGGCGGCGGACCGGGGGACGTGGGGCCAGGACCCCCACCGCTGCTGGGAGGCGTGGTGACGAAGCCCTGCCCGAACAACCGGGTCGCGCCGGTGTAGTCGTAAACAGTGAACATTAGCTTGCCAGTCGGCTCGTCAATCCGGGTGCCGCGGCCGATCATCTGGTAGAAGCTGATCGGACTTTTCATGTACCGGGAGAAGACGATGTTGCGGACGCAGGGGACGTCGACTCCGGTGGTCAATAGTTCGACCGTCGTGGCGATGAAGTGGGACGAGGACGATCCGCGGAAGTCCGGGAGTTCGTCGTTGCCGCTGCTCTGGGCGGTGCATTTGAAGGCGTAGGGGTCTTTGGGTGTCAGTCCCTTCGTCTTGCACCAATGGGCGTAAAGATTGTTCATCTCGGTCGCGACGTCATCGGCATGCCGGTCGCGGGCGCAGAAAATGATTGTCTTCTGCAGCGGGCCGCGCTCGGCATCGGACGCGAGCAGGTGCTGAAACAGATCCCAGCACATCGCTTTCACGCGGTCCGGGAGCAGCAGCTTGGTTTCATAGTCAGTCTTTTCGTAGGAGGCCGCGATCTCGGCGGCCGTGAGCGGGCGGCCGGTATTGGCGTCGCGCGGATTGCGGCTGATGATGTCGCCAAGCGTGAGACCTGTGGCGTCGAGATTGACCTGCGAAAGCTGAATCTCGCAGGCGGCGAGATAGCCGTCTTCCATCGCCTGGGCCAGGTCGTACTCGTAGACGGGATCGCCGAAGTAGGCCTGGTTGTCCGAAGTCACCTGCACGTCCGCGCGGGCTTCCTCGGTGTTCTCGCCGCACTCCAGTTTGCGGGGAGTGGCCGTGAGGCCGATCTGAACAGCCTCGGCGTTTCGGGTGAGGACGACCGACCACTTCCCCCATGCGGAACGATGGCATTCGTCGATGACGATGTGGCTGAAGTAGTTCTCGGGGTAGTGGCGCATCAGGAACGAGGCGTTGCCGTCGTCCTTGTCGATGCCGAGCGTCTGATAGGTCGCCACATGGACGCGGGCATTCTTGGCGTTGTTGCGGCCATCGGAATCCTGAAAGACTTCGGCAGCATCGGCCCCGAAGTATTCCTGCAACTTCTTCAGCCCCTGCGTGCGGAGCTCATCGCGATCGCAAAGGAACAGCGCCCGCTTGAGTTGCCCGGCATCGTTGATCCGCTTGAGCAGGTTGGCGGCGATGAACGTCTTGCCGGTGCCGGTGGCCAGCGACAACAGCGCCCGGGGTGGCTGGCCAGTCTCGGCGCAGCGGGCGACCTTCTCGAAGACAGCGCGGATGGCCGCGTCCTGGAAATAGCGTCGCTGCCCTTCGCCGCCGGCATAGCGCTGGAGCAATGGCTTGGCGGCAGGGTTCTCCAGCGAGAACCCCATAATCGATTCATACCGGGCGCGAAGTTCATCCGGCGTCGGGAATTCGCTCAGCGGGCGGGGGGTCGCCGTGAGACCGGTCGAGCGGTCGAATTCAACGAACAGATGCCCGTTCGTCGAGAACACAAACTGCACGTTGTGCTGCGACGATCGGCCATACACCTTGGCTTGGTCGAGCCCGTGGTTTGGCGGTAGCTTCTCCTTCTTGGCTTCGAGCAGGGCGACGGCGACGGGCTGGGTTTCGGAATTCACGCGGACCCGGAGCGTGTAATCGGTCCGCCCTTTCGATCGCCTCCGCGCCTTGCCGGCGATGATCTCGACAGCACCGGCCGATTCCTCGCGCTTGATGAACTCCTCGGTCCAGCCGCGGGCGTGGATTGCGGGGTCGATGAGCTTGGCGCGGGTATCCGCTTCGCTGAGTTCGTCACTCATTTCGCGTCCCTCTGCTGTTCATCCAGCCAGCGATCAATCGTCTCCTTTCGGAATCGCCAGTGCCGTCCGACCTTTTGGCCCGGAACCTTCCCTTCCTGGCAGAGCTTGTACAGCGTCGACTTGGCCACCTTGAGGTAGGCGGCCAGTTCGTCAATCGTCAGCACGCTGCCGGCGATGGTTTTCATCTTCTTCATACCAGGACTGCCAAGACTCGGTGGGGTTGCGTCTGGCCCCGGACGCCATTTGACGGCTGTTACCAGTTGCTGTCAAACGCTGGAGCCGATTTCCGACCGACCGAGCCGCCAGGTTGGCGAGGACCAGCGGCTCCGTGGTTGCGAGTGAATTGCCAAAGAAAAGGAGATCCTGCGGGTGTGATGTGCTCGCCTACGCTGAGGCCGCGGTAACTGCCGCATTGGATGCCTCGAAGAAAGGCCAGGTAGCCGTCGATGCCGCCGTGAAGGCCGGAACCAAACGACCTAATCTCAGGGCGATGGTGCGGAACTGTTCGCCGGTCTCCATGTTCCAGACTTTCATGGCGTTGTCGGCCCCACAACTGGCCACGCGGCGAGGAACTTGCCGTCGGTGGTGCACGCGGTGAACTTCACCGGCTTGTCGAGCGTCGGCTGCTCGGTCTTCGCGGCGGCGAACTGTTCCGTCGCCGTCTGCCTTTACCAAAACTTCAACAGTACGCAATGCCTCACATCACCACTGGTCGCCGTGTCGCCCCCCGCGGCGGAATTTGCGCGGCAGGCACGGCCGGTACGTTGGACCTTTCCCTGAAATCAGATAAACCCGGCGCCCGACTCGCAGAGAAACGATCATACCCCCGGAAGTAGCCGCACCCTACGTCCCAGCGATTCGTGCCCATGGGCTCCGGTTAGGCGTTCCCCTTGCCCAGTTCTCCAAAGCCCTCCGAACATCCAGTCGCGTTCAGTGCCTCCCAAGTCCTCCGGGTTGCGCTGCGGCGATTCCGCGGAGGTTGAATCGTCTTCGGGGCTTTCATCGCGTCTCGGAGGAAACTGGAGAATTCTGGTCGGCGAACCGCCGCGTCAACAAGGCTGGGAGGCTGGCCGTGTTGACGGCTGGGCGGGCCACCTTCGATCATGGACTTCGCCTCTTAACGCCCTCCCAGCTCCTGTGCTTCTCCCACCGCATTCAGCAGCTTGGACCCAGCCCCTGGGACATCCGAAAGTTTTTCACTATGCCTCAGGCACACCTCGGATTGTGACAAAAAAGACGTGTCGAACGACCGCCCGAAATTCGCCTTCCATCCCTGCGCCCACTTTCGTCAAATTCTGGTCGGAATCACCTGAATTGGTTTCTCGCTTAGAACTTGCAGTAAAAATTCAGCGAATCGTACGTGTGATCGCCACCGGCGACGTGGCTGCAGCATAGCCCGCACGTTCCCCCTCCTGAGCCATAAGTCGGTTCGTAGCTAACCAACGCTGCCAGACTCTTGAGGTTTGGGACAACGATGTGTCCCAGCGACGACAGTCCCATGGCAAGTCCGGGCTGGCCAGCTCACCCAGCCGTGCGCCCGTGACTTGCGTGTGATTGGGCAAGTGGATCTCGGCAAATTGCCGCTGGAGATTCCGCGTGATCGCAATGGGACGCTCGAGCCGCAGCTCATTGCCAAGCATCAGCGGCGGATTTCGGGGTTCGATGAAAAGATTCTGGCGCTGTATGCTAAAGGCCTGACGACGCGCGACATTCAAGAACTGCTCCAGGAGTTGTACGGCGTCGACGTCTCGCCGACGTTGATCTCCGAGATCACGGCGGACCTCGATGCGGATGTGAAGGCGTGGCAAACCCGACGGCTGGATCGCGTCTGGCCGATCGTGTATCTGGACGGCATCGTCGTGCATCTGCGCGACGAATCGGGGCACGTCAGTGAGCACACGATGTACGTGGCGATCGGCGTGAATCTCGCGGGAAAAAGGGAACTGTTGGGGTTATGGCTCGCCGAGAATGAAGGGGCGAAGTTCTGGCTTGCGTTCTTGACCGACCTGAAGAATCGCGGCCTGGAGGATATTTTCAACGTCTGCGTCGACGGCCTGAGCGGCTTTCCCGAAGCGATCGCCGCGGCCTATCCGAAAGCGAAAGTTCAATTGTGCATCGTGCACCTGGTGCGGGCCGCGCTGAAGTACGTGACCGACAAGGACAGCCGGGCCGTGATCGCCGACCTCAAGCAGATCTATCAGGCCGCCACGGTGATCGAAGCCGAAGCGGAACTGATGCACTTCGCCGAGACGTGCGACGAGAAGTATCCGACCATCTCCAAGCAATGGCGACTGAAATGGCCGCACATCATCGCGATGTTCGAATTCCCGCCGGCGATTCGCAAAGCGATTTATACCACGAACGCGATCGAGTTGATTAACAGCGTGATCCGCAAATTCACGCGGAATCGGAAGCAATATCCGAACCGCGACTCGGCGATCAAACTGGTGTACATGGCGATTCACGAAGCGTCGAAAAAGTGGACCATGCCGATCTCCCAATGGAAAGCCGCGCTGAACCACTTCGCCGTGATGTTTGAAGATCGTATGCCGAAAACTTGATCCCCCACAGAATTCCCGGCTGACACAAGAAAGTTTACAGGGCCGGGCCGACGGACATATTCCCGGCGCCACGGACGTCCACGGACCGCGCAGTCCATCCCCCACCCGGTCCCGGCAGTGACTCGCCCTCCTGCTCACCGCGTGCCCTGGGGCGCGGGGCGGGACGTCAGGCTGACGTCATCGTCGCTCAGGACGTCGAGGTCGCGGTCGAGGTCTTCGTCATCCGCCTCACGCCCATCCTCTTTCCACCCCTCCTCCTCGTCCTCAAAGGAATCCTCGGGGACCGAACGCGCGTCCGTGCTAGGGGAGCGGGGAGTTTGAGGTTCCCCTCTGCGAGCTGGGCCCGAAGTTTGTCGAACACCCGCGTCCGGCGTTTCACGGCCCACCCGGCATCGATGCGGGGGAGCCGCTCGAGCGCGATCGCCACCTTGAACGGGAGTTCCAAGTCCGCGTCTCGTTCCCAATAGGCGTCGATACCCGCACGCCGCAGAATTTTGGGATCGACCGCAACCAGGAGCTGTTCCAGACGTTTCAGGCCGAAGTTCCAGGCGATCCATTTCCAGAACAGGCCGATCTCGTGCCGCCCGAAGGGCACCTGGTCCTCTTGCCGCCCGATCGCGCAGCAATCGATGTAGAGCCAGTTCGACTTCGTCGGCCGGGCGTAAAAAAACCAATCCAAATAGGTTTCGACCACCTCCGGCGTCACGGCCATCTTCTCCGCGATGCGGGGGGCCGGCTCGTTCGCGAGGACGCGGGCCTCCAGTTCCGCCCGGATCAGTCGGTCTCCCTGATAGATGGCCAGGGCCGCGGCGAACGCGGGATCGCCGGACGGTATGAGAGCCCGGTCCGTTTCCAGGGCGTGGTGCCAGCGCCCGTCGACCATCAATTGATACACCCTCAGCGTTCGAAGCGTTTCTTCGGGAAGCACCTCGACTGTCCTGCGCAGGCGCTCTCCAACGGCCAAACCCCAGATCGCGGTCGTCATGGCGTTGCTCCCAGCTGAGCCCTCTTCGAATCACAGCGGCTGACGGGGCGCTCTCACCGGCCTCTCACTCAACCGATTCCAGCAGCCACGCCAATCTTGTAGCGACTGGCGGTACCCGATACTAGCCGAATTCCAGGCATCCCGGATTTATTGTAATCGTTTACAAAAAGAGGCTGATTCGAAGGCCGGACACGCTCCAACAGGTGAGGAGCCGGTCATCTTTGCCACCGAAACCGCACAGGGATGTCACGGAGCATCGTCGCCACGGTCATCGCATATTCCTCACCATTGCCCTGCTGAACAAACTCGGACATCCCTTGAAGGCATACTTCGAGCAGTTCTAATTCCCTGAGAAGTGGCACGCGAGTCGTGGTGCCGGGGTTCTCTCGGCGCCCAATCGCGCCCAATCACGGAGAACAGCAACGCGAAAACTCCCGCCCCGCCCATCATCAGTCTGACATTCCAGGACGGATTCCAGACGACGGGCGGGGCATTGATCGTCGTGGCCGCTGCAACGAAGCAGGACGACACCCGCGATGGGCACGATGTGATTCCTGCCCCCCAGGATTGCCGCCGGCAAGGGAAACGAAAACGCCCCGGCTAACGAACTGGAGAGCAACTCCCGCCGAGCAGCTTGGCTAGGTGAGGTCCGGCTCAACTGCAGATGATCTGGGCAGATTTAGAATCAAATTTGACTTGGCCACAGAAGATGTCGCCACGTTGAACTCCTCGTTGCAGTAGCACGCTATCCTCAATTCGGTCTCCGACGGCATCGTTTCCAACAGAAATTCACGATCCGGGTGCGCCTTCAAGTAATCAATCACGGCTTGTGAAGTGGTGAAATCTTTCACCGCCGTTCCGTCGGGGAGCTTTAGTTGAGCGATTTTCACCACGTATTGATCCGGACCAGACGTAAGAATCATTGTTTCCTTTCCCGCTCGAAAGTTGACAAATCTTTCTTCCCGCCGCTTGCATTTTAACGGATGCAGGCCCCGTCTTTGAACGCCTCCGTGAAAGCCCCTAGTTTTGTAGTCGACAACAGACATTGCGACCAGATCATCCACCGTTGTGGTGATGGCAGATCGCGGCCGATTTCACTCTTCCCATCGACTCGCCGGGTACAACAGACGGAGCGCGCGCCGTCCCGAGGGAACATCGCACGACGAGCGTTCGGAGGACAGTTCTTTACTGGGGTATAGAAAGAGGGTGAGCGGCAATTGCCAGCGTCGGCCCCGATTCTGTTCCCAGCGCTGGAATTGTGCTCGATAATCGCGCCGGTGACTGGCTCGGAGAAAGGGGAAGAACCTGACTTATCGCTGGGTAGTTGGTTTACCGTCGGGAAGAGTTCCATTGTACGAACCACATGAGCGCCCGCGCAATTTCACTGGTTCCTCGGGTGAACAATCGCACCAATCGGCTCAAATTCCACTAGCACAGGGAATCCAATTCAAAGTCCATTTCAGAACGATCGATTCCTTTGAGATGTGAAGCCTCGGACGGACACCATGAAACTCGGGGAGCGAGCGAGTTGATTTGGGTCGCGCTGAGTTATTTTCCAATTCTCAACTTCCAAAACCACCGGTCCCCGTGGGTGGGGGGCGGGCTTCCCTGAAAGCCCCGCCCCCCCACCCCACCTGTGGGTGGTGTGGGGTTCTGTGGACGGTCAAACGCCGACCATGTCCAGGCGAAAAGACGTGTGAGCAGAATCCTCTAGTCATTTTCTTGTCAATTGCATCCCTGAAATAGTCAAAAATCCGTCATTTTGATGCGTCAAAAAGTCAGAATCTGGTCAATTCCGTGCCGAGTTTTTGGCTTCTTGACCTCCGAGGTGCGCCGCGAGCCACGTCTCGACGCGCTGCAGGATTTCGGGTGGAAGACGCCGCTGGCCCGACAGGTAGCGGCTCAGTTGGGAGGGATCGACCTGGAGGCGCTGCGCCCATTCCCCTTGGCTCAGCCCCGATGTGGACAAACGCAGCCGAAGCGCCTCGAGCGCGCAGTTCGAGGAGGGCGAGGCAGGCGGCCACGCGAAGTATTCCGACCAGCGCGCCCAGCAGTCGGACCGGGTATAGACCCGCAGATGGACTCGCTGCAGCTGGCCGCGACTGTTCGCCGAGGACGCCAGGCCTTGCAATTGGGCGCCCGACAACCAACCGCCCGACAACGACGTGGCCCCTACGAGATACAAGCCGAGGAGGTTCGCGAGTCCCTGTAGTTGCTGCAGAAACTCGGCGGGGCGATGAGGCTCAAACCCGGTCTTGGCGCACCAACCCCCGGACGAGTGAATCTGGTAACCCAGGCCGCGCCGTACGCCATTACCGCCGAATACCACCAGTTCCTCCAGGGCGGGGAGCAGCGGACAAAACTCCAGGCTGAGGCCGCGGAAATCGGCAACCATGCCGCCCGTGATCACCTGGTGTCGCACGGGCTGATGCGACTTCCGCCCGGGCTGTCGGGTGATTTCCTGCACCAGTCCCTGCAGAATCCGGTGCTGGCCCGGCGACAAAGAAGCCGTTCGGGCCGGGCAGCCGAGCTTGGCGGGTAGGAACACGCTGGTGAGGCAATTCTGCCGTCCCAGGCGTCGCAATACGCGGCGGTTATAGAAATCGTAGACTGGTTCCCCGTCCTCCCCCGTGTGGGCCGTGCAGTCCTGCAGACGGCCCAGAAAAGCCGGTCCCAGTTGCACGAAGTAGTGATGATGCGCTCCCGTTCCGCGGGCGGGACATCCTTCGGGGCAACGATTACGCTCAGGTTCGCCGCGGAGATCCGTCGCACTGGTCAGGAGCGCCGTGGCGGGCCCGAGCTGCTCGATTTCCGCGCAGCGGTCGAAGAGGTGCAACCGTGCCAGGGAGTGCAAGATCCAGCTCAGATCGGCCCGCCAGTGGGCCGGCCGGTCGCTGGGCCAGAGAGCGGAGGCCAGCTCGCTGTCCGCCAGCGTCAGCCGCGTACGGCCCGCCGCCAGCGCGCGCGAATGAAGAAACCAGATCAGGCGCTCGGCCAGCGGTCCCAGCCGAACATCCGCGCTGGCATCGTCGGGGACAACGAGGGCCAATTCCGAGGCGATTTGGCGACGGAAGCAGACTCCGGTGAACGACTGGACGGCCGGCAGGCTGCCCAGCCGGCGTCCCAGCTCGCCGATCATGGGGAACAACTTCAGACGGGTGCGATCACACAACAACAGGCCCAGTTCGGCGTTCATGGAGAACTCCAGGCAAAAAATAAGGCGGCACGGACCACTCGGTCCGCGCCGCCTCGGGAAGCACCGACGCTACGCTCCCTGACGGCTGCGCCGGCCCCGCGGGGCCGCTGCGGCGGGTTCCGCGCGCTCGCCGTCGGAAGCCGCCGAGGTGAACGCGTGGCGGCGATAGCGGAACGTGAGCGGAATCCGGCCCCTCCGGCCGCGCCTCGTCTTGACGACCAGCAACTCCACCGGCGACGTTTCGGCCGTCACCGGCTGATCTTTGCCGGGCTGCAGCATGATGACGTTGTCGGCCACATACTGCTGCCGTGCGGCCCCGAGCAGGTCCTCCAGCACGAGATCCCGACCGCTGTCGATCTTGCGGACCTCGGAGATCGCCAAGACCGCCGGCGACCGATCCGGACTGGTGTTGGCCGTCAAGGTGCGGATGTCGGACAGCAACTGCATGCGTTGGCGATCCTGCTCCAGCGGATCGCCGGCTTGCTGCGGAGGGGTCAGCAGCTGGACGTAGTCGACGACGACCACCAGCCGCCGGCATCCGCAATGCTGCTGGAAATTCCTGAGTCGCTGGGCGAACAGATTGACGTCCAACGGCTGCGACGACATCAGCGAGACGACATCCAACCGGCGGTTGAGCTCCCGAAACCGCTGCAGCCCCTGCTCGACCTTCTGGCGGACTGCGGGAGGAACGTCTGCGTTCAGCAACTCTGCTTCGCTGACCCCGGCCAGGTTGCAAACGATGCGGTCATAGACCTGGTTCTTGCCGAGATCGAGCTCGACGAAAACGACGGCCGTGTCAGGCTGTGTTCCGAGCACGGAAGTACAGATCGTGATCGCCAAGTCCGTTTTGCCGACGCCGGCCGCGCCCGCCAGGAACGTGAGCCCGCTCAGGCCCGAGATGGCGGCGTCGAGCTCGGCGAAGCCGGTCGGCACGCCGAGGACCTCGGTATGCTGGCCCATGCGCACAGGGAGCTGATGCAGATAAACATTGGCATCATCAACCAGCCCGAAATCTCGCGTGTGGAGGCCTTCGTATGTCTGCTGCGACAACCTCCGGCGGCCTGCCCGCAGCACCGATTCGTGCAGGAACTCGCCGAGCAAGTGGGTGTACTCATCCCAGATGTTCGGTGCGACAAGTTGGTGAACAGCCCGTTCCATCAAAGTTTCACTCTGATAGTCGGGCCAGGCGGTGTAGATCAGGCACGCTGCCAGCAACGGCTGCGCAAAGTCGGGGTTCTCGTGCAGGCGTGCGATGATGCCGCTGGGCGTCGGCACAGTGGCTGACTGCCCAAAGCTGTATTCCAGGCTCCGCAGCCATCCCAGCATCAACTCGGACTTTCGTCCATATGTCCAGGCGCGTCCAGCGGCAGCCGTCTTCAACCGTGCGACCAACGGACCGTCGCTCGCGATCAGCTGCCGCAGAATTGCGAGCGCGCTGTCGTGTTCCGAGAGCTGTGTAAGCTGTGCCGTCATGACTTACTCCTCTTCCAGGATACTTTGTAATTGTTTACAAACTTTGCGCAAAAGAAATTTGGCCGACAGGCCCCGACGTCGGTTTGCGCCAACAGCTCCGATGCTGTTACGCGGGGAAGCTGCCGGATTCGACATTGCAGTCCGTACCGGCCTGTGCGTCCGCCGAGAGCTTCTGCACGACTTCGGTGAGCGCCCGCTGCGGGACGAACTGTCGCGATTCGTCCGCAAACTGGATGTCACTCGGCTTCATCGTAGAAGCCCGGGTGATGAAGATGGGCCCGGCGTTTGAGCCGGACGCTGTCTTTTTCTTCTTGGAACTTTGGGTCATGGTACGGTCCTAACGTCCAATGGATTTGAGGTCATGGGATGTATAAGCAATACCGCCGCCAAGGGGATTGCGGCGGTGTTAAAGCAGGCCCAGCACTACCAGCATGCTTGGCCTGCCACCATTCGGGGTTGCTGGTCCGCGATTCCGAAGTTTTTAGATTCTGGAAATCTGGAAAACCGGAATCGAAGCCCCCCAAAGACTACTTCTGCTGCTGTTCCACCTCCTTTTTCCGCGCATAGAACGTGCTCTTTTTGAGCCCGCTCCATTCGATTTGGCGCGCCGTGTCGTTGGGGAACTTGCTCATGGCTTCCGCGACTCGTGCGCGATCGCGGGCGATTTCCTCGCGCTTCGTCTTGAGGCCAGCGGCGTCGAAGATCGGCTGCCTCAGGCTGCTGCGCACGAGGTCCTGCCAGTGCGTTTGCGACTGGCCGGCTTCCGATTGCAACCGATCGTGCAGCGCTTTCGTGAAGTGGCGAAGGTCCAGCCGGCCGTCATAGTGCCGCGTTTCGTCGATGAGAAAGTCGACGACCTCCAGGCACTGCTCGGCTGTCAGCGACTTATAGCCCTTGCCGGCGAGCTGCCGCATCAGCGCGGCGATCTCTTCGTCCGTCGGCTCGTGCTCCAATGTCAGCATGCGGCTCTCAAGAGCCCGAGCCAGGGGATCGGTCGCGAGCGGCAAGTTGCTGATCGCGATAATGCCGCCGGTAAAAAAGAAAGACTCGTCTTTGTCTTTGCACTTGTATGTCACTTTGCGACCCTCACCGGGCTTGCCATCCAACGCGGCCAGCAGGATTTGCACTGTTCACGCGGTCGCGAATCACCTGCTGCTTGAGGTTGAACGACAGAAGCAATTCTGAGTCGTTCGCTTCGCTCGAGGAACCTAGAGGTTGATCATCACGTTCGTCACCAGTCGTCTTCATCAGACTCCTTTTGCTCTCGTCCAACATTGCTCTGAGCCGAACACCGGCTCAGCAGTTTCGCTCAAACGAACGATTTCACCTCGCGATCCCGTCGCCGCCTCGCGACCGAGCGCGGAGCCTTCGTCACGGCGTCGTGTTGAAGCTCAAAATCCCGAATCGCCTCGGGGGTGATGCGATAACGAGGCCGACGGCAGGTTGGTTTCGCGAGGTTAAACGCGCTCAACTCACCGCTACGAATCTTCGCGATCACGGTCGCGGGTTTGCAGCACCAGCGCTTCGCTAATTGCGGCGGAGTGCGGCAGCGTTCTGTTACAGCGCATTGTGCGTGCTTGCGCGTGATTTTTTTGTTCTTGGCCATGCCGCTTACGGTGGCAAATCGCGCCTGGAAATGCACCCTGTGCGACCCAACTCGTCCGCCGAAAATCCCCCGGGGATTTTCACTTCTTAAAGGGCATGCTGATCCTTGCAAAGAGCGGACTTACAGAAGTCTCGACGCAGACGGTCTTTGCGTCGGGGTGTGATGGGGGGAGTGAAAGTGCGGCTGCGCATTAGCACCGCTGGTCACTCTCGGTTGCAAGTTGCACGCCGCGTGCCCCATGGCGTACCGAACGAGCGGGGTTGCCGAGGAAAAAGCGCCGTCAAGAGGACCGGCTTCGACGCAGCACGGGTCTTCTCAGGGAGGAGTCGGTATAATGGCCAGGCGACTTGGATCCTGTTCGAGCTTCGAACAAGCCGCACTGTTGTTGCTGGAACTCGATCTATCACTGCGGCCACATCGACCCATTATAGGTGGATCGGCTCAGCCAATAGAGGCCGGCGTAACGTGGGAGAGGCCGGCGTAACGTGTGCACACGTCCCAAGGAAGACGATACGCTGCGACGGGCAATCTTTTAACTAATCGGCGAGGGCCAGCGACGGGCGATGACTTGAAGATCGGCCGTGGCTTATTCTCGGATTAGTGGGGTCCGGGTGAACCTTCCGGCAAATCCGGCAGTCCATGACGTCGAGCATAGTTGTTGGCATATTCACGCAGTTTGCTGGGGTCTTTGACTTCTGGCCAAGCCCGATCTCGCTCGTCATTCACCTGCTCTAGCAGGTTTCCGCCCCACTGCTCATGCAGCACTATTTGTTCATAGATGTATTGATTGCGTACGTCGGCCCGAGACGCACCACCGGTCGAAGAATCGGCGATACAGTCGGATGCATCGCCTAAATGAACGGTCGCATCCATGCGATCGCCCCGCAAGTCTATGATCGCCTCTCGAAGCCTGACAACCTGTTCGACATTACCCTTATGTGCGTTGCGGACGAGACTTGCGACAGATTCTTGCCGTTCTCTAAACTCAGTTTCCGTCGGAGTCACCCGACAGGGGGGATACATGGTCCAACTTGTCGGAAGGCAATTCAGGAGTGCGCCACACGCGATCCCGCTTTCGTACCAAGACCGCGTCCTCGATTGACCTGTCCAAAGTTGTGCAGAGATATCTCGCAATACACGCAATTCAGAACAAAACTCTCCCTTCAGAAGTTGGAATTGGAATTGCGGATTGCCTTCGATTAGCACAGAAGAGAATTGCGGCCATTCGCCCTCGGGAGCAAAAGTTTCCTCAAGAATTCGCGCGCGACTCAAGAGCGATCTTGAACGCGCCATAGTGGCATCTAAAAGTATAACTTTTGCAGGGGCCAAGACAGGGGCGATTTTGAGGAAGGGATGGTAGATGCAATCGACCCGTCCAACCTGCAGATACAATCCCACCAAGAAGGCTGCCCGGTTCTTGCACATTTCAGGCTCTTCTTGCGAAGGAACGCACATGGAGTCGGCTTTCTGATAGGGATGTCGGGTCTCGGGGATCCCCGCTCTCGCGGGCGGCCGACCTCTGGTCAGTGCTGGGGGAATTACCTTGTTTGAGAGGGAGAGTTACCTTGATGTGACCGTTCCGCATTCTTGGGAAACAACCACGCCCGGACATGCTCAGCGACGCGCTCGAGGCGGTCGTCGCCGATATGTTGAGTGTAGCGCCGACCCATGTCGGTATCAATGGCTCCATGCCCCATGATGTAGTCGCACGCCATCTCGTCGAGCGTCTGGCCGGCGATTGTGCGGAACGTCCTCCGCAGGCTGTAAAAGGTTCTGCCGGCCTGATACTTCCCGGCGTTCTTTGCGGCGACGAGAAACACCCGAGCGATATTGTTTTTTCCCTCGACGCCCTCGACGGTCCGGCCAGCCTTGTTGATGAAGAACCGGTCGGCATCAGCGGGATTCTTCGGCGTCGGACGCTTGGCCAACGAGGCCTTGAGCGCCGCGACGGTTTCCGGCCAGAGTTTCGCCCGCCGCGGCTCGCCGGTCTTCGTCCGCGGGAACTCAATCCAGCCTCCGTCCAGGTCAACCGCTGATCGCGGGAGCATTCCACAATCGTTGTTGCCGAAGGCCGCATTGATGCCGAGCAAGATCATCGCTTTGAGGTGAACGTCGGCCGCGTGGAGAATCGGACGGATTTCTTCGGCCGTGAAATCGAGACGCCCCCTAGCCGCCCGGTGTCGCTTGAGTGTCTTCGCGGAAGGCTTGGAGAACTGGTCGCCGAACCGAACCGGCCGGTCGATCAGGCCGTTGGCGTAGGCGTGTTTGAAGATGGAGCGGATACGAACGATATGATTCGTGAGGGGAGTAGGGCCGAGCCGCTTGGCGAGTTGCGCCCGAAGTGCGCCAAAATCATCGGGTGTCAGGTCTGACACCTGCCGGCCACGGCCGAAGGCGTCGGCGACAATGACACCTGCCGCGAAGAACTCGTCAAACGTCCGCTGGACGATCTCGCCGGCGTCTTTCTTCCGTTCTTTGCCGGTCAGGAAACTGTCGACGATGAACTTGACCGTTCCCTTGGTCGATCCGTCTTTTGCGGGCCGCGGCCGACCAGCGAAGTCGTAGTCCTTCACACGGAGATATTCGGCGAGCGCGGCATCCGGCCCGGCCTCCCATGAGCCATAGTAGAAGAACTGCCCGCGGATTTTCTTAGCCCAGCGTTTCGACGCATGGGGAAAGAGCGGGAAGTCGGGCCGCGGCTTCTCAGGCTTTGCAGACTTCGCTTTTCGCTTGGCGGAGGAACCGATAGACTTGGCAGGCATGGTGTCACCTTGGGTTAGAGCTTGGTGGCATCTAGCACCCGAACGGTTGCAGCCGTGCGGGTGTCATTTCACTGAGAATCAGGCTATCGGGTGTCAGATCAGGTGTCAAACGTCCAAAAGGAGAACAGAAACATTAGATGCAAGTCAATTCAATGAAACACTTTGGAGAGGTGGCAGAGCGGCCGATTGCACCGGTCTTGAAAACCGGAGACGGGGTAACTCGTCCCAGGGTTCGAATCCCTGCCTCTCCGTTGGATTCGCCGCTGATGAAGCCTCGGTCTTGGTGCGCCGCGAGTCCTCTGCGCAGGATGATTTGTTGCCTCTCGCAGCGTGGCATTCTCTGACGGGAATCAGGTCGCTCGATGTCGGATGCCGTCGAATACGATCCCTATGCGCTGCCGCGCGATGCGATCCAGGAACCGCCGATCTCGCTGTGGTCGGCGCTGCGGCAGATCGGTCCGGGGATCATTCTTGCCGGGACGATCGTCGGTTCGGGCGAACTGCTGCTGACGACTTCGCTCGGGGCGAAGCAGGGGTTCGTCTTTCTCTGGCTGATTCTGTACAGCTGCGTCATCAAGGTCTTCGTGCAGATCGAACTCGGGCGCTACGCCATCTCCTCCGGCAAGCCGACGCTGGGCGCGATCAACGAACTCGGCGGCCCGCGCCTCGGCGCGCATTGGATCCTGTGGTGGTGGCTGATCATGATGCTGTCCACGATTTTCCAACTGGGCGCGATGACCGGCACGGTGGGACAGTCGTTGAACCTGGCGTTCCCTGCGGCGTCGACCAGTCTGGCCGACGCGATCGAGTCCATCGTTCCGACGCTGGCGGCCGCCATTCGCGAGCGGCCGGAATATCCGTGGGCCGTCTTCACGTGCCTGGTCGCGATCGGGCTGCTGTGGAGCGGCAACTACCGGCGGCTCGAAAGCATTACGACCGCGCTCGTCGTCGGCATCACGCTGCTGACGGTGACCGCCGCCTGCGCACTGCCGGCGACGAAGTTTCCGATCCCCTGGTCCGACGTCGTAAACGGGCTGACGTTCGGCTTGCCAGCCGAGGGAATCGCCGTGGCGTTCGGAGTGTTCGGGATCACCGGCGTCGGTGCGTCTGAACTGTTCGCCTATCCGTACTGGTGCCTGGAAAAGGGTTACGCCCGCTACGTCGGGCCGTGCGAGCCGGGGGCGGACTGGACGCGGCGCGCCAAAGGCTGGATTCGCGTGATGCACCTCGATGCCTGGGTGAGCATGGTGGTCTTCACGATCTGCACGCTGGCGTTCTACTTCATGGGCGCGACGGTGCTGCATCCGCAAGGCCTGCATCCGCAGGGGAAGGACATGATCCTGACGCTCTCGCGGATGTTCATCGACACGTTCGGCGGGTGGACCCAGCTCGTATTTCTGATCGGCGCGGCGGCCGTCTTGTTCAAAACGCTGTACTTGTCCTGCGCGGGGAACGCGCGGCTGATCGCGGATTTTCTCAGCCTGTCCGGCGCCGTGCGTTACTGGGAGCCGATGCAGCGCGGCCGGGTCATCCATCGCTTCTCGATATTGATTCCCGTCATTGCGCTCGGGCTGTTTCTGTCGTTCAAAGAGCCGAAATGGATGGTGGTCGTCGGCGCGTTCGCCCAGGCGTTGACGCTGCCGATCATCACGGCGGTGACAATCTACTTTCGGTATCGCAAACTCGACCGGCGGATCACACCGGCGCTGTTCCTCGATCTGTGCCTGTGGATCGCGTTCGTGTCGATCACGTTCGTAGCGCTCTACGCCGTGCGCGATCAGATCCTGAAGCTGATCACGGTTCTCCCGCCGGAAGTTCCCGCCGGGACGAAGTAGCCGAACGTCGTCGCACGGCGTGCTTACGGCTGTGCCTTTAAAGCCTCGTCCAGCCAGAGATACGCATTCTCGCGTTGAGTCGGCGGAAAATCGTGGCCGCAGTCGGGATATTCGGCCTCAATGTGCTCGCGGGCGTCGAACAAGTCGTAGATATCCTCCGCTGCGGACAGCACCAGACGCACGCCATTGGGTTCGAACGCGTCCTGCAGCGGCGAATTCGTGAAGAACGGCCGCGGGGCAATGGCGGCGACCAGGCCGCGGAAGTCAAACGGCAGCCGCCGCGGGTCGTTGCCGAACTTCGTGCCGACGAGCGGCATGTACCGCTCGCCCGTCCAGCCGGCGAGTTCGCCGGGCCGGTACTCCGGCGCGGCGGTGAAGCCGCAGCTCGTGATGACGGCCCGCAACCGCGGCTCGAAGACAGCCGTGAAGATGGCGTTGTGTCCCCCCAGCGAATGACCGATGACGCCGATTCGGTCTGGATCGACGTCGTCCCGCGCCGCGAGCAAATCGACGCCGCGAATGTTGTTCCACACGGCTTTCATCGAGCCGCTCTGGTACGGCAGCGGCGGCTGTTGAAAGTTGTACCGGTATTCGCCAAGCGACGGGTAATCGGGAACAAAGCAGACGTAGCCCCGCTCGGCGAGTTCGTGGGCGTAGTGCAGATTCTTCGAGCCTCCCAGGCCCGCAGGCTCGTCCTTGCCGATCTTCGTCGTCTGATGCAGGCAGAGCATCGCCGGGGCGCGTGACTCCAGATTCTTCGGCACGAGCAGATACGCCGGCACGCGGTCGCCGGGATCGGCTGCGTACGTCAGATGATGGCGAACGTATTTTCCGGCGTCCGCGGACGCATCGATGTGGACATCCAGCGGAACGCGCCACTTCTCGCCGGGCAATGGTCCCATCGCCGTTTCCAGATGCGCAACAATGTGCGTCCGCCGCCGTTCCCAGTCTTCGATTGTCTTGACGGCGGACTCCGTTCCATCCGCCTCGCGCACGATGAGCAACCGCTTGCGGTCCTCATAGCTGTACGCCGGCGGCCCGTCATCGGCCGGCAATTTCGTTGACCAGCAGAAAAAACCGCAGAGTATTTGGCCGCAAAAAAACGCAAAAGGAATGTGAAAAGCACATCTCATCGGATTTTTCCTTTTTACGCCTTTTTGCGGCCAAATTCTTATCGATCGAATGCGGCTTTGATCGCGGCGGCGGACTGGTCGAGGGTTCGCGTCAGGCCGAAGTATTCGATGCCGTCGTCGCGGCATTCCTGCAGGAATTCCTCGAACGCTTCCCAGGCGGCGGCTTTTTCCTTCGGCGTGCCGTAGTCACCGGCCGTTTCGATCTTGCGCATCGCCTTCAGATACTTCAGCGACATCCGCGCGTGGCGGACGCGTTTCAGGATTTCCGGCCGGTCCGCCAGCGACTCGGCCTCGTCGAAGAGCTTGTCGGCGACGACGACCATCTCCGGGACCATCAGCGGAAAATAGGCCCGCGGCTTGTTCGCCGCATGGCCCGTGAATTCCTGGTACTCGACTTCCGGCCAGACGTTGGCGTGCACGTCCTTCCGCCGCTGCGCCTCGTCTTCGAGCATCAGCACCCAGCGCTTCATCGGTCCGGCGGCGCTCTCAAAGTAGCCGTTCATGAAATCGTCGATGACCGCGTCCGCATCGAGGTCCGGGTTCCACAGCGCTTTGGCGAAGAGATAAATCTTCAACTCGTCCATGTAGCCGCCGTTGCCGGGCATGTCATTCCCTTCCACGAACACGCCTTTCACGCCGTGCTCGCGATACACCTGCGCGGCGTCGACGAACTGCCGCAAATCGGGGTTCGGCAGCGGCAGGTGGGAATACGCGCCGGTGTATTCCCAGATGTAGAGGTTGTCGTTGGTCAGCTCCTTCCATTTCTTGATGTTCTCGAAGCTGCTGACGATGCGGTTCCACTGGCAGTCGCGGAACGAATGGAGCTTGCAGACCCACGGCGAGAGCTTCACGCGAACGTTCGGCCGCGGAACGGTCTTCTTCGGCGCGGGACTCGTGTAGTAGTACGCCAGCATCTCGATCAGAATCTGCGGATGTTGCCGGCCGACTTCCTCGGCGATCGCGTTGACGAAGTCGAGCGTGGCATCCGTCGGGTTGCCGTCGGCTTCCAGCTTCTTGCAGTCCTCGCATTCGCAGCGGTTCCAGTTGTCGTTGATCGACACCGAGAAAATATTCTTCTGCGGCTGCTCCTTGATCCACGTCAACAGCGTCTCGGTGCAAATCCGCCGGACGTCGGGGTGACTAATGCACAACTGGCCGGCGTCGTTGCCGCCCTGGCGTTTCCCTTTCACGAGCGAGAAGTATTCCGGGTGCGATTCGAGATACTTCTCGACCGGCAACAACCGGTAGAATGTGTGGCCGTACGCGCCGTACTGGAAGAAACTGCCGCGGCGATCGTCGAGCACCGCCGTGCCGCCGTTCACTTTGTTCCGCACGGCCCAATCGGGATCGCGGGCGTCCGCGCCGGACGATTTGAAATAGATATCGCGGTATTCGAAATGCGGCTGCCGCGCGACGTCGAGATCGCCGACGATCAGCGTCGTTTTCTTCGGAATGCGGCTGACGGTCGGCGTGAACCACCGGCAGCCGGCGGTGTCTTCCAGGAACGAATAGACGCCGTAGAGCGTGCCCCGCAGCTTGCCGCCGGCGATGATCAGATTCGCACCCTCGGTGTGGATCGCGAATCCCTCGTCGCCGAGTTCCGTGAGTTTTTCCTGTCCGATGGTGCGGATCGCCAACTCCGTCGCGCCGATGTGAATCTGCGGACGGTCCGATGACTTGTCCTCGGATTGGATCGACAACTGGGCGCCGGCGACCGCTTTCAGGAATGTCTGCAATTCCTGCGCGGCATAGGCTTCGGACGGTGACGGTGCGGACGGGATGACGATCACGTAGTTGCTCTGACCATCGGCAACGAGGATTCGTTCCTCGGCTCGAATTCCGGCAGGAGAAATTGCCAGAATCGCGACGCAGATCATCAGGCATCTGACTTGGACCATGAGATCACTTCGAAAAGAGGGAAGATCTTGCCGCAGAGCCGATGTTGCCGAAGGCGGCTAATTCGTAGGGTCCGCTGAGCGGACCGTTGTCATCAAATCCGCAATTTCAAAAACGGTCCGCACAGCGGACCCTACTCGCGATTCGCGATGCCTTCTCCGTCGCGCGGTGCGGTCGGCGACGGCGTGAACCAACCGACGAACTGGGCGGACAGGACGAGGCAGACAATCGCCGCTCCTGTTAACACGAGCGCCGGCCAGAGTACGTGGCCCGCTCCGACCAACGGCGGCAGGAACACGATCAGGGCCACCTCCAGGCTGGCGATGAACAGGTACGCCAAGCCGTAATCCTCGAGCGTGCCGGAACGCAGCCGCGGATCAACGACGCGCAGCAACGCCACGCCGGTGCCCACTACGCCCGTGTTCCAGCCGAACGTGAACAGGCTGCGTTCGAACCAGAAATTGCGAAACATACGGCGTCCCGCGAACCACAGCACGGCCGCCGAATACAAAATGCCGAACGCGATCATCAGCAGCAGTGGCACGGCATACATGCGCACGACAGTCGGCTGAATGGCTGCGATGCCGAAGGCGACCAAATAATCCGACGCGGTTGAGCCGATGCGCGTCATCACCTGCCGATCGACGTGCCGGCCGAAGCCGAGGCCGTTCAACCCGAATTGCAGCAAGGCCCCGGAGAGCATCGCCAAGGCGAACGTGGGGACTTCGTACATCGGCCAAACAAACTTGAGCACCTCGCGGCTCGCAGAGCCGAGCATGACGGCGGCGAGCACCAGCGCGACGTGCCAGGCGAGAGGATCGAGGGCCAGCGGGCTGACGGTCTCCCGTCCGAGGCTCGTCTGGTCTTCCTCGTTGAGGAAGCCGACGCGGACGCCGTCGGGCAATTCTCCCGCCGAGCGAACCAGCCGCGTCCAACCGAGCCGCGCGCCGAGGTTGATGAGCACCATGCCGCCGACCACCCCGCTGAGCAACCCCGCCGTCGCGAACGTGAGGCCGACGGAGAGGACGTCGTTCCAACCGTAGGGTTTCAGGCCCTCCGCCGTCGCCGTGGCGGTGCCCGGTCCGCCGGCGAACCCGGCCGGCAACATCAGCGCGAACGCCGGGTTCAATTCCGGAAACAACGGCGCCAGCACGAACAGCCCCAGCAGCAGCGCCAATCCGTACTGGCCGAACTCCGTCGCCAGGCTATAGAAAAACGTGTCCCCAACTTGATGCACGGCCCGCCGCAGCGTCACCGTGCGCGGCCGATGTCCGAGAAACAACGTCGCGAACAGCACGACGACCATCAGGCCGGGATAGGTCGCCAGTTCTTGCGGCTCGCGGAACGGCAGCCAAGCGAGCAGGTTCGGCCCGGCGAGAAACGCCGCGCCGCCGGCCAGCATGGCGCTCGGCACGGAATAATCCTGCAGCCATTTCACTCGCGAGCGAATGAGATGAGCGGCCACGATCAGCAGCGACATCAGCCCGAAGTTGAACAGCAGCGTCATAGGTCTTCAAAGTGCGGCAAGTACCACTCGTGAAAATGTTCGACCCCCGGCTCGGCGATCGGCGAGAGGGGGCCGGGACGGTACCGGCTGGAGCGCACGCCGGCGTGATTCTTCTCGCACAGGTCCCAATCCTGCTCCGTCGTCAACTTCCAGAACTCGGCGACTTTCATCGCGTCGTAGTCCCGGCCTTCCACCGCGTCGGCGTTCACGAACCACGTCAGCCGGGCCTTCGTCAGGTCGGGAGTGACCGGCCAGAGCTGCGTGCCGTTGCAACTGTCGCTGTTGAAATGGAACCAGGCATTGGGAATGTTGATCACCCGCACGGTGCCGACGTCGCGGGCCGTGAGGTCCCCCATGAGCGGCGCGACCGGCTGGCCATCGAGGCTTTCCGTGATGCGGCCTTCGCGGAGCGGAATTCGGGCGCAGCGAAACCATTCGCCGCTCGGAAAATTGACCGCGCCCGTCGCCAGGCCCAGGCTTTTCCAGTACGCCTCCATCCGCTCCAGCATCTTCGGATACTGCTCGTCGGAACGGGCATCGCCGGGCATGTGGGTGTCGAAATTCACTCGGCAGAACTCCGGATGCCCGTTCGGGCAGTGGTAGCATTCGCGGTTGTTCTCGAAGATCAACTTCCAGTTCGCCTTGATGAGATAGTTTTCCTGATAGCAGAGTTTCGCTCGTTCCAGGCCGAACGGTTTGACATAGGCTCCAATCGTTGCGCGGGCCGGCGCGAAATCGGGCGGGTCGTCGTCGAGGCAAATGTAGATCAGGCCGTGCACTTCCTCCAGCTGCGCGGGAATGAGCGCATGCTGCGCGGGATCGAAGTCCGGTCCCATCCACCGGGCATTCGCCAGGCAGCCGTTCCGCTCGTAAACCCACTGATGATACGGGCAGACGAGCTTCCCGCAATGGCCGAGCGGCTGCGTGACGAGATGCGACCCGCGATGCCGGCACATGTTGTGCATGGCTCGCAGCGCGCCGTCGTCGCCGCGGAGAATTATCAGTGAATCGTCGACCAGATCGAACGTGAAATAGTCGCCGGGCCGCGGAATCTGGCAACTGAAACCGGCGAACAGCCAATGCCGGCCGTAGACACGCTCGACGTCCCAGCGAAAGACCTCTTCGCTGGTGTAGAAGTCGCGCGGCAGGCTGTGTCCGGGTTGACGCTCGGCGAGCAAACGAGACGCGGTGGATGTCATTCGACGGATTTCACCTGTTCGGCGCGGCCTCCCGACCGCGCGGGTTCTCTGTGACGGCCCCTCGACCACGGGCTTTCGCTCCGCCGTAGAGACCATTGACCGAAGAAAGGGATTGTGGGAATCTCGCGCCGAACGAAGGCATTCTACAGCGTTCTTTCGGCGCGGCACCCGAAATCGGGGCGAACGGACCGAGCCGCTAGAACTCGCCGACCAAGTCTTTCGCGTGGCTGGTGCCGAGGTAGTTGAACGTGTTGATGTCGATGTTTTCGCTGATGAACCGGACGGCTCCGTCGGCCAGCAGGAAATGGGCGCCTCCTACATGCAGACTGCGGAAGCCGCAGCCTTCGTTGCTGTAGTTGTAGGCTGCGCCGCTGTCGTCGCCGCCGTTCACGCCCCACACCGTCGAGGCGGACGCCCAGGTCCCGGTCCAGATCGCATTGACCCAGCAGCCGCTGACGCCGGGCTGCCAGTCGTTGAGTTCGCCGACCGCGAGCGTATTCGATGTGCCGTCAGTGATATTGCGAATTCCGAAGGCGAACGGCGCCATGTGCAGAAAGCCGGCGCCCTGTCCGTATTGTCCGCCGCGCTGTCCGTGCAAGCCGCCGTCGGTGACGCAGGTTGGGAAGAAGCCGCAGCCGGTGATACCGCTCGGCCCGGACGATGCGAAGTAGTTGCTCCGCGCGCCGACGTCGACGCCGTTCGAGCCGAAGTTAGTCGAGCGCTGGCTGGCGACCGCCGGCGCGGAATCCGTCGGACACAGATACGCGGGAATCACGGCTTGATGCACCGCCGTCAGCGTGTTGTGCACTGTATTCCGGAAACCGCCGGTCGTGTCGTTCCAATCGGAGTTGTTCACGCAGAGGAAGTACGGCGAGATCGTGTTGTATAACGGCGCCTGGTCGATGTACGGCAGGATGAACACGCGCCAGTTCCAGGCGCAGCGCAGCGGCGGGTTCGGCGGCGTCCAGCCCCAATTATCGTTCGAGCCGTACGGAAACAGCGTGAACACGTCGTGGTAATTGTGCAGCGCCAGGCCGATCTGCTTGAGATGATTGCGGCATTGAGTCCGCCGCGCCGCCTCCCGCGCCTGCTGAACGGCGGGCAACAGCAGCGCGATGAGAATGGCGATAATCGCGATCACGACCAGCAATTCAATCAGCGTAAAACCTCGACGAACGAAGGATCGTTGGCACATGGTCTCTCTCCCACAAGGATGGAAACGAAGGGAAACGCAACTTGCATGAACGAAGACGGAATCAAAACGTCAATCTTCCAGATCGATATTGAAGTTGCCGGAATGTCCGGGAGCGACTTCGTCTTCCAGGCCGGAAGTCGCGATTTGCAGATATTTGGACGGGATCGGAACGATCTCCGGCACACGGGAGGTCGGCTTGGCCTCGCGGGGGTCGTCCGGCAGGCCGTCGTCGGGTTCCAGGCGAATGCCGTATTGCCCCGGCATCACACCGCCGATGCCTTTGGTCGTCCGCATGGTGAAACGCCCATCCAGACCGATCCGGCCGATAGCCGGGCGTCCTCCGGATTTGTCGACCGGGACGTAGTACACCGCGCCGCCCGGCAGCGGCTGGCCTTTGTAAGTGACGACGCCGCTGATCGGCAGGCCTTGCGGCAGCCCCGATCCGCCGCACCCGGCGAGCGACAACGCCGCCAAGACCAGCCAGAAAATCTCGAGGCGTCCGAGGATGCGGTCGGAATTCATACGGTTTCTCAAGGCAAAACCTTGCGGCGCACGCGGAACGAAGGAAGTGAAATCGCCTATGCCGCGGCGCCGGCAGGACAGGATTTCTCGGACGGTTTCGACGTTACCAAATTCGACATTTCTCGCTATGATAAATTCCGCAAATCTTTTAAGGATTTGCGCAGCTCCCGCGAAGGCCGCTCGTGCCCACAAAAACGCTTCCTCGTGTCGCTTTGATGGTCGACACGTCCACAAACTTCGGCACGCAAATCATCGAAGGCGTTGCCCGCTTCGTCCGCGAACACCGGTCGTGGCAACTGCTCGTGCAGCCGCGCGGCGAACAGGAACGCTCGCTGATGCCGAAGTCCTGGCAAGTCGACGGCGTGATCGCCCGGGTCACGCATCGGGCGCTGGCCCAGGACCTGCAAAAGCGTCGCGTTCCCGTGGTGAATGTCTCCATGAGCGTCGTATCGGGCACGAGCTTTCCGCAGGTCACCATCGACGCGTTGAAGATCGGACGCTGGTCGGCACAGTACCTCAAAGAATTGGGACTGCGAAACTTCGGCTACTGCGGCGTGTGGAATCTCCCCAACTACGTCGACCGCTGCGGTCCGGTCTTTATTCAGGAATTGCGAGCAGATGGCTTCGAGTGCCATGTCATCCGTCCCCGGCGGCGGGGCGGCTCCTCCACGGCGGCGCTCACCGTCTCGCAGTTCAAACGTTGGCTGCGCACCTTGCCGAAACCGATCGGCATTCTGGCCGCCGACGTCGAAGACGCTCATAACCTGCGCGAAGCGTGTCGCGACGCAGGACTGCAGATTCCGGACGAGATCGCCATCCTCTGTGGGGAAGACGACCGGTTGCTCAGCACGATTTCGTACCCGCCGCTGTCGTGCATCGACCTGGCGACCGACCGCGTCGGCTACAAAGCCGCCGCGGTGCTGCAGCAGTTGCTGGCCGGCCGGCGACCGCCTTCGCGTCCGGTGTATGTTCCGCCGCTGCGCGTGGTGCCGCGCCATTCGACCGATATGCTGGCGATGGAAGACAGCGACGTGGCGACGGCGGTCCGCTTCATCCGCGAGCGTGCTTCGTCGCCGATCAGCGTTCCCGACATTCTCGAGGCGACCGCGATGTCGCGCCGCGTGCTGGAGCAGCGGTTTCAGCGCATCCTGGGACGTTCTCCCGCCGAGGAAATTCGCCGCGTGCGTCTGGACCGGGCCAAGGAACTGCTGCTCCTCAACGACTGGAAGATTCCCCAGGTCGCTTCCGCCGCCGGCTTCAGTTGCGTCGAGGTCATGAACCAGACGTTCCGCCGCGAGCTGAATCTCACGCCGACGCAATTCCGCCAGAAGTCGCGAGCCGGCTAGGCGGAAGTCGTTGTCAGACGAAGTGCCGCAATCACAAGCTCCTTGATGGCGGACCATTCCCCGCTTAAGATGACCTTTCCTATCGTCCGGTGTCGTTTTTCGATGCTGACCTACGCCATCTCAGGGACGAGCAACGTCGATCCATGCCACACGATGACCTTGAACCCGATCGCTGCGCTGCGCTGCTGAAGGCGCTCTCCGAGCCGGCCCGCTTGCGAATCGTCGACATCCTGCGGTGCGGTGCGAAAAGCGTCGGCGAGATCGCCGACGCTCTCGAACTCGAAGTCGTTAATGCGTCGCATCATTTGGGCGTGTTGAAGCAAGCGGGCATCGTCGAGTGCCGCCGCGACGGCCGACACATGATCTACAATCTGGCCGACGGATTGTTGCAAGCCAAAGGCCGAACGAGCCAGCAACTGGATTTCGGCTGTTGCCAATTGGTCTTGCCGGCCCCGAAACGCTGACTTCCCCCGGCGAGTTGCTCAACGCGCACGGACCGCCGGACGCCGCCTGCCGCGGAAATCGCCCGGGCGGCGCGTTCAATGCCCCGTCGAGACGCTTCGCCGTTGGGCCAAGACTGCCGGATCGACTTGGCGGTGCTGGATCCAGTTGGGCATCAGCGAGCCGATGATCATCCCCACGAAGGACGCCGCCAGGCCGTACAGTTGCGGCGGCACGACCTGCCAGAGATTGGTCGGTTCCTCGAACGCGAAGTATTCGCCCGCCAGCCAGACCGGGACGCCCAGCAAGATCGAGAAGACCGCTCCCTGCGTTGAAGCGCGCTTCCAGTAAATGCCGAACACCAGCGGGATGAAGGCGACGACAAGCGTCACGCTGTAGCCGCTTTCGACCATTTCGTACATCGTGCTTTCAGAGTTCATCGAGATCAGCGTCGACGTGACAGCGACCAGGACCAG
>CAZDGB010000015.1:0-43578 GCA_964504645.1 uncultured Planctomycetaceae bacterium | reverse complement strand
AGCTTACCCTGCTCGAACATTTGGTAGAGGCGATGCACGCCGGTCGTCGTTTCTTCCGAGAGGCCGCGGATGCTTTTGAGCAATTCCGGGTACTTGGTGTGGACCATGGCGGTGAGGTCGCCGCCGTCGTCGAGGATCATATTGAGCGGCTCGCCGTCCGGGAAGAACAGCGTCTGCTCGATGCACCAATCGAATTCCTCGTTGTTCATCCCTTTCCAGGCGTAAACCGGGACGCCCGTCTTGGCGATGGCGGCGGCGGCGGTGTCCTGAGTCGAGAAGATGTTGCAGCTCGACCATTGGACGTCGGCCCCCAGGGCCGTCAGCGTTTCGATCAAGACGGCGGTCTGCACCGTCATGTGGAGGCAGCCGGCAATCTTGGCGCCCTTCAGCGGCTTCGACTTGCCATACTTTTCCCGCAGGGCCATCAGGCCGGGCATTTCGACTTCAGCGAGTTCAATCTCCTTGCGGCCGAGCTCCCACAGGTTGATGTCCTTGACCTTATTGGGCAGTTTTTTGGCCGTGGCCAGTGTCGCAGTCGCCATTCCAGTCTCCGAGGTTTTCAAGGGACGGCATCGCCCGTCCGGTTAGAGGGTGCAGCCTGTGTGAGTTGAAATAGAATAGGTGGATTTTATGTGGATCGCAAGATGGAGGCTTCGAAGGATGCGACGAATCAACTCCGGTTGATCGACGGAGATGCAACTTCGACGCGCGATAGTTATCTTCGTGAAAATATCCTCCGCTCCGATTGGCAGAGACCTTATGCGCATTCGTGACCTTTACCAAAACGGCCGCTTTGGCCTCTCGATCGAAGTCTTCCCGCCGAAAACGTCCGACGGCGATGAGGCGCTGCGCCAGACGTTGAAAGAACTCGCGCCGTATCGCCCGGCGTTTGTCTCGTGCACTTATGGCGCCGGCGGTTCGACCAGCAAGCGGACGATCGACTGGTGCCGCGAGATTCAAACGCAGCATCAACTCACGGCGACGGCCCACTTCACCTGCGTCGGGCATGCACGGGACGAACTGCTCGACTGGCTGCGGCTCGCCATCGACAACGGAATCGGCAACATCATGGCGCTCCGCGGCGATCCTCCCGCGGGCGAAACCGAATTCCGTACCGCGCCAGGCGGATTGTCGTACGCCAACGAGTTGGTCGCGCTGATTCGCGAACATTTCCCGGACCTCGGCATCGGCGTCGGCGGCTATCCCGAAAAACACCCGCAAGCGCCGGACCTCGAGACCGATCTCGCCAACTTGCAGCACAAAGTCGCCGCGGGCGCCGACGCCGTCTTCACGCAACTGTTCTTCGACAATCAGAGTTTCTTCCGCTTCCGCGACCGGGCGCAACGCTTGGGCATCGCCGTGCCAATCATTCCCGGCATCATGCCGATCACCGAATTCGCCCGCATCAAACGGATCACCGCGATGTGTGGGGCGTGCATCCCGACGCAACTGGCCAGCCGATTGGAGGCCGCCCAGGACGACAAGGATGAGCAATTCCGCATCGGCGTCGAGCATGCGATCCACCAGTGCCGCGAATTGATGGACGCCGGCGTCCCGGGATTGCATTTATACGCCTTGAACAAATCGCACGCCTGCCGGCAGATTCTCGACGCGCTCGAAATAGCGGATATCGGATAGCGGATAGCGGATGGGATGGCAGGAAGCCCGCCGATGGCATCGGCGGGACCTCGAACGGAATCACGCATGCAACTCACGGATCGAGTGATCATCGTCACGGGCGGCGGGCGCGGCATTGGCCAGGCCATGTGCCGGCGATTCTCGCAGGAAAAACCCCGCGGCATTGTCGTTGCCGACCGCGATGAAGCCGCAGCGAAATCCGTCGCGAGCGAAATCGGGGGCCTCGGTCTCGGCTGCGACGTCACTGTGGAGGCCGACATCCAGCGCGTTGTGGCGGAGGCAGAAAAGACGTTCGGTCCGGTGAGCGTTTTCTGCTCGAACGCAGGTGCGACTGCGAAAGGGGGCGTCGACACCAGCGACGCCGACTGGCTATGGATGTGGAACCTGCACGTGATGTCCAACGTCTACGCCGCGCGGGCCGTGTTGCCCGGCATGCTGGAGCGCGGTGAAGGCTACCTCGTGCAGACGTCGTCCGCGGCGGGCTTGTTGACGGAAATCGGCTCAGCGGCGTATTCGGTCACCAAGCACGCCACGATCGCGCTCGCCGAATGGCTGTCGATCCACTATCGCCGCAACGGGCTGCGTGTTTCGGTGCTGTGCCCGTCGGGCGTGCAGACCGAGATGCTGAATCTCTCCGACCCGGTGCATCAATTCCTGCACCTGCACGCCGTCACGCCAGAGGACGTCGCCGAACAGGTCGTCGAGGCAATGTCCGCCGAGCGCTTCTTAATCCTGCCGCACCACGAAGTCGGCGAGTACTTCGCTTTCAAAGGCCAGGACTTCGACCGGTACCTGCACAACTTCTCGCGGTTGCCGGAAAAGCTGGCGCGACAACAAAAGCGGCGAGAGAATTCTTAACGCTCGCTACACCACAGTTGACACGCCTCCCCGCGAAGAGTCGAATCGTGGCTCATCTTCGAGTCTGAACTCATCGTGTGGAAAGCGCTCCGTTGACCGACACGTCATCTTCCGCTGCCGAACCAGCCGGTTCTTCCATTGATCCCGGTTGTTTGCCGGCCTGGACGGTGGCCGATTTGCCCGAGCCGTTGCCGTTCTCGTTTCGCAATGCAATCAAAACGATTGGTCCTGGGGCAATTCTCTTAGCCGCGTCGATCGGTGGTGGCGAGTGGATCGTCGGGCCGCTTACAGCGATCAAGCACGGCGCGGGAATCTTGTGGATCGCGTCCGCGGCCATTCTGCTGCAGACGCTGTTCAACATGGAAGCCGTCCGCTACACGATGGTCACCGGCGAGCCGATCTTTACCGGCTTCATGCGGCTCAAGCCCGGCTCGCGCTTCTGGTCGGCGGTCTATATTCTGCTCGGCATCGCTCAGCTTTCGGTGCCGGCCTTGGCTCTGGGGTGCGCGGCGGTGTTGTTTTCGACGGCGGTCGGCCGCGCGCCGAATGAATCGGCGTCCGATTTCTGGAATACGCATTACATCGCCTACGGCGTGGTCATTCTCGGCGTGCTGCTGCTCCAATCGGGCAAGAAAGTCGAAGCCGTATTGGAATGGTGCTCGTGGTGGATGGTGCTGTTCATTTTCCTCTTTCTGATCATCGTCAATGCGCTGTTTGTCCCGTGGAGCGTTTGGCAGGAGAACCTTTCCGGGTTTCTTTTTTTCGAACCGGGCATTCCGCGAGACATGAATTTGTCGCTGCTGGCTGCATTCGCAGCGACGGCCGGGTCGGGAGGGCTCGGAAACCTCGCCGTCTCGAACTGGTACCGCGACAAAGGCTTTGGCATGGGACAGCGCATGGGTAGCATCGCCGGGTTGCTGGAATCCCATGAAGCCCCCTTGCGGCCCATCGGCTTCCAGCCGCCCGATACGCCGGAAAACCGGACGCGTTGGAATCATTGGTGGAAGTATGCCATCTGCGACATGGGGCTGTTGTGGGGGCCCGGGTGCGCCATCGGCATGTTGCTCAACGTGAACATTGCGATGACGATTATCCCACCGGAGGCTGCGGGGAACTTGAAGCTGGAGACGGCCGGCGTCTTCCAGGCGGAGCACTTGGCAAAACAGTTGTGGTCCGGATTCTGGTATCTCACGCTGCTCAACGGTTTCTGGATTCTGTTTTCGACACACCTCGGCAACACCGACGTTCTCGTCCGCACGATCGTCGACATCTGTTGGACCCGCTCCGCTAGACTGCGTACCGGATCGGCGAACCGGTTCTACACCATCGTGCTCGCCGTGCTGACCGTCTGGGGACTGATCGCCGTCAACTTCGGCGATGTGATCAAGCTGTTCCTGGTGCTGGCATTGGTCGCCAACCCAGTCCTGGCCATCGGAGCCGTGCAGATTCTGCTCGTCAATCGCCGCTTCCTGCCCAAGCCGATGCAACCCGCACTGTGGCGGCAAGCCGCACTGGTCATTGCCGCAGCCGTGTACGGCTTCATCTCGGTCGTCGTGGGTTACGACCAGATCACGAAGCTGCTGCAGGGGTGAGGTCCAAATCGGTCTTCAGTACCATTTCCGCTTGTCAACCAGCGTCGTCGGCTCTTCGCCGCGCACGAAACGGTGGAGGTTGTCGAGCAGCGTCGCGAGGTGCCGCTCGGCGATGCGCGGCGAGGACGCCGCCACGTGCGGCGTGAGGATCACGTTCGGTAGCGACCACAGTGGATGATCGGCGGGCAGCGGCTCGATCTCGAACACGTCCAGTCCCGCGCCGCGAATCTCACCGGCTTGCAGTGCCGCCGTCAGGTCGGCGAGATCGACGATCGCGCCGCGGCCGATATTGATCAGCACGGCGGAGCGCTTCATCTGCTGGAAGAGCGGGCGGCAAAATAGCTTCTCCGTCTCCGGCGTATGCGGCGCGGCGATCACGACGTAATCACAGGCGGCGAGCAACTCGCTCAAGCGGTCCATCGGCAGAATCTTCAGCGACAACTCCGTTATTTCGCGAACCACCGGATCGACACCCATTAACGTCATGCTGAAAGCGTGCGCCCGTCGCAGGATTTCGCGGCCGATCGATCCCGTCCCAATGACGCCCAGCGTGAGATCGGACAGATGCTGATGCGCCAGGTCGGTGGCCGAAACTGTTCCCGGACCAGCGACGAAATCGGCCACCATCTCCGGATTGCCGACTGGCGCCCACCGCGTTTGCCGCAGATAGACGTGAAAGTTTCGCGCGAAGCAAAGGACCATCGTCAGCGCATGATCGGCGACGACGTCGGAAAACAAGCCGCGCATGTTCGACAACCGGCATGAATGCTCGACTAACTCCGGAAACAGGTAATGTTCCAGGCTCGCCGTCGGTGCCTGCACCCATTGCAGTTTCTGCGCAGCAGACAATAACTCCGGCGTGATCTTGCCGAAGAAGGCATCGGCATCGACGATCTCCGCGAGTGCTGTTTCACGACGATCGCAATTCACGACGCGCATCGGCGCCGCGGCAACGCGGATGGCCGACAAGCGCGCTTCGTCAACCGCGGGATGAATCACGAGTTTCATGTGTGGGCATTCCTTTAGCAGCGCGAACCAATTGCGCGGCAAAGTTTGTGAAGATCAAACTGTCAAGCACGTTCCGCGATAAAAATCTTGAATGAAAAAAACGTGAGGATTTCTCTTGCCGGTGCGCGCCTCACTCGGCAGAATGACGACCCATGTTCGGATCTGGCGAACAATTCCCCTCTCGACATGATCACGAGGCGTCATGATGCGTGTGTTTCTGCGCGGCGTCAACGAAAGTCTGATCATTGATGATGACATGGAAGTGCGAGTGCTGGAGATTCAAGCCGACCACGTCCGCTTGGCGATCTCCACTTGGGGCGAGTTCCCCAGCTACCGGGAGGAAACGGTGTTCCTGACGCCGCCGGGAGTCGACAGCGATCTCGAGCTCGTCGAATCGTCGAGCTACTGAGGCGAGCGTCGAGGCGTGAGCCCGACGTGATTTTCTTCTCGCCTCATCCCGGCTCCAATTCTTCAGCATCTTGTTGCGCAACAGCGCACCAATTTGGTGGGAAGTGTTGCCTTCGGCGTAGTGTTGTTCCACAGCGCGTGGGGCATCTCGTTGCTCTCAACCCCGCAGTCGCCGCGCGGGGCGCAGACTGCCAATTCAATCAAACACGCATCGCGCCGAGTCGATGCGTGCAGAGTGAAATTCGATGCGCGACACGATGGCGACACGAAAGCGACATCAACATGCCCAACGGCGACACTCGCGCGACATGATTCGGCGCGCGGCATTCGTCGGACAATCGGCTGTTTGCAAACGGTTTGTCGCGCAACATCGACGGGTGGGGGTAAGGAGCGATTCGCTCGTTCCGCGCTCTTTGACAACCCGGTGGAATTGAACCGCGCCTCGGCATCGCTTTCGTTCGGAGTCACCATTGCTCCGTGCCCGCAAACAGCGGACAATGGATGCGAGAACATTCCGCAGCGCTGAGGAGTTTCGACACCGTGTCCGCCGCGTCTTCGACTCGCCTATCTGCCGATCCACCGTACACCGACGAGCAACTCGCTGGTTGGAGTTTGCGGCGCGAGCAGTTGCCGCGGCACATCGCCATCATCATGGACGGCAACGGCCGCTGGGCGCAGCGTCACGGCTGGCCGCGTATCGAGGGGCATCGCCGCGGCGTAGGCAGTGTGCGCCGCATCGTGGAAGAGTGTTCGCGCCTCGGGCTCGAACAAGTCACGCTCTATTGCTTCAGCAGCGAGAACTGGAAGCGCCCGGAACAGGAACTGCGGCTCTTAATGCAGTTGCTCGAGCAGTATCTCATCGAAGAACGATCGGAGATCGTGCGGCAAAATCTGCAATTCGCGGTGATCGGCCGCCGCGAAGGACTCGGCGACAGCGTGCTGCGCGAGATCGCTGCGACGCAAGAATGCACGCGCGACAACAACGGCACGCGACTCTGCCTCGCGGTGAACTACGGCAGCCGTTCCGAGATCGTCGACGCTGTGCAGTCGATCGCCCGCGAGGTCGCCGCGGGAATGCTTCATCCGTCGGACATCGACGAAGAGACGATCGCTCGCGAACTCTACACGGCAGGCATGCCCGATCCCGACTTGCTAATTCGCACGGCGGGCGAATTGCGAGTCAGCAACTACCTCCTCTGGCAGATCAGTTACGCCGAATTCTGGGTGACCGAGAAGTGCTGGCCCGAATTTGAAATCGCAGACCTGCACGACGCCTTGCGGGACTTCGCCGCGCGCGACCGCCGCTTCGGAGGGCTTTCGAGTTGACGAGTCATCTGCTCGCCGTCGACGTCGGCAACACTCGCACGAAATTCGGCTTCTTCTCGACGTCGGAGATGGATTCCACTGGCTTGCCGACGTGCGAACGTTTTCTCGCCGTGCCCCACGGAGAGAGCATTCCGTGGACGACGCTCCGCGAATGGATGGGTCCGGACCATTCGTCGGCCGCGCTCGCGGGTTCGAATCCCCGGCATCTCGACGAATTGATGAGCGGTTTCAAAAATCATGGCTGGTCCGACGTGCGGCACTTGACCGACCGGACTCTCATTCCGCTGCAACTCGACGTCGACGCGCCGGCGAAAGTCGGCATCGACCGTCTGCTGAATGCCGTCGCCACAAATGTGATCCGCCCGCCGAATCGGCCGGCAATCGTCATCGACACCGGCACCGCCGCGACCGTCGATTTTCTCGACGCGGCCGGGCGATTCTGCGGCGGCGCGATTCTGCCGGGCTTCGCGTTGTCGGCGGAAGCCTTGCACGATTACACGGCCCTCTTGCCGCTGCTCACCGTGCGGGAATTGGCGAACGATCCGCCTGTCGCGACGGGTCGAAACACCAGCGATGCCATTCGCAGCGGCATCTACTGGGGACACGCGGGAGCGCTCAAGGAAGTCGTTACCCAAATCTGCCGGCAGCGGTCGTTGACAGTTCCCGAATCGGAACATTCGTCCAAGTCGTCGACCACACCGTGGCTGCTGTTGACGGGTGGCGGAGCGCCGTTCCTGACGCCGGTTTTTCCGGGGGTTCGCCAGGTGCCGTCATTGGCGCTGCATGGATTGGTGCTGGTGACTCGGGGGCACGACGCTGCAGCGAAGCGGCGCTAAAGTTATGCGCACGTCGCCACAACCGCTGGTCGCGGTGATGACGCCCCGCGGACGCGGCGCGGTGGCCGTCATCCGCGTTAGTGGCGATCTTGCGAGTTCGGATCGCGGTATTCCCTTTCGCGCTGTCAACGGACGACCGTTGGCGTCACAACCCGTCGGCAAGATCGTCTTCGGACAATGGGGAAACGGCTCACGGGAAGACGTCGTACTTTGCCGGCTCGATGAGCATACGTTGGAAGTTCACTGCCACGGCGGCGAACAAGCCGTCGAACGAATTCGCGCCGATTGGCAAGCCGTCGGCGCAACGATCGTGACGTGGTCGCAACTTCTGAGCGCGACGGCTGATTTCCTTGAGGCGGAATTGAACGATTGCCTCAGCCGCGCCATCACCTGGCGGACAGCGGAGATTCTCCTGCGGCAAGCGGGTGGCATTTTCCGATCTTCTTGCGAGGAGTTCGTGCAGACTGAATGGACGGCATATGGGCGGCGGCAAGCGGAAGAACGCATCGCCGAGATGTTGCAGTGGGCGGAGTTCGGCAGGCATCTAACGGAACCGTGGCGCGTCGTACTGACCGGCCCGCCGAACGTGGGAAAGTCGAGCCTCAACAACGCCCTCATCGGCTTTCAGCGGTCGATCGTTTTCGATCAACCCGGGACGACGCGCGACGTGGTCCATGCCTTCACGGCATTCGACGGCTGGCCGGTGCAACTCTCCGACACCGCCGGCCTGCGCAGCGACGCGAGCCAATTGGAAGCCGAAGGGATCGAACGCGCCCGCCGGGAACTTTCTGAAGCGGATCTCGTCGTGAGATTGATCGACATCAGCGCTGCGCCGCACACATTGAATGAAGCCGATCTCGAAGCCAGCCTTCTCGTCGCTCACAAGTGCGACTTGACGGATGCGTGGGGAACATCGTTGCCCAGGTCCGCGTGGCGAGTCTCCTCCGTCACGCAACAGGGCTTGAAAGAGTTAGAGACCGAGATCGTACGACGCCTGGTTCCAACCTTGCCAGGAGAAGTAACGCCGTTGCCGCTCACGCAACGGCACGTTGATGTCCTGTGTGCGATGCAGGCCGCCTTGCAGTCGTCGGATGAGGAGCGTTTTCGCACCTTGTCGCAGGCCATGCTGCACGGTGCGAGCTGAATCTCAGTACGGACTTGACACAACTTGCGGCGCCATGTATTTTTGGCTCATCAAAAACTAAATTTACACGACCCGTACATTTTGCTCTACAATAGGTTGTGGCTTTTTGTTTGGCTTGCGTTCCTATCCGATGTTGGCGGCACTCACGGCGGGAATCCTTTCTGGAGTATTCCTTAGCGGCTGCACGCGATCTGTCGCTGATTCGTCAGCGCTTCGTCCCGTGCGACGGATTGTCGCCACGACGGGCATGGTCGCCGATGTCGTGCAGGCGATTGCGGGGGACGATTGCCAAGTGATCGCCCTCATGGGTTCCGGCGTCGATCCGCATCTCTACAAGCCGACGCGGCATGACGTGAAGCAACTCCTCGACGCGGATGTCATCATCTCCTCCGGACTGATGCTCGAAGGCCGCATGGAAGAAGCGTTCCACCATCTGGCCCGCGGCGGCAAGCCGGTGCTGGCGATGACCGACGGACTCGATCCCGCCGCACGACGGCAGTTAGAAGATACCCCGAGCCACTGGGACCCGCATGTGTGGATGGACGTTAATGCCTGGAAGACGTGTGCGAGCTATATCGCGAATCGGCTGGCGGAACTCGACCCCGATCACGCCGAAGGATACCGCACGCGGGCCGAACGCTACGTTGAACAGCTCGCTGATCTGGATCAGCGCGTTCAGACGGCGATGGATTCGATTCCGGAATCGCAGCGCGTGCTAATCACAGCTCACGACGCCTTTGGCTATTTTTCGCGCCGCTATGGCATTCCGGTGCGCTCGGTGCAGGGCGTGACGACGGAATCCGAAGCGGGCGTCGGCGATGTGAACGACCTGGTCGACTTCGTCGTCGAGCATCGCGTCCCGGCGATCTTCGTCGAATCGAGCGTCAACTCGAAGACGATCCAGGCGGTGCAGGAAGGGGCACGGGCGCGCGGCGTCGACGTGAAGATCGGCGCAGAACTTTATTCCGACGCGATGGGGCCGCCGGGAACATACGAAGGAACATATCCCGGCATGATGGACGCCAACGCGACGCGAATCGCGCGGGCACTCGGCGGATCGGTGCCAGATACAGGACTCTTCGGCAAATTGACAACGCAAAATGAAACCCCTTAGCGACGCTGCGCAGAAGCGTTGTTCCAAGCTTATCAAGGCACGAAATGCCCTTGCATGACCAACCAGCCGACGCCGCGGCGCCGCTGAGCATTCGTGATTTGACTGTCGCCTATCAGCGGCAGCCGGTGCTGTGGGACATCGACTACGATGCGCCGCCGGGCCGGCTGATCGCCGTTGTCGGCCCGAATGGCGCGGGCAAGAGCACGCTGATCAAATCGGTCCTGGGGCTGCTGCCGACGTTGTCTGGACAGATCCTCTTCTTCGGTAAACCGTACGCCGACGTGCGTCTGCGCGTCGGCTACGTGCCGCAGCGGACGAGCGTGGATTGGGACTTTCCCGTGAACGCGCTCGACGTGGTGACGATGGGACTCTACGGCCG
This sequence comes from uncultured Planctomycetaceae bacterium, assembly GCA_964504645.1. GTDB lineage: Bacteria > Planctomycetota > Planctomycetia > Planctomycetales > Planctomycetaceae > CAZDGB01. Next base: position 33,275 of record CAZDGB010000015.1, on the reverse strand, counting down.
CATTGGCTGGTGCCGGCCGGTGTTGGCAGCGCACCGCCGCACGGCGTTGGCCGCGTTGGAAAAAGTCGAGCTGGCGGAATTCGCGAATCGGCAGATCAGTGAGTTGTCGGGAGGCCAGCAGCAGCGAGTGTTTCTGGCCCGCGCGCTGGTGCAAGACGCAGATCTGTATCTGATGGACGAGCCGTTCGCCGGCGTTGACGCCGCCACAGAACGGGCGCTGATTCAGCTTCTGCGGGAATTGCGCGCCGTCGGCAAGACAGCGATCGTCGTGCATCACGATCTGCAAACCGCGGCGGAATACTTCGACGATGTGCTGCTGCTCAACCTGAGATTGATCGCCGCCGGGCCGATGCTCGAAGTCTTCACAGCGGAGAACCTGCGGCGGACGTACGGCGGCAAACTCGCGCTGCTCGACCAGGTGGGACACCAGATGTCGCTCCAGGAGCGGCCATGAAGCAAAAGTGGAACACACTCGCTCACTGCGTTCTGGCCGCGATAGTTGTGGTTTGCATGGCATCGTCCGCGGCGATGGCCAATGAGATGGAGTCAAGCGCCGGCCTCTGGCGGGCGGTCACTTTGCAGGACTACAACACGCGGGTCGTGCTCGTCGGCACGGCGATTCTAGGAGCGTGTTGCGGCGTCGTCGGCACGCATCTGTTTCTCCGCCGGCGGGCGCTGCTGGGAGACGTCATCAGCCACGCCGCGCTACCGGGCGTGTGCTTGGCGTTTTTAATCGGGGAAGCAATTCATGCCGGTGAAGGGAAATCGCTGAGCGGGCTGATGATCGGAGCGGCGGTCTCGGCGATCTGCGGCGTGGCGTGCCTGGAGGGAATTCGCCGCACGCGCCGCTTGCCTGAAGACGCCGCGCTCGCCATCGTGTTGAGTCTGTTCTTCGGTTTCGGCGTGACGCTGTTATCGATCATCCAGGAATTGCCGACCGGTTCGGCGGCGGGCTTGAGCGAATTCATCTTCGGTAAACCGGCAGGGTTGTTGGCGAGCGACGTCTACCTGATCGCCGGCTTGTCGGCCGTCGTACTCGGCGTCTGTGCGCTCTTGTGGAAGGAACTCGTCGTCACATCGTTTGACGTCACGTTCGCCCAGACGCAAGGCTGGCCGATCCGGCTGTTGGATCTCTTGCTCGTGCTGTTGGTGACGGCGGTGACCGTCATCGGCATGCAATGCGTCGGTTTGTTGCTCGTCGTGGCGCTGCTGGTGATTCCTCCCGCCGCGGCCCGCTTCTGGACCGATCGCATCGACCGTCTGACGTTGATCTCCGGCGGACTCGGCGCCGTGAGTTCCGGCATCGGCGTTCTGTTGAGCGCGGCGTTTCCGCGACTGGCGACCGGGGCCGTCATCGTGCTATGTGCGGCGGCAGGCTTTGTGATCAGTCTGCTGGCCGGTCGGCAACGCGGCTTGGCGCATCGCTGGTCGCAACAGCGGAAATCGGTACAACGTGCGGGGCGGCTCGATCTGTTGCGGTCGTGCTTCGAGATCGTGGAACGGCGGATCGAACGCCCGTCACCCTCACCCGATTTCACGCAGCCTGCCTGGACGTATGCGGAACTGGAAGCGTCGCGGCATTGGGGACCGAAGCGCTTGCCGGGAATCTGGCGGCGAGCGTTGCGCGACGGCCTGATCCGCTCAGATGCCGCGGGGCTGTTTCATCTCACCGTGGAGGGAGCGCGGCAGGCCCAAGCGGCGGCGAAGCAGCATCGGTTGTGGGAACTCTATTTGATTCGCTACGCGGATCGACATCCCGTCGACGTCGATCCCGATGCCGACGTTGCCGAGCACATGCTCGACCCGCTCATCGTCGAAGAACTCGAGCGTTTGCTGGAAGAATCTCCGCCGCAGCGTCCGGTGCTGCAAAGTCCACATGAGATGGCGGCTGGCCACGCTCCGCTGTCGGAGCCGTCGCCATGATGCAGGACTTGCTCGTCCTCTGGTCCGACTGGAGCGACTACGACACGTGGGTCGTCATTACCGCGGCGTTGGCGGCGATTGCTTGTGCCTTGCCGGGAAATTACCTGTTGCTGCGGCGACAGAGTCTCCTGGGTGATGCGCTCAGCCATGCCGTGCTGCCGGGAATCGTCGGCGGATATCTGGCCTGGAGTGTGCTTGAATCGTCCGGGACCTTGTCGGTCGCCGAGGCCGCCGGCTGGAGACATCTCGTGCTGTTCGCCGGCGCGGCGTGTTCGGGGCTGCTCGCCGTCCTGTTCGCCGAATGGACGCACCGTTTGGGGCGCGTCGATTCGAGTGCGGCGCTAGGCGTCGTCTTCACGTCATTCTTCGCACTCGGACTGCTGCTGATCCGGTTGGCTGCGGACCAGGCTCACATCGATCCGAGCTGCGTGCTTTACGGCAACCTGGAATTGATCGGCCTCGACCGCATACCGCATACGCCGATTCCGCGAGCCGCTGTCGTCAATGGCCTCGCCGTTGTCTGCAACGCCGCGCTCTGGGTGTTGTTCTACAAAGAGCTGCAACTGGCGGCGTTCGATCCCGGCCTTGCGGAAACGTCGGGCATCCCGGTCCTCAGGCTTCATTTCGGCGCGGCGGCGGTCACCGCAGCAACCGTCGTGGCGGCGTTCGAATCGGTCGGTAGCATCCTTGTCATCGCCATGCTCATTGTCCCCGCGGCGACGGCTCGTCTGTTGACCGACCGGCTGCGGCCGATGATCGTGTGCAGCGTGATCGTCGCCGGGTTGAGCGCGGTCCTCGGCGCTCTGGGCGCGATGATTCTCCCGCGACCGATTTTCGCCAGCCTGGGCTACGAAACCGTGCACGACGCGGGAACGGCCGGCATGATGACGCTTGCCGCGGGATTGTTGTTCGTATTGGCGATGGTGGCCGGTCCCCGGCATGGGTTGATCCGCCGGGCCTGGGACAAAGCGAAGTGGCAAGTCCACATCGCGGCCGACGACATTCTGGGGGTGATGTATCGCCGCGAGGAACTCGCGCCGCAACAGGCGATTTCGCAGGCGGCGTTGTTCGAGCAACTTTCTCATCCGCGCTGGATCCTGCGATTGGCGCTACGGAGATTGACACACGCGCAGTCGCTGGGGCCTCTCGATGGACAACTGCAACTGACGGACGCCGGACGCGACCGGGCGCGGGAGTTGGTGCGTTCGCATCGCCTGTGGGAAGCGTTTTTGGCCCAGCGGTTCCGCGTGCCGGAAGAGCGCGTGCACGCTTCCGCGGAAAAGGTGGAACATTTCCTCGGCGAAGCGCTGCGCGAAGAACTCGTCGCGGAGTTGCAGCAGTCCGCACAAGACCCGCATGGCCGGACGATTCCCGCCGAGCCGTCGCACTCTTCCCGCTCGGAAGGATTATCCTCGCAATAGCCTCAGCACGTCGTCTTTCAATGCCGCATTCACACCGACGCCATTGCCGCCGTGGATCGTCGGTTGACCGGTCCAATCGACGAAGTGCCCGCCGGCTTCGGCGAGAATCGGAATCAAGGCCGCACAATCCCAGGGGTTCATTCGCGGATCGACCATGAGGTCGGCACGGCCGGTGGCAACGAGGGCGTAGCCGTAGCAGTCCCCCCAGCCGCGAGCGAGATTCACGGCATTGAGAATGCGGTGATACGCCGCTTCTTTCCCCACGACCTGGTATCCGTTGAGATCGGTCGTGCAGAACGTCGCCTGGCTGAGATCGTGGATCGCCGAGACTTTCGCCGGCCGTGGCGATTCCGAGCCGATTTGCCACCATGCGCCGTGCCCAATCGCGGCGTAGACGACTTCGTTCAAGGCCGGCATTCGGCACACGCCGACGACGCAGCGGCCTTGATGTTCGACGCCGATCAGCGTGCCAAACAGCGGCACGCCGTGGATGAACGCCTTCGTGCCGTCAACGGGATCGAGAATCCAGCGGTAACCGCTCGTTCCCGCTTGTTCGCCGAATTCTTCGCCAAGGATGGCGTCGTGCGGATACTTTTCCGCGAGACATTTACGGATCAGTAGTTCCGCACCGCGATCGGCTTCGGTCACGGGCGATGCGTCGCGTTTGCTGTCCACGACGAGATCGGACCGTTGATAGTAGCTCAGAATCAGTTCGCTGGCCTCCGCGGCGACGGCGACGGCGTAGTCCAAGCGGGTTTTGAGATCGGTGTCGCGCATGAATCCGTTCCACCAGCCGACGGGCTGATCTCGTTAGCCTTCTAACCGATACAAGTACTCGCCCGCTTTGCGGACGAGCAGGACGCCCTCGTCTTCGCGGCCGGCGAACGACTCGACGTCGATCGACTGCGGATCGCGATAGCCAAGATTGATTCGTTCGCAAACTTCGCGCGGGACTTGCGAGGCAAGCGTGACGGCGACACGAGGCTTCTCGACGCCGTTCTCAAACAGACCGCCGCCGCGGACGTGGGTGGAATGAGCCAGCACGCCCCACGGGTAATGCTGAAACTTGTCCCACTGTTTCAGAAAGTAATCGCGGACGTGGTAGCCGATTTCCTCAATGAGCTTGCCGTGCGTCACCGAGATTTCGCTCAAATGCGGGGCGTAAATGATGAGTTCGCCGCCGTCCGCGACGACCGGCTCCAGCTTGTACATGCACTTGCCGGCGGTCCACAGTTCGTCGTACATCGGCGGGCAGCACGAGAGAATCTGCCGGAACGGTTTCTTGCAGCGGACGATGTGGACGCGGTTGGACAAATCGGCGGACTCGTTCCATGCGGACTCCGGTGTGCCGTACGCGAGGCCGTGCAATTGTCCGTTGGACGCCACCACGAATGTGATCGCCCGGCGTTCGACGGGAATCATCTTTGCAGCGAGATCGACAACCTTGCGGACAGGCGTCTCTTTCACGCCGATGATCGACGCATTCGTGATCAGCGCGCCGAGCCAATGGAAGAAGTTCAGAATCTCCGGCCCGGCGATTCCCGGAAAGAAGTACTTGTTTCCACCGGAAAACCCCACGACTTCGTGTGGAAACACCGGTCCCAGCACGAGCAATACGTCGTAATCGGTCACGCGGGCGTTGATTTGCACCGGCACGTCGAGCGACAGGCGGCCTTGCGAAATCTCCGACGTTTGCTGTCGCATCAACGTGCCGAGCGTCGCCAGGCGCTCCGGGCGGTCCCATTCGTGGTTGAAGAACCGGACCTGAAAAAAGAGCCGCTCGCGTTCCTCGGCGGTGATGCCAAGCAACTTGCAGATCTGCACTTCGGACATCGGCGGATGGGTGCCGAGCGCGATCATCACGTCCAACTGGGCGACCGCGGGCTTGAGGTGCTCGAACACCGCGCCAAAGAGTAGCGGCAGCGGCGCCGTCCGCGTCGCATCGGGAACGATCAGCAGGACTCTCTTGTCGCGAAAGTCGCCGGCAGGAACTTGACGGGAAATCCAGTCGCGTACGGCGTCGTCGGACAGCAGCGGAACGTCAGCGGGCATCTTGGTCGGTCTACAGTCGGCAGTTTTCAGAAATTCCAGAACACCTGCTGATTGTAGCGGCTGACGGAGCACCCTCCCAGCCTGTCAAACAGGCTGAAAGGGTGCACTGCATGCCGGCATTCTCGACGCGCTTCTTGTTTGGCATCGGCCAATCCTCTACGATGGCAGCACCGCCAGGGGAATGGCGACCTGTTTCCGATGTCATTTCAATCCTGCGGAGCACGGTTGGATGTGGTGGCAGCGGCGTCCAATCAGCTTGTGGGCAATTGCCGTCGGAGGCTCGGCGCTCGTCGTCCTCGCACACAGGACGCTGCCGGAACCCATCAGCAGCATTCTTGCGGCGCTGCTTTTTATCTCCACCATCGTGTCGGCCGCCATTCTGGGGGGTTGGAAATTCGGCGGGGCCGCGACGTTTCTCGCGCTCTTGTCTGCCTGGCTCTTTTTCTCACCGCCGTACTATGTCCGCGTGGCTGAAAACCCGATGGAACTGGTCCGTCTGTCGGCGTATCTCGTTCTCGGCGTCATTCTCAGTCTGATCTGCGATTCCTTGAATCGCGCCTGGGCGCAAAACGAAGAGCGGCGCCGGCAACTGGAAGTCGAAGTGGAGGAACGCTGCAAGGCGCAACTCGCAGAGCAGACCCGTGCCGAAGAACTATTGACGACGCTGTCCAGCATCGGCGACGGCGTCATCACGACCGATGCGGAAGGTCGGATCGTCTATCTGAATCCCGTCGCCGAAGAGCTGACGGGCTGGCTCACCGCGGAGGCCAAAGGCCAGCCCCTGGATGAAGTGTTCTGCGTTTTGGACGAGCAGACCGGCGCACGCGTGCATCATCCGGCGCCACGCGCCGTTCTCGACGACCGCGGCATGGAAGTTCCGGTCCCTTCCGTGCTGATCTGTAAAGACGGCTCGGAACGCATCATTGCGAACAATGCGTCTCCGATACGCGGCGCCGACGGCCGATTGACGGGCTGCGTACTGACGTTTCGCGACGTGACCTGTCAGAAAAATGCGGCCGACGCGCTCCGCCTCAGCGAGCAGCGATTCACCGGGTTTATGGAGCATCTGCCCGGGCTCGCGTGGATCAAGGATCTTGAGGGCCGCTATGTGTTCGCGAACCAGGCGGCGGAAAAAACGTTTCAAAAGCTGCGCTCCGAACTGTACGGCAAGACGGACGCCGAAATTTTCGATCCGGAGACCGCCCAGCGATTTCAAGAAAATGATCGCGCCGCGCTGGACAGCGGCAACGGGATCCAAGTCATCGAGGTGTTAAGGGACCCCGCCGGAACGCTCCGTTACTCGATCGTGAGCAAGTTTCCGATTCACGGGTCCGCAGCGTCATCGGCCCTCGTCGGCGGCATCGCCATCGACGTCACCGACCGGCTGCAGATCGAGCAGCAGTTGCGGCGTCACAAAGAACGTCTGGAACTGGCGCAACGCGCGGGCCGCATCGGGACGTTCGAATGGAACACTCACACCGATGAAGTCGAGTGGTCGGAGAGCGAAGAAGAAATCTATGGACTGGAGGCTAAGGGATTTCGCGGCCGCCTTGAACACTGGCTCGAGGCTGTTCATCCCGACGACCGGGCCGCGGCGCTCCAGGAATGCCAAGCCGCGGTCCGCGAGCGGAAACCATTCGACACGGAGTTCCGCATCGTTCGGCCGGACGGCCAGGTGCGGTGGATCGCCGCTCAAGGCAAAGTGGTCTGCGACGAGCAAGGCCGGCCGCAGCGGATGGTGGGCGTGAATCTGGATATCACGGAACGTCGCGACGCGGAACGGGCTCTGCGGGATGCCGACCGACAGAAGGACGAATTCCTGGCGATCCTGGCGCACGAACTGCGCAATCCACTCGCGCCGTTGCGCAGCGGACTGGAAGTGTTGCAGCGCAGCGCGAATGGAACGCCGGAAAGCCAGGTCATTCACGACATGATGGACCGGCAACTGACTCACATGGTCCGCATCGTCGACGACTTGCTTGACGTCTCGCGCATCGCCCGCCAAAAGCTGGTCTTGCGCAGCACGCGGGTGCTGCTTCGGGACATCATCGACAGCGCGGTCGAAACGGTTCGCCCGGCCGTTTTTCAGTCGGATCAAACCTTGCAGGTCGAGATTCCCGATGCGCCCCTCGAGTTGTGGGGCGACTTCACGCGCTTGGCACAGGTCTTCGGCAATCTCTTGAGCAACAGCTCGAAGTACACGCCATTCGGCGGTTCGATCATGCTCTCGGCCACCTTGGACGCCGGGCATGCCGTGGTCGTGGTGCGCGACACCGGGGTCGGCATCCCCGCCGAAGCGTTGCCGCGCATCTTCGCCATGTTCAGCCAGGTCGACGGTTCTCTCGAACGATCGACCAGCGGCCTGGGAATCGGCCTGGCCCTCGTCAAATCACTAGTGGAATTGCACGGCGGCACCGTCTGCGCCCGCAGCGGCGGCGCCGGCCTGGGGAGCGAATTCGAAGTTCGATTGCCGTGCAAGGTAGCGGAGTCGCCGGCCAGCACACGCAGCGCTCCGCTCAGCAATGTTGCGGCGCCCGCGCGGCGGAGGGTGCTGGTGGCTGACGACAATCGGGATGCCAGCACCAGCCTGGCCATGATCCTCGCGTTGAGCGGCCACGAGACGCAGACCGCGCACGACGGACTCGAAGCGCTGAAGATCGCGGAATCGTTTCATCCCGATGTAGCTCTGCTCGACATCGGCATGCCGAGATTGAACGGGTACGAGACGGCGCGCCGACTGCGGAGCGCAGCGTGGGGCAAAGGAATCCGGCTCATCGCCGTCACGGGTTGGGGCCAAGAGCACGACCGCGAGGAATCCCGCCGGGCCGGCTTCGATCACCATCTGGTCAAGCCCGTGGATTCCGCCGCGCTGCTCAAGTTGCTCGACGAACGCATGGCCGAATCGGAGTTGCACCCGGTCTGCACCGGTTGAACACAAACCCGACCGCCGATCGGCTCGTTCCGCTCGTCACTTGTTCTGCGCGCCGCTCGCGGGGGCGACGAACACATCGGACTTCGGGAACTTCTCGAACAGCGACGCCGGCTGGCTGAAGTTTGTCGCCAGCACGTCGAGCGGGTTGCCGGCGATCCATTGCGACAAGTCGATGGTCTGATAGATCCCGGTGTTGAAGCCGATCAGAATCCGGCACGGATCGTGGCCGACGTTCTCGATCGAATGGCCGTAGCCCTGCGGGATATAGCCGACGTCGCCCTTGTTCAACGTTTCGATGCGGTAGCGGCCGTGCGATCCGAACATCGTGACGCTGATGGTCCCTTCGATCAAGTAGTGCCATTCGTCGGACGTCGGGTGCCAGTGGAGTTCGCGCAGGCCGCCAGGCTCGAGTTCCAGGACCACACCGGTGACGGTCGTGGAGATCGGGAACGTCGTCGAATCGACGGTCCATTCGCGGCCCCCTTTGAACACTCGATGCGGCGGCTGTTTCATCATTTCGTACTTGTGCGTCAGCGTCGGTTTCTTCCAGCCTTGCAGCGGAACAGACGGTTCGTCCGGCGGAATGGCCCCGCGGGCGAAATAGACTTCCTCTTTCGGAAACTTGTCGAAAGCGGATGCCGGGACGCCAAAATTCTTCGCCAGCAGCGGCTTCGGCGTGTGGCCGAGCCAATCCGTGATGCTGAACGTCCCGAACTCCGAAAAGTAGCCGTTGTCGAAAATCAGAATGAAGTGGCACGGTTCATTGCCGAGACACTCAAGCATGTGACCGTGGCCGCGAGGGAAATACCAGATGTCGCCCGGATCGAAATCGTTGGTCTCCGCGGTCCCGTCCGGCGAGATCACCGTCGTGCGGACGCGGCCTTCCAGCACGAAAGCCCACTCGGCCGCCGTCGCGTGCCAGTGAAGTTCCCGCATCGCGCCCGGTTCAATTTTCATGGAGACGCCGGCGATTCCCTTCGAGATCGGCAGTTGCTCGACGGTCGCTTCCTTGCCGTAGCTGTTGCCGATCACCTTGCCTGCCGACTTCTCCAGTTCGAACTTGAACGTCGGCAACTCTTTTTCGGCCAGGAGCGGGTCGGGAACGTTATTCATGAAGCTCGGATCTCCAGCCGCGGCGTTGGAGGGTTGCAAAAAACTGGCTCCCGCCGCGGCGGCCGCGACAGCGGCGCCGGCCAGAAAATCACGGCGTTGCAAGTCGGACATCGAGAGACCTCTCCTCGAAGAGTTACCATTGAAAGGGAAACGTCCCGACGGAGATACCAAGCGTCGCACCGGAGTTCAATGGCGACGGGATGGAAGAGCCGCCGCGAATTGTCGGCGCAGGCCCAGATCACGACCGTTAGAGAATTATTGCGGTGGGACCGGCGGCGGAGGCGGCGTCATTTGTTGGAAATATGGCGCCCAGTCGGCGACTTGCCCGGCCGCAGTCCAACCAGAAAGCGTCGGCGACCAGATGAGCGTCTGGGATGTGATCTTTCCCTGGCCGATGCCCTGTTGAATCTGTTCGCCGGTGAATGGCCCGTGGCTCTGGCCGTTGGCGGCGATGTGCCAGACGACTTGCGGCGGCAACGCCGGCGGCACAGCAGTTCCGGGAGCCCCCGCGCCAGCCATGCGGCTGCCCATCGCGAAGCCGAGTCCCATTCCCATCCCTTCGGCCGCACCGCCGCCCGGATTCTTGGCGGCGTCGCCCATTGCGGTGCCGAACTGGTATTGCTGATACCGGTTCATGTCGCCGATGACTCCCATACTGGTGCGGGTGTCGAGGGCTTTTTCGACGGCCTCGGGGAGCGAGATGTTGACAATGAACAATTGCGGAATCGCCAGGCCGTACTCGTCGTCGACGCGGTCCTGGACGTATTTCCGCAGGTCTTCGGAGAATTCGTTGTAGTGGGCCGCGATGTCGAGCGCGGCGATTTTTTTCTCGGCCACCATGTCGGCAAAGGCAGAGTTGATGATCGACCGCAAAAGTTCCGTCACTTCGTCGGCTTCGACGACGCCGTCGGTGCCCACGAGTTCGCGGAGCAGGGCCTTGGGATCGACGGCTTTGAGGGCGTAGGTGCCGAAGGCGCGCAGACGGATCGGGCCGAATTCGGGATCGCGGAGCATGATGGGGTTGGGCGTGCCCCATTTCAGGTCGGTGATCTGCCGCGTGCTGACGAAGTAGATTTCCGACTTGAACGGGCTGTTGAAGCCGTATTTCCAACCGGCAATTGTGCTGAGAATCGGCAGGTTTTCCGTGTTGAGGGTGTGGACGCCTTCCTCGAAGACGTCGGCGAGCTGGCCGCGGTGGACGAAGATGGCGACCTGGGACGGCCGGACGATGAGTTGGGCGCCCTGCTTGATCTCGTTGTTGTAGCGGGGAAACCGCCAGACGAGCGTGGTGCGAGTGTCGTCGATCCACTCGACGATGTCGATCAGTTCGGCCCGCAGCTTGTCGAAGAATCCCATGGTGAGCTCCTTGGAATAAGGGATGCCGGCCAGAACGACGGCGCAACCGAAATGGATCACACCGATTTTACTCCGGCGAGACAGGAAATCAAAATGAGCGTCCGTCAAGCGTTGCGACAACGGTGAAACGTCTCTTTCCATTCTTGGCCCAGGCGGCCATCATTGATGGGATGAAAATCGCGCACTGGGTCCTGGGCCTCACGTTGGCCGGCGGCTGGCTGGTCTGTGGTCCGCGCGTCAGCGGTCAGGACGAGGATTCGCCGTCGAGCCGCTACTTCGAGCAACTGCGGCGGCGCGGTTTCTTTCTGCTCGCGGAAAGCCACGCGACATCGCGTTTGGAAGACCCGTTGCTGCCGGCGGCGGCGCGGATTGATCTGGCGATCGAACTTTCGCGAACGTTCGTGGCTCACGCGTTGTCCGCTTCGGACGATCAGCAGGCCAAACTGTGGGACAAAGCGGCCGCTGTGCTGAAGGACGAACTTTCGGCCGCCGGCGATACGCCGCGCCGCATCGTACTCGAGGTCTATGCCGCACTCATTCCCGCCGGTCGGGCCGAGCAACTCGTCTGGGACGTCGAAGCCGCGCCGTTCGAGGACCCGGTGCACGAATTGTTGGGCAGCGTGTCCGCCGATGCGTTGCGGCGTCTATCGGGCGTCGAGAAGACGCTCGCCGAGCGCCTACGCATCTTGGAAAGCCGCAAGAAGCCGGCCGAAGGCGTTTCCGCAGCGGAACTGCGACGGCTTTTATCGCACGTCCGATTGAGAACGGGATTCGTGCTGCAGGCGCGGGCAAGACTGTCGCCGGCGGGTTCTCAGGAGCGGCATTCAGACCTGATCGACGCCGATGAGCACTTCCGCAAGTTGACCAACGCCGCGAACGAGGAACGGCAATCGGCGGCCAAATTGGGCCTGGCGATCAGCAATCGGTTGCGGGACGAACTCGAACGATCCTTCGAGATGCTCGACAACTTGGCCAAGGAGACGTCTGCCCCGCGCGAGTTTCAGGACGCCGTCCAGTTGGAGCGTGCTCGCACGCAGCTGGCGAACCGTCGTCCGGACGATGCCGCCCAAATCCTGCTGCAACTTCGCACGGGCCGCGAACGGCTGCCGGGCGAATACTGGCAGATCTACTTTCAGACATTGACCACGTTGCGGCGTGCAGCGGCGCAACGTCAGGTGGCGACGCTGATAGAGGAGCTCAATGCCCGCGCCGAGGCGGCGTTGCAGGACGTGGATCAACAAGCGGGGGGCTCATGGAGCCGGCGCTGCCGGGAAATCTGGGCTGCTGCGGAATCGGTGGAGCGGTACGGCCAGCGGATCGTGGCATCCATTAGCCGCGGCAAGAGCGAATATCTCGCAGGACGCATGGAGGCCGCCGTCTCGGCGTATTCGTCCGCGCTGGAACTGGCCGAACAGGACGACAAAACCAACCTGGCGATGGACGTGGGTTACACGCTGGCCGCGATCCAGGCCAAGCTGGCGCACTGGGAGGATGTTGCCAAGACTTGCCGACAACTGGTCGTATCCCATGCGGATCACGTGAAAGCGACCGAGATCGATTTGTTGCACCTGCATGCGCTCGGCCGGCTCTACGATCAGCAGCGCGACGCCGAGCGGCGTGCGGCATACGAGCGTGCGATGGACGAGCATGTCGAACGCTTTCCGCAATCGCCGTCGGTGTCGGAAGTCGAGTTTCTGCGGGGACAACTGCTGGAAACGAGTGGCCACCCGGTGGAAGCCATTGCGGCCTACGAGCGGGTGAAACCTGATCATCCGCGTGCGAACTCGGCGATGGCGGCGGTCGCTCGATGCTTTGTCGTTCGCTTGTTGCAGCTACGGGAGGCCGGCCAGCGGGATCACGCGCTGGAACACCGCACGCTCAATCAGGTGGCGAACGAGTTGAAGTCGCTGCCGGACGACGCGGCCTCGTGGACCGACGCGCAAGTCGAATTGGCCTATCACGCCGTCCGGGTGCTGCTGCTGATCGACCCGCCGAAGTTCGCCGAGGCCGAACGGCGTCTAAAGCAGCTCGATCAAGCGGCGTCGCAGAACGATGGCGAAACCCAGCCGACCCAACTGCGCCGAGAAATTGGACGCCGGACCGGCCCGTTGCGATTGATCGCGATTGCCGGGCAAGGCCGGCCGCAGGAGGCCGAGCAACTGCTGGGATCACTGGAGCAATCGGGACCGACGGAACTGCTCGCGGTCGCGGAGGAACTGAGTCAGATCGACATTCCCTCTCCGGCAACGGCGCGGCAGAGCCTCAGCGAAATGCAATTGGCGTCCGCGGAGGCCCTCGATCGGCGCAGAAACGAACTCACACCGGCACAACAACGCCGTCTCGACCTGGCCCTGGCCAAATCGTATCTGGCCACGACGCAGGTAACCAAAGCCCTAGGCGTCTATCAGCGATTGCTGGCGGAACACCCCAAAGACGCGGCACTGGCCCGCACCCTCGCCGAGCAGTTGAAATCGCGCGAGGAACTCGGCTGCCGGAATCTCGTCCGCGCCTGCTGGCAGCGCGTCGAGTCGCTCTCGGCACAAAACTCGCCGGAATGGCTGGCAGCGCGGGCCGAATTCATCGAAAGCTGCTGGCGGGCCGGCGACAAGGACTTCGCGCGTAAACTCATCAAACTGACGAACCTGCTGCACGTGCCGCAAGCCGACGAGGACATGAAAAAACGCTATGCCGAGCTGGAAACAAAGCTGAAATGAACCAAGCCCGGACGGTGTCGTCCGGGCTTGGTCCATGATTGTCAGTCTTGGGGCGTGTTCTACCGCGCCCAAAGCTGGCTCGCTCGGCGGATTCGCGGGGCCTGTGCCGAGGCATCCGGAGGCGGCGCGGTGGTCTCGGCCGGAGGAGCCGCTTCGATGGTGGCCGGCGGCACGGTTTCCGTCGGCGTGCCATTCGGAACGACCGTGCCGTTCGGAATCGACGCTGGCGTTCCCGTCGTGGTTTCGACCCAGATGTCTCCCGGCGGACAATCTCCGCCCCGACCGTACTTACCGTGGAACTTGGCGTGGCCATGTCCCCAACCGGCACGATACGGCGTGATGTGGTTGAACGCGAGCGGTGCGCTAGGCGGCCCTTTCACGTGCCACTCGGCGGGTATCGGCCGCTGCGGCAACGCGTTAGGATTCGGCTGCCAGAACGGGACGTGCTGATAGTAGAAGCCCAACTGCGTCGTGTCGGTCGGTTGATAGATCGTCGGATAAACGACTCCGGGAGAAATGTTCGTTCCCGGCGCGCCGTACCAGGAGTTCGGATAGTACCGGTTGTATTGCACGCCGCGGCGATAGATCGGGTTCTTCTCGGGGACCGAGAAACCGTGATCGGGCGAATGCGTGCAGTAGTGTTCGCGGAAGAGGCCCTTCAGATGGCAATTGCCGTGGCAGTGACCATAGCAATGCCCATGTCCGTAGCAGCTTCCATCGGGGCAGCCTTCGCCATAGACGGCTGGCCCGCCCGGAGGACACGTCGGATCGATGGCGTGGTATTCGCCTTTGTGGACGTGATGGCTCGCGTTCTGGACAGGAACACCCTGCGGCTTGACGTCCGAAATGCGGACGAAGCCCGGCCCGTCCCCTTCCTGGGCAAAACCGATCAGGCTGGAACCGATCAGGAATCCGCCGAGCACCGCCGGAAACAGCCGGCGCACACTGAGAGAAATCATAAGCTCATCCTTTAGCTACACAGACCCGGCAACAGGTCCGCTCATGGCCACGGTTCCAGGCGAGTCGAGAGACCAGAGTCCAGAGACAGGAGCCGGCAGGAATGCCTTACTCGCGCCTCGGGTCTTTGTCTGCTCTGGTTCTTGACTCTTGTCTCTCGACTGTTGACTACTTGATAATCACCGGTTCGGACGACGGCATATGCCGGTTCGCGCCCGGATAAACCACGTACTGCGGATAGTCGTACACGGCCGACAACGCGTCCGGCACGGCGGGAATCGACGGATCGTCCGGTTGCGGCACGAAGAAGCTCTTGAGGGGATAACCCGATGTGTCGTGCACGTAACCTTGCATCGGCTTGCAGCAGATTCCCTTGATGAACCGCTCGCAGCCCAGGCTGTGGCAGTGCATCTTCTCGTGAAACCGGCCGCACCAGTTGTTTCCATACCAGCGCTTCAACCGCCAGTTGTCGCCGTAGCAATCGCCGCTGAAACTGCGATGACAGAGCAGCTTCCCGGGCAAGTCGCCCGGCGGCGTCGGACGCACGGTCAACGGACCGGTCGTCGGATACTGGCAATCCCCCGGCATGATCTGCGGCGGATTGCTGTCGGGCGTTGGAGCATACCGCGCGGCATTCGGAAGGCCGTCGCGCTGCGCCACACGCGGCGATTTCATCCACGGAATCGAAGTCGGCGGACGCTCGCCGGCGTCGTCCTCGGCCCGGCCGGCGGTCGCCAGCAGCAGACTGGCAAGGCTTGCGCCCCACAGCATCGCTCGCGACATCGTCCGGCCCTTTCGTGCGTGGCACACGTTTCCGAACGTGTGCATCTGTTTTCGTTCTTCGCGAACAGCTCTGTCATCGTCACGTTAGGAAACGTGACCCACGGTTACCGCGGGGCCAGTCGCGACACCGGCGTCAGCCGGCTCGACGGCACGCCCCAGCCGTAGTTGTAGGTGTGGCCAACCGTCGGTGCGAGCGGCACGGCGATGGGAACCCCGTAGCCTTGAGCCGAGTACAACTGGCCGTCGCGGCCGTCGAAGTGATTCACGTTGTCGGGATAGACGCGGGAGTAACAGCCGAAGAGCGGAGCGCCGGCGCCGCCGTTGCCCGACGGAATGAAGTAGCCGAACTTGCAGTGGAAGTAATCACACATGGGATGGTGGCCGCAACCGTCATAACAGCCGCCGTAGCAGCCGTGGCCGTGGCACCCTTTGCCCCAGCCGAATCCCTTGGAGAAGCCCTTCTTGCCTCCCTCGCAGATTTCCTCTTCCATCTTTTCCGCCCGCTTGTTCATCTTCTTGCACTGCTTCGCGGCGGCGTGATATTCCTTGCGCTGTTCCCGGCACGCTTTGCAGTAGCACTTCTGGCGAGACGCCTGGCAATCGTGCGTCGTGTACGGCGGCGTCGGAGTGTTGTTCGATGGCAGCAGAGTCTCCTGGCTCGCATTGCGGGCCGGAACTCCGTAGGCGCGCGGCATCGGGGCGCCGAACACCGTCTCGGCGGCTTCTTCCATCGCGTCGTCCGCATCGCCCACCGGATCGTAGAATCCCGCCTGCTCGACGTGAGTGGCCTGCGTGCGCGGCTTGCTGATCCGCGCCGTGCCGATATCGTCCGCCCAGGCCGGTCCGGACAGCAGACCGCTGGCGAGACACAGCCGCATGATCGTGGGAATGGTCAATTTCATGGATCGAATCCTTGAGCGCCGCCGGTGCCGGCAGCGGGAAAGAGCGAGTCGGGGGTTCGTCGCCGAAGCGCGGCTTTGGCTTGAGACAGCCGGGCTTCCTTAGAGTCAATTACGAGCGTCGCGAGTTCATTGAAAACCCGGCTGTCCCAAGCTGAAGCCGAGCTTTGTTGTTCGCACCATCAATCCCAAGGCCCGCCCCACTTGGAAATCACGGGCTTGTGCGGCCCGCCGAAGTGCGGCCATTGCGAGCGGTACTTCACCAGGACCTTCGTCCCCTGCAACTGCCACTGCTCGTGGGTCCGCATGCCGAACGGCGTCCAGAGGTACTTGCCCTTCACGCGGTGATAGAACGGCGGGTACATCGCTCGGTAAGTGTGCGGGTAAAGCATCTCGTGCGGCGCGAACGCCTGGTTCGTGATGTACGTCGAGCCGGTCCAGATCGGGATGTTCGGCCTCGGAGACGGATACATCGGCGCGTCGAGCTTGACGTAGCCGGCCTGGGCGTTGAAGCCCGGCGCCGCCGCGGAAGGCATGCCGCCATTGGCGACCGGCGTCGCCGCCACGCGACGATCTACCAATGAGCCTCCGGTCAGCGAAGCGGCGAGTGGCGACACGCCGGGCGCGTAATCCTGAGCGGTTGCGGTTCGAAATTCCGATCCCGCCACCAAGGCCGCACAAGCAGCGGCGCGAAGCAACCAGCGTGACATCGTCTCCCTCCCTGGATCAGCGTCTGTCTGTGGTATTCGAGGATCAGGCCGGATATCGGCGGCTCTTACGCCCGACCGGCCATGATGCATTACAAAATTCGGTTGACAGGGTTCGTCCGAATGAATCAATCCGGCATGGAAAATCCGTGGGCAACGATTTTTGCAAGTCTTGTCAAAATAACGGCTTAAAGTCGGTTGCAAAACCGCTGCGATCGTTGTATCTGATACCACCCGTGCGCATGGAAAAGTCGTTAAACTTTGCCTTGGGCCGCGTAATTTGAAGTCGATTTGTATGTCCGGCGCGGGTCTCCTGACCCCGCCGGCTCTCCGACCGAAGGTCTCCTCTTCGAAGAAGAGAAAAGCAGCGGTCGGGAGACCGCAAGAGAAAGATGGCGGGGTCAGGAGACCCGCGTCGAACGCAGTGCCACCCTCGGAGTAATTCCTTGGCCAAACGCTCCTCCGCATCGAACGGCTCCAACGGCGAGACCGATCGCATCGAATACGTGCCGCTCAGCCAGGAGACGCGGCGGCGGTATCTGAACTACGCGATGTCGGTCATCACGTCGCGAGCGTTGCCGGACGTGCGCGACGGCCTCAAACCGGTGCAGCGCCGCATCCTGTACGTGATGTTCGACGGCCTGCGTCTCACTCCGGACAGCAAGCCGATAAAGTGCGCAAAGATTTCCGGCGACACGAGCGGCAACTATCATCCCCATGGCACCGCCGCCATTTATGAAGCCCTCGTCCGGCTCGCGCAAGATTTCACGCTGAGATACCCGTTGATCCATGGACAGGGGAATTTCGGATCGTTCATCGGCCTGCCTCCGGCCGCGGAACGATACACCGAAGCCAAGCTGACGGCCATCGCCGTACAACTCATGCAAGAGTTGCGGTTCGAAACCGTCGACTACCGCCCCAACTACGACGGTCGAACGCAGGAGCCGGTCGTTCTGCCCGCGCAGTTCCCGCATCTGCTCGTCAATGGCACGTCGGGCATCGCCGTCGGCATGGCGACGAACATCCCGCCGCACAACCTCGGCGAAGTCATCGCGGCGTGTGTCCATCTCGTCGACAACTGGGAAGCCGAAACCAAAGAACTGCTGAAGTTCATCAAAGGGCCGGACTTCCCCCTCGGCGGCCGCATGATCACCGAGCGGAAGGAACTCCGCTCGATCTACGAGGAAGGCAAGGGGGCCGTCAAAGTCCGTGGTGAATGGAGGGCCGACAAAGACCGCAAAGGAACCGCCGAAGACCGGCTGGTCGTCTATTCCATTCCTTACGGCGTCGAAACCGGTCCGCTGGTCTCGGAACTCGGCAATGTCGTCAACAGCAAGAAGCTCCCGCAACTCCTCAACGTCACCGACGAGACCGACAACAAACAGGGCTTGCGAATCGTCCTGAAGCTGAAGCCCGGCGCCGATCCCAACGCCGTGATGGCCTACCTCTATAAGCACACGGCCCTCGAACAGAACTTCAATTACAACAGCACCTGCCTCGTCCCGGACGAGCACGGGACACTGATCCCCGCGCGCCCCGCGCTGGCCGACATGCTGCGGCACTTCCTCACCTTCCGCTTCGCCACGGTCCGCCGTCGGTTCGAATTTCAGTTGAAGCAGATTGAGCGCCGGATTCACATCCTCGAAGGCTTCGAGATCGTCTTCAACGATCTCGACAAGGCGCTGAAGATCATCCGCAATTCGTCCGGCAAGCGCGACGCCGCCGACAAGCTGATGAAAGCCTTTCCGCTCGACGAAGAACAGACGATGGCCATCCTCGAGTTGCAGCTCTATCGCATCTCGCAACTCGAAATCAACACGATCCGCGAGGAGCTTGCCGAGAAACGGGCCGAAGCCGACCGCATCCGCAAAATTCTCAACTCCGAAAAGCGCCTCTGGTCCGTGGTCAAAACCGAGCTCGAAGAACTCAGCACAACGTTCGCGGACAAACGCCGCACCACGCTCGGCAGCAGCGAGGAAGTCACGGAGTTCGACGCGTCCGCATACATCGTGAAGGAAAACACGAACGTCGTCCTCACGCAGGAAGGCTGGATCAAACGCGTCGGCCGGTTGCAGAACGTCGAGACGACCCGCGTCCGCGAAGGCGACGCGGTCCTCGACGTCGTGCCCGGCAGCACCCTCGACACGGTCGCGTTCTTTTCCAGCGACGGCGTCGCGTATACGCTCTCCATCGCGGATGTGCCTGTCAGTTCCGGCTACGGCGAGCCGTTGAGCAAGCACGTCAAACTCGCGGACGGCGCGTCGCTCGTCGCCGCAGTGACGACCGACCCACGGTTCACGCCGGCCGATAAAGTCGTCGACAAGGAATTGCCGCCGACGCCGTATCTGTTCATTCTCACCGCGCTGGGCCAGACGATGCGGATTCCGCTGTCGCCGTTCCGCCCGGCATCGACCAAATCCGGTAGAAAATTCTGCCGGCTCGCGGCGGGGGACCGCGTGGTGCACGTCGAACTTGTCCGCGACGCGACGTCGGTTTTCCTCGCCAGCAAGGGAGCCCGCGTGATTCACTTCAGCGTGGACGACATCGCCATTCTTTCCGGCGCGGGACGCGGTGTGCGGGGGATCAAACTCGAACCGAAGGATGTGGCGCTCGGCGCGGCGTTGATGTCGCGGCCCAGCGATTGCCTCCGCGTCAAAACGAGCGGCGATAAAATCCTGACATGCGGCCAGCAGAAATACGCCATCACGTCCCGCGGCGGCCGCGGCTTCCGCGCCGCCCATCGCAGCACATTCGAGGAAGTTTTGCGGCCCGATATCCAACTCGTCGACTGGGCTGCGATGGAAGGCGAAAAAGAGAAATAACCCCTTAGCGACGCTTCAGAAAAGCGTCGTATTTCTGAAAGCGCCGTATGCCAGCAACCCCTATCGAAAGTTCATTCTCGTTGACCGGCCGCGTCGCACTCATCACCGGCGCCGGCACCGGCATCGGACAATCCAGTGCGATTCTGCTCGCCCAAGCCGGGGCGACGGTCGCCGTCCACTATCATTCGAGCGCCGCCGGCGCGGAGGAAACGCTGGCCGGGATTCAGCGGCATCAGGGGAAAGGCTTCCTCGTGCGGGCCGATCTCACCGACGAAGCGCAGACGAAATCGCTGATCGCGCAGGTGATCTCGCAAGCCGGACGCCTAGATATCCTCTTCAACAACGCCGGCTCGGTGATCGAGCGCGCCAAGCTCGAAGACTGCTCGCTCGACCTGTGGCGGCGAGTGATGGACGCGAATCTTACATCGGCGTTTCTCGCTGCGCGGGAAGCGATTCCGCATCTGAAAAAATCGGGGCACGGGTCGATCATCAATAACCTCTCGCTCTCCGTGCAGACCGGCGGCTCGGGCGGAGCTGGGCCATACGCCGCGGCGAAGGGCGGCCTGATGGTGATGACGCGCACGCTGGCGAAGGAACTCGCGCCGCAGGTGCGTGTGAATTCGATCATGCCGGGCGTTGTCGAGACGCCGCATCACGAAGCGTTCAGCACACCGGAGAAGATGGAAGACTACCGCCGCCAGACGCCGCTGGCCCGCAACGCGACTTCGGAGGAAATCGCCCGCACCGTGCTGTATTTGGCAAGCGATGCGTCGAGCTTTATGACCGGGGCCGTGCTCGACCTCAACGGCGGGCGTTTTTTGCGTTAGCGACGCTTCGCAGAAGCGTGTTGTTGAAATTTATTGAGAGGGAAACCGATGAATCGTACACAACATCTCGCATTGGCCGTCTTGCTCTTGAGTGCGATCTCGATGGCTTCTGGAGCTGAACCAATCTCGCTCGGTTCGCGCCGCGAACTGTTCGTCGACAAGTTCCTCATCGACAAGCTCGACGGACTCTCACTGCGATTGCAGCCTCCGCAGCCCGGCGGCGTCGCGCTGAAATTCGATCAGCCCTGGGAAGGACAAGTCAGCGGCTATGTGACGGTGATCCACGACGGCGACCTGTACCGCATGTATTATCGCGGCCGGCCCCTCACCGGATATGGCGACAATGATCCGCGCGCCCAGGAAGTCACCTGCTACGCCGAGAGTAACGACGGCATCACGTTCACCAAGCCGAAGCTGGGGCTCGTCTCGTTCGGCGGCAACAAGGACAATAACGCCATTCTCGCCGATGTCGGCCACGTCACGCACAACTTCGCGCCATTTCTTGATACGAAGCCCGGCGTGCCAAAGTCGCAGCGCTTCAAGGCTGTCGGCGGCAGTAGCCAGTCGGGGCTGATCGGTTGGGTCTCCGAGGACGGCATCCATTTCACAAAGCTGCGCGACGAGCCGATCATCACGGGCGGCGCGTTCGATTCGCAGAACAACGTGATGTGGTCCGACCACGAGCAATGCTACGTCTGTTTCTTCCGTACGTTCAAGAACGGCGTCCGCTGGATCACGCGGACCACGTCGCCCGATTTCCTCACTTGGTCGAAGGCGGAGGACATGACATTCGGCGACGCCCCGCACGAGCATCTCTACACGAATCAGACCGACGTCTATTTCCGCGCGCCACACCTCTACATCGGCACGGCGGCTCGCTTCTGGCCGCAGCGTCGGTCGCTCACCGATGCACAAGTCGCTGCACTGAAACTGGAAGACAAAGGGAACTACGACGGCCTGAAACTCGAAACGTCGGATGCCGTGCTGCTGACGAGCCGCGGCGGCAACGCGTACGACCGGACGTTTCTCGAATCGCTCGTGCGGCCCGGAACCGATTTGAAGAACTGGACCGCGAGGTCCAACTACCCAGCCCGCGGCATTGTGTCGACCGGGCCGATGGAAATGTCAATGTACATCCAGCGCGACTACGGCCAGCCGACAGCCCATTTGGAACGGCGCGTGTTCCGTACCGACGGATTTGTTGCCGTCCATGCCGACTATCAGCCGGGCGAACTGCTGACGAAACTGCTCACGTTCGACGGCAAAAATCTCACGGTGAACATCTCGTCGAGCGCGGCCGGCGGCGGGTTCGTGGAGATTCAAGACGCCGGCGGGAAACCGATCCCCGGCTTCACGCTGGCGGATTGCATCGAGCTCAACACAGACGACCTCGCCCGCGTGGTGTCGTGGAAGAACGGCAGCGACGTGAGTTCGCTCGCCGGCAAACCGGTGCGTCTGCGGTTTCGTTTGAAGGACGCGGATTTGTTTGCGTTTCAGTTCGTGAAGTGACTTCCAATTGCCGCCTTGGCGGAAATTCCGTCAATTCGCCGCGGCGCTCTGGGAACCGCCGCAGATTGGGGTATGATGGGCCGCGGGATGAAGGCTCACTCACTCCCGGATGGTGTCGACGATGAACGCTCCGCTCAACGTTCCCGCGACCGAACCCGCGCTGCCGCCGCTCACCAATGCCGGCCGCGTGCTGATGCTCGTCACGGCGTTTCTCGGCTGGTTCTGCGCGGGGTTCCTCTTGTCGATCACGTCGGTCGCCCTGCAGCCGGCAACGGTTGATCTCCTGTCCCGCACCGGGCAACTAGATCGTGCGCGGTATGCCGAACTCAGCCAGCGGGCGAAGATCAAGCCCGACTCCGATTCGTCCGGGCAGGCTCCGCTCGACCTCGAAGAGAAAGACGAATTGAAGCGCGGCAACGTCATCGTCGGCCAGTGGGTCTCGTGGCTCAAGTGCGCGTTTCTGTTCGGCGCGGCGTTCGGCGGACTGTTGTTCGGCGCAATCGGCGACCGCTTCGGCCGCACGAAGGGGATGGGACTTGCGATCCTGACCTACTCCCTAATGGCGGGCGTCGCGTCGTTGGCGTCGCGGCCGGAAGAGCTTCTCGTCTGCTGGTTCGCGGCGTGCACTGGCGTGGGGGGGATGTGGCCGAACGGCGTCGCGCTCGTCGCGGAGGCCTGGTCAAGTCTGTCGCGCACGGCCTCGGCGGGCATTATCGGGGCGGCGGCGAACATCGGGATCTATCTCATGTCGTCGCTGATGACACTGCATCCGCCGGCGCCAAGCGGCGTCGGACAGTCGATCGAACAGGTCTTCCAGAACTTCTTTGTCTTCGAGAAGCCGGCACCCACGGCGGATTGGCAATGGGTGATGCTGATCGCCGCCGGTCCGGCGGTGCTGGGACTGTTCTCGCTGATCGCCGTCCCCGAATCGCCGCTGTGGCTGGCGAGTCGAGGCAAGACGCAGGCAAAAGTCGGTGCCGCCCGCACGAGTGAGATCTTCCGTTCACCGTATCTGTCGATCACGCTGATCGGCATCGCGCTGGCCACGGTGCCGATCTTCGGCGGGTGGGGAAGCGCCGACTGGATGGTACAGTGGGCCGACCGGGCCGGCGGCTCCAACCCGGCGCTCAAGGCTCAGGTGAATCAATCCCGCGCGGTGACCGGCGTCATCGGCAGCCTGCTCGGCGGCTGGATCGCCAGTGTTTGCGGGCGGAAGACAACGTACTTCTTCACGAGCCTCGCGGCGCTGTTCGTGGCGCAGTACACGTTCTGGATGGTTGTCCCCACCGACAAGTATTTCCTCTGGTGGGTCAGTGCGCTGGGACTGATTAGCGGCATCTATTTCGGTTGGCTGCCGTTCTGCCTGCCGGAACTCTTCCCGACGCGCGCTCGGTCCGCCGGCGCGGGGGTAAGCTTCAACTTCGGCCGCATCCTCACGGGCGTCGCGGTTCTCGCCACGGGCGCGCTGATGGAGTTTTTCAAAGGGGACTACGCCCAGATCGGCCGGGCCACCAGCTTGGTCTTCGCCTTCGGACTCATCCTCATTTGGTTCGCCCCGGATACGTCGAAAAAGCAGATCGCAGAGTAAAGTATTGAAGTCGGCAAACCCTAAGAAACCCCAAGCGCTTCCCAGCATGCTCCGTCTCGCCCTGATCCACGCCTGCCAGCACAAAGCGGGACGCTACGCGCAGGCGGCGGCTCGGTTGCGCGGCGTGAAGTTCACGGCGCTTGTGCAGCCGGACGCCGTGAAACGGAAGGAAGCCGCAAACGCTTTGGGCGGCGTCTCAGCGGTGGAGTCCTTGGCAGAATTGCTGTCGAAACATTCCGCGGAGTTCGACGCGGTCGCTTTGCACGGTTCCGTGGCGAAACGGTCCGAACTGGCGTGCCAGATCGCTGCGGCGGGGAAGCATCTATTCGTTTCGACGCCGCTCGCCGTGAACGCGGCGGAAGTCGACCGCATCGCGTCCGCGTGTAAATCCAACAGCGTGACGCTGTGCGTTGGTTCGCATGTCCGGTCGCGGCCGTCGGTCGCCGCGGTGAAGGGCGCGATCGACAGCGGCAAGCTCGGCGCGCCGGGACTCTTGCGAGTTCACTGCTGGGAGCCGAAGGGTGACGCCGCGGGGCAACAGCGGCATCACGGCGAGTTCCGCTCACGGATCGTGCAGCAGTTGGATTTGGCGCTGTGCATCTTCCCGCAACCGCCGACGGAGATTTACGCCGTCGGCCGCGATCCAGCGGCGAACGGCGAAAACTGGCCCGAATACCTGCAAATTCACCTGGGATTTCCCCAGGGCGGCATGGCGCTGATTTCATTGGCGCGGTCGTTGCCAGCGGGCGATGAATATCAGACGGTGTCGGTCATCGCGTCCACTGGTGCGGCTTATGCCGACGATCATTTGCAGAAGCACCTTCTCTTTCGCGGCCAGCATCCCCAAGCCGTACAGCAGGACGAAATGGTCCCGGCGATTGTGGCCCAGCTGCGCGAGTTGCAGATGGCGATCGCCGAGAAACGCGATCCGGCGGCGACGGCAAAAAGCATGAACGCGGCCCTGTCACTCACTGATGCCGCGTGGATGTCGCTCGTCGAACGCCGGCCGATTCGACTTTCGGGAGGAAGCGTGTGATGCCTGCGTCCGGGTCCGACAAGACGTTTCGCGTCGCCGTGCTCAGCGTGATCAAGCACAGCTACGTGGCCCGCGGCGTGTCGTCGCATCCGCGGTTCGAGTTGGTCGTCGTCACCGACGACCCGGACGTTCCCGATTGGGTCCATGAACGGAACCAGAAGTTTGCCGACGAATACAAGATTCCCTACGTCCGCGACGTGGAGCGGGCGATCCGCGAATACCACGTCGATGTCGTCGCCGTCAGCACCGAAGCCGAGCGGCACTGCGACCTGAGCGTGCGGGCCGCGAATCTCGGCGTGCACGTCATCCAGGACAAGCCGATGTCGACGAAGCTGTCGGAATGCGACCGGCTCGTCGAGGCGATCGAACGCAACGGCGTGAAGTTTTTGATGTGGAACCGCAACCGCCTGCCGGCGGTGATCCAGGCGACGGAATTGATTCGCGCCGGCGAGATCGGGAAACCCTACGCGATTCACTGCGATTTCTATTTCGCCAAGGACGCCGGCCCGCCGAAGGGATCGCGGAAGCCCGGCGAGCCGCCGATCAACTGGCTCGAACTGCAGCGAGCGGCGCACGTCGACGGCTCGGACGGCGGCGTCGGCGTACAGCCGATGGGTGAACTGCAGATCGAAGGCATCTATCCGCTAGCGTATCTGACGCAGATCACCGGCGCAAAGTTCGAACGGGTCTTCGCGCGGACGACGTCGCTGTTCCACCAGGGAAACGCGGACAACGACGTTGACGACCTCGCGTCGGTGACTCTGGAAATGAGCGACGGCATCGTCGGCACGCTCGCCATCGGCCGCATCGGCAAGGCGAGCCATCCGGACATCGGCGAGATCAAGATCACCGTGCTCGGCGCCGAGGGGGCGCTTGTCGTCGCGGAGGCCCGGCCGGAAGTCGGCGTCTACTATCGCGGCCAGCCGGAAAAGGAATTCCGCCACCGCCGCGTGGCGCTCGAAAACGATTTCCTGCTGGCGGACGACTTCGCGAAAGCTATCGATACCGGCGGCGACACCGTGCTGAATGTCCGCACGAGCCGCCACATCACCGCCGCCGTCGAGGCCGCGATTCGCTCGGGCAAGACGGGGCAGGCAGAACCGGTGGCTTAGGGCATTTTTCCGAGCCGGACGCGTATGCGACGGATTGCGAGGGAAAACCACCGTCGCTTACTCGGACAATCACGCCACCAGTTCTTTCACCGGCTCGTGGTCCTCGACCAAGTAGCGCGGGCGGTGGTTTAGATCGTTGACCGTCGTCTGACGGGCGTCGATGCCGAGATTGTGATACGCCGTCGCCAGGACTTCGCGATAGTCGATCGGGCGGTTGACGGCGTATTCACCGAGGCGGTTGGTCGAGCCGATGACTTGGCCCGTCTTCATGCCGCCGCCGGCCAGTAAGGCGCAACTGACTTGCGGCCAGTGATCGCGGCCGGCGTTGGCGTTGATCCGCGGCGTGCGGCCGAATTCGCCCCACGCGACGACAGTCACATCGTCGAGCAGATTGCGGTCGTGCAAATCGTCGACGAGGGCCGTGATTCCCTGGTCGAACAACGGGAAGACTTTCCGGCCGAAGACGAAATTGCTGCCGTGCCAATCCATATCGGCGAACGTGACCGTGACAACGCGGACGCCGGCCTCGATCAGCCGCCGTGCCAAGAGGAACTTCGACATCAGGCACTGGTAACCCAAGTGCCCGTAAGGCAAGGCGTCGGGCGTGTCCTGTCCGTAGCGGTCGCGGGTCCGCGGGTCTTCCTTCGTGAGATCGAGGGCTTCCACCATCCGGCTGGAGGTGAGTACGTCGAGCGCCTGATCGGTCGCGGTATCGAGCGTCGTCAGTTGCCGGCGGGCGTCGACTTCCTTGCGGAAGCGGTCGAACGTCGACAACAGATGCTTGCGGTCGGGCAAACGAGTGAGCGAATCGCCGGCGAGAACCAAGTCGTCCATCACGTCCTTGTCGGGCCGGAACGGAGCGTGCGACGTGCCGAGGAAACCGGACCCGGTGATGTTGTACGGCGTGTGCTGCATTCGCATCGACAGATCGGCGTGCGCGGGGATCGCGCGGGCCGTCGGGCCTTGCTTCGCGGAGACGCAGGCCCCGATCGTCGGCCAGCCGCCGGGAGGATCGCTGCCGAACCGATGCCCGGTAAGGCACAGCGACGAGGCATGCGCGCCGTCGGAACCCACCAGCGACCGAATGACGGCGAACTTGTCCATCCGCTGGGCAAGCCGCGGCAGGTGTTCGCAGATTTCGATGCCGGGAACGTTGGTGGCGATGGGATCGAACTCGCCGCGAATCTCGACGGGGGCGTCGATCTTCAGGTCGTACAAGTCTTGATGCGGCGGCCCGCCCGGCAGGTAGATCATGATGATCCCCTTGTGCCGGGATGTCGATCCCTGCGTCTGTTCCGCGCGCAGCACGTCGGTCAGGCTCAACCCGCCGAGCGCCAAGCCGCCGATCCTCAGGAAATCGCGACGGGGCAGGCGGTCACAGAACGGCTGCGCAGGACCGAATAGATGCAGCATGGCGCGGACTCCTCAAGAAGCGGATGTCGATCAATATATCGACATGGATTGGCGTGAGGAATCGCAAAGCGAAAAAAGAAATGCGGACCATAGACAGGAATGTCTACGCCACTTGATTTTACTTCTTTTTCGGAGCGACCTTGGCGGCGAGAACCGCGGCGCGTTCTTCGATGTTGTAGAACGGGCTGATGCGGCGGATCTTCGCGGACAGCGTCGCCTTGTCGGCCTGGTTGTTGGCCTTGAGATAACGGCTCATCAGCTTCTGGAGCTTTTCCTTGCGCTTCCGTCGCTGGGCCAGTTCGCGATCGCGTTCAATCCGGGGCATGTCGCAGAGTCTCTTCAGAGAATAAAGCGGAGATCCAAGGGAACAAACGATTAGCGCAGCTTCTTATGGCACGTCTTGCAGCGAAAGCGCATGCCGACGAGTTTGTTGCATTTCGGGCACCGCTTGGCCTTACGGGCCAACTTCAATTTGGTTCGGGGACGGTAGACCATGAATCGACACACTCCGATATCAGGCGGGCCGGCCGCGCTCTCTACCGCGACTGGCAAAACGAAGCACGCAGTGTACGCGGAGAGAACTTCTGATGCAAGTTCTCGCGGCAGCGGATTTTGGAAATAAATGCGCCGCGAGACGAATCTCTAATCCATTGCGAGACGCGTACGAAGTCCCATGACCTCATCACTGCCGACTTGCGAAATCGGGAAAATCTTCCCACACTTCTCGGCAGAAACGGACTGCACTCACGAATCAAAGCTCCACGGAAAGGAACGAAAAAATGCAACGTTTGACTTGGGGAATTGCTCTCGGATTCGTCGTCTCTCTATTCGCCGGCTGCGAACCAAAGGGAGAATTCAAAACCGCGAGACAGATCAACGAAGGAAAAAAGGGGGGCGGCGAACCGGCTCACGAACATGATTCCGCAGGCCCGCACGGCGGCGCGATCGTGGAACTCGGCGGCGAGGAATATCACGCCGAAGTCGTAATTGACGGCAAGTCGAACACGATCACCGTGTATCTGCTCGGCAAAGACGCGAAGACCGCCGCGCCGATCGCCGCCGAAGAAGTCATCGTCGTCACCGAGGACGACGCCAAGCTGAAACTCAAAGCCGCTCCTCAGGCAGGAGAAGAAGGCGGCAAAGCATCGAAGTTTGAATTGATTGAGGAAACCACCGTCGGCCCGATCGCCAAGGCCGGCTTCCTGCACGGCGCACTGCAGTTGGAGATCGACGGCAAGCCCTACCGGGGCAATATCGACTCGCACTTCGACGGCAGCACGCACGACGACCACGCTGACGAAAAAACCGAGCCGAAGAAAGAGCCGGACGCCAAGGAACCGCCGGCTGACGAACCGGCCGAGGACAAATCCGGCTCGTGAATTTCAGGACGACAGGGTGGTTCGGAGCATCCCGCTCCGGCCACCTTGTTTCCTCGCTTAAATGACGCTTCTCTTTGCGTGATAACGGCTTTTGTCCACCCGGCAATTTCTGCCGTTCAGCGGTCTCCCCCGTGTATTTCTCTCCCGGGGATCGATCACAGCGGCGGATGCGGTCTTGTTCGCATCCGCCTTCGCTGCTAAAACCCGCGCTCTCCCGTTTCTAAATCCGATCATTTCTTCGAAACGTGCGTGGGCGTGATCCCGCGGGCACGCGGTGCGTAGTTTGCTCCGCAACGCAGCCCGCCCCGGGCCGCTCATCGCCGGGGTGGCTGCCATGTCGTCGATTGAATCCGGCCCGTCGAGCCTCGCCGAAACCCCCCGCTCTTCGCGGAAAATTTTGTGGCTGCGCATCGCGGCGATTCTCGTACTGTGCGGCTTCATCGCCGGCATTCGCGAAGCCTATTGGCACAACCAGTTGCTGCTGTTCCTAAGCGGACTGGCGGCGTTGCTCGGCACGGGAGCCGTCTGGCTCCATTTCGAGGAACCGCGGGTGGCCCGCTTCGGCTGGGAGGGCTGGAAGCGATTCGCCGCGTGCTGCTTGATGCTGGCCCTCATCGAAGGAGGCTACCGTTTGGCGCCGCAGTTCGGAGCCAGCGTGCCGGAATCGGGCGCGATTCGCCGCGATGGCGCGTTAACGATGGTCACCTATCGCGAGGCGAAGAACGATCCGCAGGCGTTCGACAAATGGTGGGGCGTCTATCTGGCGGAAGGGGCGAGCAGCCAAAAGCAGATCACCCAGCCAACGCCGGGCGAACCCGTCCCGTATGTCTTCAAGCCGAATAGTTCAGCGCCGATCTTCAACACGCGAGTTGAAGTTAACAGTCTGGGACTGATCGGCAAGGAAGTGCCGTTCGACAAAGGGGACGCGTACCGCATCGTCGTGGTCGGCGCGTCGCATTCGGCCGGCACGCCGATGCAGCCCGGCGACCGGACATGGCCGGAATGGCTGGAGGAAAAAATCCGCGCGCAGGCTCCCGCGGGCCGCGAAGTGCAAGTGCTGAACGCCGCCGGCGCGGGGCTGACGATGGAACACTGCCTGCACCGGCTGAAGACGGTCGTGTTGCCGCTGAAGCCGGACATGATCATCACCTATTTCGGCAACCTGGAGTTTTCGTGGCTGCGGAGCGATTTCCGTCTGCCGCACCGCCAGCCGACGCTCCGCAGTCCGCGGGCGTCGGTCATGATCCGCAAAGTCGAATCGCGGTACTCCAAATGGTGGGCAAGTTGGAAGAAAGATCCACCGGCGATCGAAGACTTCGACCCGCTCGTACCGCGGCTCGAACAGTGCCGGCTCGCGCGGAAGTACCAGGAGTACATCCAGACCGCCAGGGACAACGGCATCCAACTCGTCGTCTGCAACTTCGGCATGGCCGTGAACAACAGCAGCCCGCCGGACGCCATTCAGTTCTATAGCCAATCGTATCCTGACGCCAAGTTCCTAATGGAAGCGAACCGCGTCAATACGGCGATGCTGCCGCTGGTCATCCGTCCGGAGAGCGGCGCGCGGCTGATCGACATCCAGGACGGATTCGACGGCGCGTACGAGGACCTGTTCATCGACCTGGTGCATCTGACGGACGCGGGGGGCGAGAAACTGGCGGACAACGTGCTGCGGGGGATAGCGGATCTCTTGCCGTCGTCCGGATCGCGGCCCGTTCCGCCGCTGGCGTCCCATCCCGAAGATAAGACGAGTCTCCGCTGATTGCGGATTGTGAGTTTAGAAAGCGCAGGGAAGCGTGGTCTTCAATTCCTTCGAATTTCTGCTGTTCTTCGCAATCGTGATGGCCCTCTATTGGGGGCCGCTGCGCAAGTCGATGCGCGGGCAGAACCTGATGCTGCTGATCGTCAGCTACATCTTCTACGGCTGGTGGGACTGGCGGTTCCTGATTCTGCTCATGATCAACTCGGCGATCGATTTCGGCTGCGCGCTGGCTCTCGATCGGACCGAAGCGGAGCGGACGCGGCGCGGGATTCTCATCTTCAGCCTCGTCACCAACCTGGGCATGCTCGGCTTCTTCAAATACTACAACTTCTTCGCGGACTCCTTCGCGCAGATGCTGAACGCGTTCGGCATGCACGCCGACCTGTTCACACTGCAGGTCATTCTGCCGGTGGGCATCAGTTTCTACACGTTTCACAACCTGAGCTACACGATCGACGTGTATTACCGCCGGATGCACGTGGTGCGCGATCCGATCGTGTTTCTGACGTACGTCAGCTATTTCCCGCAGCTCGTCGCCGGGCCGATCGCCCGCGCGCAGGACTTGCTGCCGCAATTCGAGCAGCCGCGCACGGTGACCTGGCCGCAGTTTCAGGACGGATGCCGGCAGGCGTTGTGGGGCTTGTTCAAGAAGATGGTGGTGGCGGACGGCGTCGCCGGGCATGTCGACTACGTCTTCCGCAACTGTGGCGAGCTCGACGGCGCATCGCTGGCGATCGGGGCGTTTCTCTTCTCGCTGCAGATTTACTGCGATTTCTCCGGCTATACCGATACGGCCATCGGCACGGCGCGCTTGATGGGTTTCGAGCTCGCCCGCAATTTCGCGTACCCTTACTTCTCCCGGACCATCGCCGAGTTCTGGAGGCGCTGGCACATGACGCTGTCGACCTGGTTCCGCGACTACCTCTACATTCCGATGGGAGGCAGCCGCGCCGGTAAAATTCGCACGATCTTCAACATCCTGGTTACGTTTACACTGTGCGGCTTTTGGCACGGCGCAAATTGGACATTCATCGTCTGGGGCTTCCTCAACGGCCTGATGTTCGTGCCGCTGATCCTGACAAACCGCCATCACGTCGATAAGGAAATCGTCGCCAGCAATCGGGCATTTCCTACGTGGTCGGAAGCAGCAGCGATTTTAGGGACGCAGGCGTTCGTGCTCGTCAGTTGGGTGTTCTTCCGGGCCGAATCGCTGACGCAGGCCGCGACTTACTTGACCCGCTGCGTGACGCACCCCTACCTGGCCCTCGACTACAGCCGCTACGAGACGAGCCTGATCCTGTGTGTGGCGCTGCTGGCGGTGGAGTGGTTCCAGCGGACGAAGATCTACGCTCTCGACGTGAGCGGCTGGCCGCTGCTCTTCCGTTATGCCGCCTACGCCGGGCTGGTGGAAGCGATGATCGAACTCGGCAGCAAAGAGCAGGTGCCGTTCATCTACTTCCAGTTCTGAATAGCGGGAAATCGAAGTCCGACTCAAGAATTCCGATTGAGGGAAGAATTCGATTTCAGACGCTCGATTTCGGCTTCCAATTCGGCGATCCGCGATTGGAATTTTGAGATGATGGGGACCAATTGACGTTCGGAGAAGCGTCGATGGATGTGTTGCTGACAATTAGCGTCCCATGCTTCGAGCGTGAACAAAATTGCCCGCTCAACGTGGCCAGGATAAGCCGGATCGCGCAACCGATTCATAAGGTCGGGATCGTTTTCAATCACCCGCGCCGTTCCCCAGAGTTTGACGCGCTGGCTGTTCTTGTAATCCATCAGGAAGAGGAACGCCTGCGGATTCTCGGATAAATTTCCGAGCGTAATGTACTGACGGTTGCCGCCAAAGTCGCCGAAGCCGAGCGTGTGATCGTCAAGTACTTTGAGAAACCCCGGCGATCCGCCGCGATATTGGATATACGGCTGCCCTTGAGAGTTCGCGGTACCGAGGTAGAACATGTCCAGATCGGCAATGAACTCTCTCAAGTCGGGGGTGATAGTCGTCTGCCACCCTCGGCTTTGTTCCATCCGCGCATAGCTAGACCGCGACCCCATGCGGCTTTGAATCGTCTTCACCGCGGGAGTGAAGGCGATATCGCTGGCGTACTCACGCCGATCCGAGGAAGCCGTCGCGGGCATAGTGCCCCTCTCTGTTGAAAGTGCAATCGGGGCTTCGCTTTCCTATCGCTTATTTCTTCGGCACATGCTTGCCGAGGAACTCCCGCATTCGTTGGGCGATCTCATCTCCGTTGGATTCCAGCGCAAAATGACCGGCGTCGAGCAGATGAAATTCCAGTGTCTTCAGGTCGCGCTTGTACGGTTCCGCTCCGGCCGCGGGAAAGATTTGATCGTTTTTCCCCCAGACGATCAGCATCGGCGGCTGGTGCTTCCGGAAATACGCCTGCCATTTCGGATACAACGGCGGATTGCTCCCGTAACTCAGGAATAGATCGAGTTGAATCTCGTCATTGCCCGGCCGATCAAGTAGAAACTGGTCGTGAGCCGCTCCGTCCGGACTGACAAGTTCCGGGGTCTTCACACCAGTCGTGTATTGCCACTTGGTGGCCTCATAGGTCAGCAGATTCCGCAGCGCGTCGCGTTTTTCTTGACTCTTGGAATCCTTCCAGTAAGCCTTAATCGGCTGCCAGAAGTCGTTGTCAAGTCCCTCGTCATAGGCGTTACCGTTCTGGACGACGATCGCCGTGATGCGGTCCGGGTGCTCTGATGCGAGCCGATATCCGATGGGCGCGCCGTAATCCTGCACATAGATCGCGTACTTTGTCAGGCCGACTTTCTCGGTGAATTCGTCGATGACCTTCGCCAGATTGTCGAAAGTGTAGGCGAACTTGTCGTGTGTCGGCATCGAGCTGTGGCCATAACCCGGATAATCCGGCGCGACGACTCGATAGGCGTCGCTAAGCGCGGGGATCAGATTGCGGAACATCTGCGAGCTGGTTGGAAATCCAT
>CAZDGB010000014.1:0-43822 GCA_964504645.1 uncultured Planctomycetaceae bacterium | reverse complement strand
CCGGATTGAACTGCAACATTCCATGTCCTCCCTGACAGTTACGCAACACGTCCGTGTGTCGATTCCGACCGGATCACAACCAACAAGCCCGCGCGAACTCGGCCGGCGGGCGATGTTCCTGAAAGGCGAAAAAACTTCAGTGACGCTGCGGGCGAAAACGCCGCATTGAAGAGAACGAGCCGACGACACGCCGACCGCGGAGAAATCCGCGGCGAGCGCGCGGATCGATTATCGAAATTCGCATTGAACAGCTTCCTTTCTTTCGCTGCGAACGGCCCCGAACCCCGGAGCAAGGGACGAGTATGCTATCACAACTCTTCAGGCGCGCTCCGAAAATTTTTCGTTCGGATTTATTTTTTTCGAGAAATTTTTTGGGCACGCCAGATGGGGTTTGCCCGCCAAATTGAAGCCGCGCTGGTGACAACGTATTCAAAATCCGCAGGGTTTTACGCGTCGCCGTCAGAATGGGATTTGAACGAAAGCCGGCGTTTCAAAACCAATTCAGGCCTTCGTGAACGTTGCGGCGATGCCCATACCGCCGCCCACGCAGAGGGTCGCTAGCCCCGAGGAAATCTCGCCGCGAGCAATGCGGTGGGCGAGATGCACGGCGAGCCTGGCGCCGGATGCACCGATCGGATGTCCCAACGCGATCGCTCCGCCGTGCACATTCAAACGATTCTGATCCAGTTTGAGCTCGCGCACGCACGCCAGTGTCTGCGCGGCGAACGCCTCGTTGATTTCAAACGTGTCGAACTCGGCGAGCGCGGCCTCACGGGGGAGGAGCTTGCGAATCGCGTGGGCCGGGCCAAGTCCCATGCGGCCCGGTTCGCAGCCGATCACCGTGCCGCCGGTCAGCTTCGCCAGCACCGGCCAGTCGCGCTGCTTCGCGACGGCGAGATCGGCGACGACGAGCAGAGCCGCGCCGTCATTGATGCCCGACGCGTTGCCGGCCGTGATCGAGCCTTGCGGATCGAACGACGGTTTCAAGTTTGCGAGTTTCGCCGCGGTCGTATCGGGACGTGGATGCTCGTCGGCCGAGAGTCCGTTCACCGGGACGATCTCATCGGCGAATGCTCCTCGCTTCTGCGCCGCGGCGGTGAGGGCTTGGCTGCGGGCCGCAAATTCGTCCTGGTCTTGCCGCGTGATGCCGTACTCTTTCGCGAGGACTTCCGACGTTTGGGCCATGTGCCGGTGATCGAAGCTGTCGTGCAACCCGTCGCGGAGGATCGAATCGACGAGGATGCCATCGCCGAGCTTGTAGCCGCCGCGGGCGCGTGGCAAGAGGTACGGCGCATTGGTCATCGATTCCGTGCCGCCGCAGAGGATCGCTTTCGCTTCGCCCGCCTTGATCGCCTGCGCGGCGAGCAGCACCGTCTGCAAGCCGGAGCCACACATCATATTGACGGTGAATGCCGGGACATCGATGGGCAAGCCGAGATGCACGCCGACTTGCCGGGCGATGTTCATCCCTTGCCCGGCCGAGAGAATGTTGCCGAGAATGACTTGGTCAATCTGTTTTCGGTCAATGCCGGCCAGCGCGGCTTCCCCCGCCGCGCACGCCAGTTGCACGGCGGACAGGTCTTTGAACGCCCCGAGAAACTTCCCGATCGGCGTGCGTTTCGCGGCGACAATGGCGATATCTGTCATGAAGGACCTCTTTTCCGGAATTATAGAAAGCAGAGAAAGGCAGGAACCGCAGATTTCGCAGATAGGCGCAGATTCAGACAGAGAAAGGCTCGCGAACCCGCAAGCGCAAATCTGGTCTGTCTTGCCTCTCGACTCTGGACGGTCAGCCTTTCCCTTCCTTGTAGACCGTATCGACGGCCAGCGCGGCGGCGAGCAGCAGGATGGCCTTGCCCGGCGACGGTTCGCTGTTGAGGTGCAGGACGTAGTTGTCTGCCGACGTGAAGAGTTCCTTGCCGAGGCCGCCCCATTTCCGGGAGATCAGGCCGAGTTCGTTGTCGGACTGATCGAGAAACCGGAAGGTCCAGCCTTTCCAGTCCCCTTTGACGTTCGCCACCAGAGTCCCCGCCGAATCGAAGACCGAAAACGCTCCGCCCAACGAAAAGAGCTTGCTCTGCAGCCAGCCGAGTTCCGCTCCCTCGGCGTCGCAGATGCTGATTTTGGCTCGCAGAAACGTCATGCCGCGCGAAATCGAGAACATCAGCTTGCCGTCGTCGGTCGCATCCGATCCTTCGTAGACCAGGATTTTCGTTGGTAGCAAGTGCTTGTTGATCAGCAGCCGCAGCAATTGGATCGCCGTCCCCGGCTTCTCCTGGGCGATGCCCAACTGCTCCTGCGTGTCCGGATCGAGAATGTCGTACGTGTTGCTGAACTTCAGCAACCCGGCGTGTTCGCGAATGAAATACGTCGTCCGGTCAAGCATCGCAGCCTTTCCTGATTGCGGCGTGAAGTTACGGACCGATGACCTTCAATTCGGGCATCTTCTCCTTGAGGGCCTCCAGCGCGCTGGGGCTGATGAGGAAGCAGTTCTCCAATTTCAGTGACTTCAGCTTCTTGAATTCCGGCAGCGACTCCAGCGCGGCGGGCGTGATCTCGTTCTCCGAGAGGACCAGTTCCTCCAACTCGGTCAGCGGCGCGAGTTTGGCGATGGCGGTGTCGGTGATGCGCGTCTTCTGCAGATTCAGTTTCTTCAGCTTCTTCAGCCCGACGATCGGATCGAGGCCGACGTCCGTCAGCGCCGTGGACCAGAGGCTGAGTTCCTCCAGATTTACCAAGCCGGCAAGATACTTCATGCCGTCGTCGCCGAAGATCCCTTCGCTCAGGTCGAGGATTTTCAGTTGCGTCAACCCGGCGATGTTCTCCAGGCCGGCATCGGTGGCGAGCGTGTCGCGGAGATTGAGCTTCCACATCTTCGGCATGTTCTTCAGCACCGCAAGGCTCTCGTTCCTGATCCGCGTCCGTTCCAGCGACAGTTCTTCCAGGTTAGATAGATCGGCCAGAGCCAAGAGGCCGTCGTCTTTCAACCGCACGTCGTCGAACTCCAGCACCTTCAGCGTTTTCATGTCCTTCAACTCGGCGACGCCGGCGTTCGTGAAGCGTTCGCCCCAGATGTTCAAGCGAACGAGATTCTTCAGCTTCGCGATCGATTTCATCCCCTCATCGGTGACGTTCGGCGCGCCCCGGAGCATCAGTTCACGGAGATTCGTGAGTCCCGTCAGCTTTTCGATGCCCGCATCGGAGACATTCGTGTACCGCAGGTCGAGCCATTTGAGTTGCTTCATCTGGCCGATCTTTTCCAGCGAAGCGTCCGACAGATTGCTGCGGCGGAGATACAACTTGGTAACTTTCGGCAGATGCGCGAGCTTTTCGACCGTTGCGTCGCTGATTGCCGTGTTGAGCAGATTGATCGTCGTCAGCGTGATCATGCCGGTGATCGGCGCGACGGTCGCATCGGTGATGCCCGGCCCGGCGGCTTGAATGGTTTCCAAATGCTGCAAGCCGGCGAGTGAATCGAACAGCGTCTTAGCTTTCTCCTCGGTATCGAACGACACGTCGGGGACTGGGAATTCGACGGCGACGATTTGATCGTGATCGTTGAGCTTCACTTTTGCCTGCTGTTCGCGGAGCGACTCGATTAGCGCTGCGTCGTCAGGAGCTTCCTTCACTGGCTCAGTCGTTTTCGCCGGTTCTTCCGGCTTCGTTTCCGGAGCGGGTTCCGGTTTTGTTTCGGGTTTGGTCTCCGGCGTCACGGCGGGGATCGCGGGCGGGGGACTTGATTTCGGCGCGGGCGTTTCGGGACAACCGGTGAGAATCAACGCCAGACAACACGCCGCCAAAGGCACAAAACGTCGCATGAACCGAACTCCGCAATGCAATTTAGGTGGGCAATTTGATGCAAGGTAACGGCGGGGAAGGGGCAACGCAAATCCGAGCCGGAAGCGCGAGCGACAGACGAAATGCAAGCACCGTCGCTTATGCTTCCGGCTCGGGCGGTCATCCGCGGCGAATCGCATCCATCGGCGACATGCGGACGGCCCACCACGCCGGGTACAGGCCGCCGAGGATGCCGAGCAGGACGGCAAAGGCGAGGCTGAACCCGAGCACGCCGGGGCTGGCGTAGAGATGGACCTTGGTTTCGTAGACGGTGTTGAGGATGACAGTCCCGGCCCAGCCGATGAGGCAGCCGAGCACGCCGCCGCATAGGCCGAGCGCGGCGCTTTCCAGCGTGATGAGCGCGAGGATGTTCCACCGCGTCCAGCCATTCGCCTTGAGGACGCCGAATTCGACCATCCGCTCGGAGACGCTCATCAGCATCGTGTTGAGAATGCTGAGAAGCGCAATGACGAGACCGATCAGCGTCATCAGCCACAGGAAGATGTCGAGGTCGGCGTTGAACTCCATCAGGCGGTTACCCCAATCGCGGGCCGTGCGGACTTCGATGCCGTCCTCCGTGGCAGAGCCGCTCTCGTCCTCCGTCGGTGCGCCATCTAGAGAAGTCGGCGTCAGCGTCTTCACAAAACTTTTCGCCAGATCGACGAGTTGGTTCGGCGCCTTCGATTGCTCGGTCTCCGTTTCGCGTTCGGCGGCGCGGCCGCGGAATTTGTCGCGGATTTCTTCGATCAACAGGTTCGTCGGGGCGCCGTCTTCGGGTTCGATGTACATCGAGGAAATCGTGCGGTCGTCAAAGCGGGCGATCGTGCGGACGTCCTGGTCGTGCATGACGAGGGCCATATCCAATAGAAGCGAACCGCTGTCATAGATGCCGACGACATGGGCGTTGTAGCCATCGACGCGAATCGTGTCGCCGATTTTTTTATCGAGTTCCTTCGCCACTTGGCGGCTGATCGTGCAGGCGAATGTGCCGGCGTCTTCCGGGGTGAGAAACCGACCGGTGACCACATCGTCACGATAAACCGAACGACGCAGATGCAGCGTGCGGGCCAGATCGACGCCGCACAACACGCGCGGCGGGTTAAAGACGATCTTGCCGTCCATCGTCTGGATGCGGCTCCAGACTTCGCCGCGGGCTTCGTGCACGCCCGGCATCCGGGCGATTTCCTCGACCCACGTCACCGGCAGCCTCGAAAACAACGGCACCAGCGCGCCATGCTGCATCGCCACCAGTCCGGAGACGCGCCCGAACGCCTTATCGACCATCATCGACAACCCCGCGGCGACCGAAAACAGCCCGACCATCCCCGCAATCGCCACCGTCAGCCCGAGCAGCGCCAACAGCGACCGCATCGGCCGGCTGAACAGGTTGCGGAGGGCGAAAGAGATCATGCGAGTGTGATTTCAAAGGCGTTAGTCCGCAGATTTCGCAGATTCACGCAGATTGAGAAGAGCAGGGACTACTGCGGAGATTATCCCCTCGAGGAATCAATTTTGTCTTCGAAATCCGTCCTATCTGCGTGAATCTGCGAAATCTGCGGATCACTGTCTTTCTGATTTCCGAATCTCCAATGCGACGACATCATAGAGTCCGGTCGGCGCGGAAGCAGCGAAGGATACGTCGATAGTTAGCTCATTGGAAAACGGCAAAGGCAAAGGCGCTGCGAACTCGCAAGCGTTGTGGGGTGGGATGTCACCCAAATGTTGGCCGTTCAACAAGACTTCACCGGTGCCGTTCACTCCCGTCAGCACGACGAAGACTTGTTCGGTGTCGTCGAGATTCGTCGGAGCATGGAACGTGCGAGTCAAACGGACGCGGCCCGATTTTTCGCCGATGAACGCAGCCCAGCCGTCGGGATGCTTGCGGGTTTCGGTTGCGCCGACGTTCCCGGCGGCGTCGATCCAGGCGTAGTTCCACGGACCGCGGAGGCGGATTCGATGACCAGTGCCGGTGGTCGTCAAAACCGGTGTCCCATTTGCGGGCCGTGCTGCGTGAGGGTCGTCACTTCCGGTCCGACTTCGGTGATCAGCACGGTGTGCTCGAACTGGGCCGATAGCGACAGGTCCATCGTGCGGA
The DNA here is from genome assembly GCA_964504645.1 of uncultured Planctomycetaceae bacterium. GTDB lineage: Bacteria > Planctomycetota > Planctomycetia > Planctomycetales > Planctomycetaceae > CAZDGB01. Next base: position 37,890 of record CAZDGB010000014.1, on the reverse strand, counting down.
CCGTCCACTTGTCGATGGAATCAACAAACGTCCGCCACGTGCCGGCGTTGATCATCGGCTCCACCGTGAAGCACATGCCCGGTTCGATAATCTCCTGCGACGCGCCGGTGCGGGGGACGTAGTGCGGCACGCCGGGCTCGTCGTGGAATTCGCGGCCGACGCCATGCCCTTGGTATTCGCGGACGACTTCCATGCCGTGCAAGCGGGCGTAGCGTTCGATGGCCCGGCCGATGTCGGTGATCTTGCCGTAAGGCTGGATGGCCTGGATGCCGATGAACATCGATTCGAACGCGACTTGTGTGACGCGGCGGGCGTCGTCGGAGACGCAGCCGATGAGAAACGTTTCGGACGAATCGCCGTGCCAGCCGTCGACGATGGTCGTCAGGTCGACGTTGACGATGTCGCCTTCGCGGAGCACGGTTTTATCGGGGATGCCGTGGCAAACGATCTCATTAACGCTGGTGCAGATGCTCTTCGGGTAGCCTTTGTAGCCTTTGGCGGCGGCGCGGTGGCCGTGGTCCCGCGTGTACTGCTCGACCAGCCGGTCGATGGATTCCGTGGTGACGCCCGGCTGAATCTGCGGGCGGATGAAATCCATGAGCTGGCCGTTGAATCGCCCGGCGGCGCGAATGCCTTCTCGTTCTTCTTCGGTGAGATACAGCGGCGCGCGGCCGCGTTTGGCTCGACGTTTTAAGGCTCCGGACATGAGATTCCACAAGATGACACCCGCCTGGCGATCGGGAGCAACAAAAATTAAGGAACAAGATTGCGCAAGCCCGCCCGGCGCGGACTGCGGCGTCGAACCTTCAGTGTCTTATCGCCCGATTTTTTTCGCAAGTCCGCGCGACGACGAAATTTGCATCAGAATAGCGTCTCGACCAGTTCGCGAACGGTGTGGTATCTTGCCGAGCGTGATCCGCGGCCGGGATGGCGACGTTTCCCCGGCATGAAGTCCCTCGAGGCATTTGAGGCCGGCGTGCTCGATCTGATTTCATTTTTGATGCCGTCACGCATCGTGGCGCCGGTCCTCAAGCCCATCGTGCGGCTGATCTTGGGGCTGATCGTCATCCCGGTGTTCCGCATCTTTCTCCATCGCGTCGTCCGCAAGGAGCTGAACGAGGAACTGGAGAAGGACATCAGCCAATGGCTCCGCGGGTCGCTCTTGCTGCTCATCGCTACCAAGAACATGGAATCGCTCTTTTTCGGTTGGGTGCCGCTCGAACTACGTGAGGAAAAGGACTGGCTGATCCTGGCGGGGCGTTTGCTGCTCGCGATTGGCGTGATTGAGGCGATGCCGGACCAGGCGCTGTTCTCCATCATTCATCCGGGGCCGCCGGCCATCACGCTCCGCAAAGGACGCTGGCTGGCCGATATTTCGACCCATCTCTGGCCGACGTGCCGCGGCATCTTTAACCAGCACCTCAGCCGCTCGTCCGCCGTGTTCGTGATCCTCGCCGTGATCAAGGACGGCCCGCTGGGCTGGATCTGCTACGGCCTGGCGATCACGAACTACCTCATCATCGGCCTGATGTGTTCGCGGGACAAAGCGCTCGACGTGCTGTCGAAGTTCGACCAGGCCGTGGAGGATCAGCGGCGAGAACTGGAGCTTGCCGTGCTGAAGCATGATCAGTTGAACGAGCCGCCGCCCGATCCGCAGCCGGCCGCCAAAGCGGCTCCCCAACCGCAGTGAGGACGATGGACAATCTTCTGCTGCGTGCCAGCCGCGTGATTTGTCCTGCCAGCGGGCGCGACGGACCCGGCTCAATTGCGATTCGCGGCGACCGCATCGTCGCCGTGGGGGATGATCTGCCCAACACCGCGCGGCAAACGCTCGAATTCCCCGATGCCATCATCTTGCCGGGGCTGATCGATTTGCACGCTCATCCCGCGCGGACGGGCTCGCAATTCGGCATTGATGCGGATCAATACCAACTGGCACGCGGCACCACCACGACGCTGTCGCAGGGCGATGCCGGGGCCGACAACTGCGAGCAGTTTTTGAGGGATACGATCGAGCAGTGCCGGACGGAGGTGTTGCTGGCGATCAATCTGTCGCGCCGCGGAGAATGTGGTCCCAGCGGGTGCTTCAGCGATTTGGATCTCGCCGATGTGTCGGCTTGCGTCGACGCTGCCCAAAGATACGCGCCGCACATCTGGGGAATCGCTGTCAACACGAGCCACCACGCGTGCGGGACGACCGATCCGAAAGAAATCCTGCGGCGCGGCCTCGAAGCCGCAGTGCAAACGGGACTGCCGTTACTCTACGGCCTGCGTCGCCCGGAAGACTGGCCGTTGGAAGAGCAATTGAGACAGTTGCGGCCCGGCGACGTCGTCACCTACTGCTTCCGCCGCACGCCGCATTGTATCGTGCAGAACGGACGCGTGCTGGATTGTGTCTGGGAAGCCCGCTTGCGCGGCATATTGTTCGACGTCGGCCACGGGACGAACTCGTTCGATTTCGACACGGCGGAGACGGCAATCGGGCAAGGCTTCGTGCCGGATACGATTTCTACGGATTTGCAGCGTTCCCATCTCGATCAATCGCCAACGCTCGATTTGCCGCTGGTGATGTCAAAGCTGCGCGCCGCCGGGATGGCGGAGCTGGATATCTTTCGTGCGGTGACTTGGCGACCGGCGCAGATTCTTGGCCGGGAGCTCGAGATTGGCACACTCGACATCGAGTCGCGGGCTGATTTTGCCGTACTGCGCTGGGAGGAAACCGGCGAATTGCTGACGGATGCTCGCGGTCAGGAGCGGTCGGGTGGGCGATGGGTTTCCGTGGCGACCGTGCGGAACGGAGTGGTCGTCTGAGAGAGATCGCACGGCGGGCTTACGCCGCGCCGCTCGCCGGGAGGTCGTATAGTCGCAGGTGGCCGTCGTGGTGGGCAGTGACGATCTGATTCTCGGCGGCGTTCATGTCCATGCCCCACGCGGACTCCGGCAGCTTGAAGTGAAACGCCGACTCCTTTTCGGCCTGGCCGATCTTCCAGACGAGGACGTAGCCGCGATCCAGGCCACCGGTCGCGGCGATCACAAGTCCGTCGGCATGGAACGCGGCGCCCATGACGAACGTGCGGGCCGATTCCTTTGGATAGCCGATCTGCTTCGTTTCACCCGATTCGAAATCAACGAGCATGACGGTCGGTGCGCCGATGCCGTCGCCGATGCTGCCGAATCCGCTCATGCCGCCGCAGAGGAGCCATTTGCCGTCGCGGCTGAAACCGAGGCAGCGGACGCCGCCGAGCCGCAGTTGCTGCTGCTGGACGAACAAGTCTTTGACGACAACATCGCGGACCAACTGCCCGGTTTCGACGTCCCACTGCTTGAGATTTCCCTTGAGGTCCGCCGACACCAGAAATTGTCCCGACGGATGAAATGCCAGGCTGTAAATATGCTCGGCATGCCCCGGCAACTCGCGGGCCTGCCGCGCATCCATCGACGTCCACACGCGGACGACCTTGTCGTTGCCGGCCGTCGCGACATAACGTCCGTCCGGCGATACGGCGACCGATCGAATCCAACCGCGATGGGCGTCTTGCGTCCAACTCGCGGCGGGTGTTTCAGCGTGCATATCCCACGCGATGACGCGGCCGCCGTAGTCGCCGGCGTACAACCAGCGGCCTTGCGGATGCCACGCCAGCGCCGCGACCCAGCTGGCATGTCCATTGGCATGGATTGGGGCCGTCAGCTTGCCGTCGGCAACGGCGCACCGCGTGATCTGCCCGTTCATGCCTCCGGCCGCGACGATTTTTCCCGTCGGATCAAACCGGCACGCCAACATCGCGCGGCCCATTTTCTCCGCGTGTAGCTCTCTGATTTTCGTGTAGTCAATGGACATTGGCGTCACCCCACCAGCAGTTCGCGAACGACGTGGCCGGCCGGGTCGGCGAGGGGAATCGACTGGCCTTCGACGGTGATCTCCTGCGTCGGGTCGATCCCCAAGGCAGTCAGCATCGTGTGGAAGAGATCCGGCGCGGTGACTTTCGTTTCGATGACTTCGGTGCCGTTCGCGCTCGTCCTACCGACAATCGTGCCCGCCGGGAATTTGCCGCCTCCCGCGAATGCCGCCGACCAAGAACCACTCCAGTGGTCGCGTCCCATGCGGGTGTTAATCGTCGGCGTGCGTCCGAATTCGCCATGCGCCGCAACCACCGTGTGAGTCAGCAGGCCGCGCTCGGCGAGGTCTTCGATCAGGCAGGCGAACGGCCGGTCGTATTGTTCGAGCAGATCGAGATGGACGTTGAAGTTTTCGGCGTGCGTGTCATAGCCGGGATGCACGACGCGGACGCAAGTGACGCCCTTTTCCAAGAGCCGCCGGGCGAGGAGACACTGCTGTCCCATTTCGTGCGTGCCGTAGCGTTCGTGGTCCTTCGCCGGCTCCTGCGACAGGTCGAACAGGCTTTTGTTGGCGACGAGTTGCAGCGCCTGGTCAAACGACAGGGCGTAGGCCTGCGTTTCCGCGGTGCCGCGCTGCGACTGGAATCGCGAGTTCGCCTTTTGCCGCAGCATCAATCGGCGGGCGGCGGCGACGTCGCTGACGTGAGCCGGCCGATCGAGATTGGCGATCGGCTTGCCAACTTCGACTTTGATCGGATCGTATTGCACGCCCAGAAACGCCGCCTCGCGGGCTGTCTCGCCGACCGTGACGTAGCCCGGCACAGGATGGCGGGCTGGCGTCAGATGTTGATTCGCCCAGCAGCCGAGGGTGGGATATAGGAACCCCGTCTGCTGCCGGCGGCCGGTCTGCAGCAGGTAGTGCCCCGGATTGTGGTCGTTCTCGCCGGTGCTCAGGCTGCGCAGAATCGTTAGATGATGAGCTTGCCGCGACGTGTAGGGCAGCCACTCGGCGATTTGGATGCCAGGGACCGACGTGGAAATCGGATTGAGAGGCCCGCCGGTATCGGTGCCGGGCTTCGGGTCCCAGCTTTCGAGTTGACTCAATCCGCCGATCTGATTGACGAACAGAAACTGCCGGCGCTGTTTGGCGATCTCCTCCGCGACAACGACGGGAATCATTCGCTCCGCCAACGTCAGCGCCGCCGCGCTGCCCAACATCCCGCCAAGCCATTCGCGGCGAGAAAGTTGATGGTCGAGACGATGGGGAGAGATTTGAGGAAGCATGAGCTTTACCTGAAAATCTTTTTTGCCACGGATGAACACGGATTTTCACAGATAGGTACAAACAGAGAAATCCGAAGAATTGCCATGCCTCTCTTTTACCGGCCTCTTTTTATCCGTGAATATCCGTGTTCATCCGTGGCAAAAAGCCCTCTTAATGATTGAACCGAAACTCCGACGATGCGATCAGCGCCCACAATAAATCTTGCAACGCATTGGGTCTGTCCTCGGTATTGGCACACAGTTCGGCGACATCAGCGGCTTCCTCGGGGGTCGGCGGGCGGGACAGCGCGCTGAGGTACAATTCATCGGCGATCTGAGTCGGATCGGTCAGTACGGCGAGGCGGTCGAGCAGATTGTTCGGCTGGCGGTTGAGCCACGGCAGCACTTGCGGGCCGTGTTCCAGAAACAACGCCTGGTCGAGCGACGCCTGATAAACCGATTCCGCCTGACCCGGCGGGCCGCCGAAGACTTTCGCGAAGTTCGGCAACGCGCCGGAGAGGTCCTTGTACAACGTCTCTTCCGTGAGCTTGTCGCCCAACTGTTTGCGGGCCGCATCGGTGAACCCCGTCGCCTGCATCAAGGCGAAGGCGTAGGTTTCCGGACGCATGGCTCGCGGCGCGGCGACGGCGAAGACTTCGGGACGCAACGGCGTCGTCAATCCGGCCGGCGGCGTGCTCGACAGCTGATACGTTCTGCTGAGCGCGATGCCGCGCAACGTCTCTCGCAGATTGAAGCCGCCGGCGATGAACCGGTCCGTCAGCGTCTCCAGCAACTGTGGATGCGACGGCGGATTGCCCGCATGGTGGACTTCCACCGGATGGACGAGTCCCCGGCCGAGCATATGGTCCCACAGCCGGTTGACGATGTTCCGTCCGAACGGGCGGTTCTCCGCGGCGGGAAGCAGTTTCGCGAGTTGCTCGCGGCGGCTGTAGGCGGGCACGGCCTTCACGCCGTCCGACGCGACGACCGCGTATTCTTTCCCTTTCTCGAACGCCGGTTCCTCAATCTGCGGCGCGCCGGGCATGTGGGGCGTGGTGACGTGCACCGCCTTCGACGCATCGAAGACCGACGTGAAGCTCACTGCGCCCTCAGCGGATTCGCCCAGCACAAACACCGTCTTGTCGTCCTGCTTGATCGTCGCGACGTGCGACCGGCTGACGAAGGCCAACAGGCCGTAGTAATCGGCCTGCTTGTAATCGGCGATCGATGGATGATCGTGACATTGGGCGCACTGCAAGTTGACGCCGAGCAACAGACGCCCGATGTCGCGGGTCAATGCGGGCGGATTCAAGCGGCGATAGGAATCTTCCGTGCGGACCAGCGCGAACCGCAGCGCCGGACGCGTCGCTGGATCGACGCCGTCGGTCCCGACGATCTCCCGCACGAGTTGGTCCCACGGCTTGTTGGCGAGGAACGACGTGCGCAGGTACTCCCGCCATTCCGCTTCGGTGACGTAGTTCGCGTACTGGCGCTCAAGGAGCATTACGTCGAACACATGCTGCATGTGCCGGGCGTGCTCTGGTCCGGCGAGCAGGCGATCGATCAATTTGGCCCGCTTGTCCGCCGCGGGATCGGCGACGAAGGCCCGCAACTGGTCGACCGACGGGATCGTCCCGACGAGGTCGATCATCACCCTCCGCAGGAATTCGTGATCGGTGCAACGTTCCGCAGGTGTGACATTCCGTGCCGCATAGCCGTGTGCGATCTGTTCATCGATCAGTTCCGCCAGCGGGCGGTCTTCGGCGGCGATCACCGCACCGAATAGGGCGATGAAAACGCCGAGTCCCGTTCGAAGTGGCCTCGCGCTGACCCGCATCGCATTCCCTCATACCAGGAGCGGACGCATCACTACGTGCTTATGGTTTAATGTAATGAACAGGTGGAGAGCGGACAAGCGTGTTCACGTCCACGCGGACGAATAGACTAATCTAATAGACTGAAACCCATGTCAAAACGTCGCCGCGACTGGCTCCCGTACTTCGCCATTTGGCGCTGGGAAGCCGAGATGTTCTTCCCGCTGTTCCGTTTCTGGCGCTGGCACTTGTGGGGGTGGGGGCTCGTCATTTCCTTGGTGTTGATTGCGATTCACGCGCTCCTCAGATTCCAACCATATTAAGACGAGCACGCTGCGAAGGTGGCAGGCTTCGTATCTCAGCGCGGCTCAGCGGTTGGTTTTTTCGGATCGCTTTGCCAGACTTCATCGAAAGCGTTCCCACGTCTTTGAAGGAAAGCAATCCTATGGACAAGCCTGCCGAGACCACCTACGAATTAACACCTCTCATTCGCGACCGTTGGAGTCCGGTCTGTTTCTCTCCGCGGAAGATTGAGCCGAAATTATTCGCCAGTCTGTTCGAGGCGGCGCGCTGGGCGCCGTCGTCGTACAACGAGCAGCCGTGGGCCTTCTGCGTCGCCACGCAGGACCAACCGGCGGAATTCGCGGCGATCCTGAGTTGCCTCGCTGAGGCCAACCAGGCGTGGGCGAAGAACTGCTACGCGGTGGTCATCTCCGTCGCAAAGCTGGCGTTCGATCGCAACGGGAAACCGAATCGGCACGCCTTCCACGACGTCGGCCTGGCGACTCAGAATCTCTTTTTGCAGGCGCTGTCGCACGGCATTTACTGCCATCCGATGGCTGGCTTCGATGTCGACAAAGCGCGACAAGTTCTGTCGATTCCCGCTACACACGAAGCCTCAACGGCGATCGGCATCGGCTATCCGGCGGACGACATTTCGAAGTTCGACGCAGGACTGCAACAGCGGGATCTCGGCGCACGCAGCCGCAAACCGCTCGCGGGGATGTTCTTCGGACGGGAGTTCGGGACGAGTTTTTCGTCGTGAAGAAAACTGCGACCTCGCAAGCGAGGTGCGACGCCGCATCCGCTTGCGAGTTCGCAATGACTCACTCGGACTTCGGAACGTATGTCAGCGCCTTATCGGAAATATCCTTCCGGCACCAGGCGCCGTCCCAACGGATGCACTTCACGGCCTGATACGCCCGCAATTTCGCTTGCGAGAGGTCGTCGCCGAGGGCCGTCACGCCGAGAACTCGGCCGCCGTCGCTGAGGATCTGATCGCCGGCGCGCATGGTTCCGGCATGGAAGACTTTGGCATCAGGAACCTTCGCCGCTTCGTCGAGGCCGCGGATCGGTTTGCCTTTCTCGTAGTCGCCGGGATAGCCGGCCGACGCCATCACCACGCACACAGCGGGTCGCGGGTCCCATTCCAACGGCGGCGCGTCTTCGAGTTTTCCCTCCGCCGCGGCGTACAGAATCTGCGCGAGGTCCGACTTCAGCCGCATCAGGATGACTTGCGTCTCCGGATCGCCCAGCCGCACGTTGAACTCCAACACCTTCGGCCCCTGATGGGTGAGCATCAGCCCGGCATACAAACACCCGCGGAACGGCCGGCCTTCCTTACGGAGTTCGTGCACCGTCGGCACGAGAATTTTCTCGACGGTGAAATCGACAAGTTCCGGCGTAATGAGCGGCGTCGGCGAGTACGATCCCATGCCCCCCGTATTTGGGCCGGTGTCCCCATCTTGCGCGGCCTTGTGATCCTGCGCGGCTTCGAGCGGCACGATCGTCTTGCCGTCGACGAACGCGAGCAGGCTCGCCTCCTGGCCTTCGAGTTTCTCCTCAATCAAGATGCGTGCGCCGGCGTCGCCGAACTCTTTGTGCAACAGCATCCGCTTGATGGCGTCGTGGGCTTCCTCTTTCGTCGAACAGACGCAGACGCCCTTGCCGGCGCACAAGCCGTCCGCCTTGATGACGAAGCCTTCCGTCTCGCGTTCCGTGACGTAGGACATCGCCTCAGCGGCGTTGGTGAAGACGCGGAAGTCAGCCGTCGGCACGTTCGCCCGTTTCAGCAGTTCCTTGCAGAACTTTTTGCTGCCTTCGAGTTCAGACGCTTTCTTGGACGGCCCGAAGACGCGAAGGCCGGCTTTCAGGAATTCGTCGCTGATCCCCATCACCAACGGCACTTCCGGTCCGACGACGGTGAGATCGATTTTTTCCGTCTGGGCGAACTTGATCAGTCGCGGGATGTCTGTGGCCTTGATGTCGACGTTCTGGCAATCGAGGGCCGTCCCGGCGTTGCCTGGCGCACAGTAGACCTGCGTCACCGACGGCGATTGCTTCAGCTTCCACACCAGCGTATGTTCACGGCCGCCTTGGCCGATGACGAGAACTTTCATAGAAACCCCGGAGGGAATGTCGGTTGGGTAAATGCGAATCGCCAAGGATACTGGATTCGCTCTCCCGATTATAGCGATTACCGCCGGTCTTTCGCCGCGATGGATCAAACCCGGCCGTTGGATGCGAACACGAAATGGCTCGCGGGGGTCACAGCGGGTATACTTGTGCGTTCGGGGCTTGTCTGGTGGCACGTCCCGGAGTCTTCGAAGGGCGTGGCGAATGGTGCATCGACCACGCCCTTCGCAAAGCCTCAGGGACGTGCCACCCGAGTATCGCGGTCAATCTTTCTGAAAAAGGAACAAACGGTGTTTGGCACGTTGGGCGTTGTAGGGGCGACGGGAGCCGTGGGCCGGATCATGGTCCAGTTGTTGGAGGAACGTAATCTGGCGAAGAACTATCGGTTCCTCGCGTCGAAGCGCAGCGCCGGTTCCAAACTGAAGTTCAAGGGGAAAGAGCACACGATCGAACTCCTCGAACCGAAGGCGTTCGAGGGGATTGACCTGCTCATCGCCAGCACGCCGGATGAAGTCGCCGCGGAATATTTGCCGGCGGCGGTGAAGGCGGGCTGCAAGGTGATCGACGAATCGGGCTACTTCCGCATGAAGCCGGACGTCGCGCTGGTGATCCCGGAGATCAATCCGCAGGACGCGCTCAACGCCAGAGGGATCATCGCCAGCCCGAACTGTTCGACCACGCAAATGGCCGTCGCGCTCAAGCCGCTGCATGATGCCGCGAAGGTGAAGCGGGTCGTCGTCAGCACCTATCAGGCGGTGAGCGGCGCCGGCCTGTCGGGCACGGACGATCTTCTCGGCAGCACGAAGGCCCATTTCAGCGGCGAGAAGTACGAGCAGCAGGCCTTCAAGTCGCCGATCGCCTTCAACGCCATCCCGCAGATCGGCAGCTTCAAGGACGACGGCTACACGAGCGAAGAACTGAAGATGGTCTACGAGACCCGCAAGATTCTCGGCGACCAGTCGATCCAAATCTGCGCAACGTGCATCCGCATCCCGGTCGCCAACTGTCACAGCGAGACGATCCTCGTCGAGACCGAACGCCCCGTCAGCCCGCAAGAGGCCCGCGAACTCTTCTCGAAGTTCCCCGGCATCCAAGTCGTCGACGAACAGAAAAACGGCGGCTACCCGATGCCGTGCGATTGCACCGGCAGCGACGACGTCTTCATCGGTCGCATTCGCAAGGACCTCTCTCACCCCAACGGTCTGACGTTCTGGTGCGTCAGCGACAACCTCCGCAAAGGCGCCGCGACCAACGCGGTGCAAATTGCGGAGTTGCTGGCGAAGCATGCGGGATGAAATCAGCCGATTTCTGCCAATGAAAGCGTATCCATGGGTGCTTGGGGGCCGGGGTTGTATGCCAACGACTGCGCCGCCGATTTGAAGAGTACGATTGCCGCGTTGGCGAAGTTGCCGTTTGACGGCGAGCGGATCGCGGAAATTCTTCGCCAGAACTCCGCAGTGATTGCGGACGACGATGCCGACGAGGACTACACGACTTTCTGGCTCGTCGCAGCCGATCAGTTTCTGAAGCGAGGGATTCGCAGCGAGACCATTCGCCAGACAGCTCTGACAATCATTGAGTCGGGACGAGATCTGACGCTGATGGCGAACCTCGGCCTCGCGCCGATCGATCTGAAGAAGCGCCGGAAGACCCTCAACGAATTAAAAACCCAATTGGACCAACCGATCGCTGCCGACAAACCACGAAAAACGCTGGCCAAACCACAGCCGCTGCTCCTGAACGTCGGCGATGTGTATGTCTATCCGGTGTCTCAAGGACTATCTCTGAATCCGTATTTCACGCATCCCAGGACCGACTATTCCGGATTCCACCAAGACGGCTGGGGAGCCTTGTGTATCGTGGATTCCGGTCGCGCATTTGATTTTCTAGCGTGGTACAGTCTGGTCGCTATCGATGTTCTGACAGAGCGGAAACTGAGCCCGGATGAGATCCTTGCTGACCGAAATTGGATTCTGCGGGGATCGGGGACTCTTACCGCTTCTCACCGGAAGAAACTTGAACTGGAGCAGATTTGCTCCGTGGCTGTGGATCGGCAAAAAGTCCTGCAGAAATTCCCGGCACATCAGCCTGGAATCTCCGAGGCGGTAGATGATATTTCGATTTCAAATGTCATGAGAGTCGGAATGAACGAAGCCGATGCCAGCCACTGGTTCAGCAAATTGGAGAAGGTGAATGACAAATTCGTGCGCGTCCCCTCTCCGTCGATTCATAATTTGAATGAAATCCTCGTTTAGGCTTCATTAAATTTGATCCATTTCCCAAGTCTCAGTTGAAATGGCGGATATTCAACGATGAACGCATTTGCTTACCGTAACCACGAACTCTACTGCGAAGAGGTCCCTGTCAGTCGCATCGCCGAGGAATTCGGCACGCCGGTCTGGATTTACTCCAAGGCGTTTCTGCTCGCGCAGCTCAAGCAGATTCAGGAGGCCTTCGCCGCCGTTGATCCGGTAATTTGTTATTCCGTGAAGGCGAATTCGACGCTCGGCATTCTCAAAGTCATGCGCGACGCCGGGTCGAGTTTTGACGTCGTCTCCGGCGGCGAACTCTACCGCGTGAAAGCCGCGGGTGGCGATACGACGAAAGTCGTGTTCGCCGGCGTCGGCAAGACGGATGACGAAATCCGGTTCGCGCTCGAATCACAAATTCTGATGTTCGACGTCGAAAGCGAAGGAGAACTCGACGCCATCGCGGCGGTGGCGAAGTCGATGAACGTCGTTGCGCCGGTCGCGTTGCGGCTCAATCCCGACATCGACGCCAAGACACACGCCAAGACGACGACCGGCAAGAAGGGGAACAAGTTTGGGATGGACATCGAGCGGTTCCAGGAACTCGCCGCGAAGGTGCTCAAGGATCCGAATCTGGCGCTGAAGGGCATTCACATGCACCTCGGCTCGCCGATTCTGACGACCGACCCGTATGCGGCGGCGTCCAAGAAGGCAATCGAAGTCGTGGCGCAGCTTCGCAAGGCGGGGCACGACATCAATTGGGTGAATCTCGGCGGCGGTTTCGGCATCAGCTACCGCCAGAACGAAGGCCCGCCAGCCTCGGAGTACGCGAAGGTCATCGTCCCCGCGATTCAAGAAGCGAAGTGCCGATTGGCTTTGGAACCCGGCCGGTTCATCGTCGGCAACTCGGCGATCCTGTGCAGTCAGGTCGTTTACACGAAGCGCGAAGGAGGCAAGCTGTTCGTCATTCAGGACGGAGCGATGAACGACCTCGTCCGCCCGGCGATGTACGATTCGTTCCACCGCGTCTGGCCGGTGAAGCCCGCCGTGGAGATGCCGTCCGATCTCGAAGGGGAAATCGCCGCCTGCGAAAAAGCCGACGTCGTCGGCCCGGTCTGTGAATCAGGCGATTACTTCGCGAAAGACCGCTATCTACCGCCGATGCAGCGCGGCGACTTGCTGGCGATCTTCAGCGCCGGGGCTTATGGCTCCGCGATGAGCAGCAATTACAACAGCCGCCCGCGCGCCCCGGAAGTTCTCGTCGACGGCGGCAAGGTCACGCTGATCCGCCGTCGCGAGACGTACGCCGATCTCATCGCACCCGAACAGATCGACGAATGAGCAGGGATTTCGCGCCACGACTATTGCGAGACAATTGAGGTGCGGTTCAGATGACGGTGGGTTTCACAATTGCCCGTTCCAAGCGAACGGCGATATGATGGACTCGGCTCGCCAGATACCCCGCCGGTTCACCCACCGCAAAGTCCGCCCATGACGCTGCCAGAAACGTCTCCCGGCCTTGGTTCCGCCGAGCTGCCCCCGTTCGACTACGATCCCCGCACTCGCGTGGTCTACGGCAGCCGGTCGGTGGAGCGCCTCGGAGAACTGGCCCGCGAGCACGGCGGGCAACGCGTGCTGCTCGTCACCGATCCTGGTATCGAGAAGGCGGGGCACACGGCGAAGTGCGTCGCCGCGCTGGAAGAAGCCGGCCTCAAGATTCATCTCTTCGACGCCGTCACCGCCAACCCGACGACGGAGGATGTCGACCGGGGGCTGACTGTGGCGAAAGCGGCGCAGGTCGATTTTCTCGTCGCGGTCGGCGGCGGAAGCGCAATGGACTGTGCCAAGGGGATCAATTTTCTTTACACCAACGGCGGGCGAATGCAGGACTATCATGGTGCCGGCAAAGCGACGAAGCCGATGTTGCCGCTGATCGCCGTGCCGACCACCTCCGGCACCGGCAGCGAGGCACAATCGTACGCCTTGATCGCCGACGCCAAGTCGCACATGAAGATGGCGTGCGGCGACAAGAAAGCCGCGTGCCGCGTGGCGATCCTGGATCCTGATCTCACGCTCAGCATGCCGGCCGGCGTGACGGCAGCCTCGGGCATCGACGCGCTCAGCCATGCCGTGGAATCGTACGTCACCACGCGGCGGAATCCGGTCTCGCAGATGTTCAGCCGCCGTGCTTGGCGGCTCCTGGCGTCGAGCTTTCCGGCCGTCATCGCGGAACCGGACCATTTGCCCGCTCGCGGCGCGATGCTGCTCGGAGCGCATTTGGCCGGCGCGGCGATCGAGAACTCCATGCTCGGCGCAGCGCACGCCCTCGCCAATCCGCTGACGGCCCATTATGGAATCACGCACGGTCTTGCGATCGGCATCATGCTCCCCCATGTGATCCGTTATAATGCTGAGACAGTCGGCTCGGCGTACGGCCGGCTGGCGGCGGATATCGGGCTATGCGACGTGGAAGACCCGGAAGCGGGCGATCTGCTCGCCGGCACGATCGAACAATTCGTTGCCGACACGGGCTCGCCGGCAGGACTCGACGAGTTCGACGTGCCTCCGTCGCAGTTGACGATGCTCGCCGCGGAGGCCGCCGAACAATGGACCGGAAAATTCAATCCGCGGCCGGTGGATGTCCGCTCGCTGGAGGAGTTGTACCGATGCGCACTTTCGGGTTGATCATAGCCGCTTGCCTGGGTTCCGCGTCTGTGGAAGCGGCCAAACCGAGCGCCGATTGGCCGTCGTTCCGCCAGAATCTCGCGCAGACCGGCACCGCGGAAAGTGGTCTGCCGGACAAGCTCGAACTTCTCTGGGAAGCGACCGTCGGCGACCAGGTGTTGGCAAGCTGCGCGATCGTCGGCGACCGCGTCTATGTGCCGTGTCTGTCGGGTGAATTGCTCTGCATCGAGCGGAAAAGCGGCAAACCGATCTGGAAGTATAAGTCGGTCGAGGAAGTCGAACCGAATTCGTTCGCGCCGGGATTCAAATCGTCACCCACCGTCGCTGGCGGGACGGTGTATCTCGGCGATGAGGACGGCGTGTTCCATGCGATCGACGCCGAGACCGGAAAGCTCCGCTGGAAGTTCACTTCGGGCGGAGAGATCTTCAGTTGCGCCGCCGTTTCCGACGACCACGTGCTGTTTGGCTCGTATGACAACTGTCTCTACTGCCTGAAACTGTCGGACGGCGAACTGGTGTGGAAGTTCGAAACGCAAGGATACGTCCATTGTTCCCCGGCGGTCGTCGAAGGAAAAACGTTCATCGCCGGCTGCGACGAACACTTGCGGATCATCGACGTCAAAACGGGAGCGGAGGCCGGCGACTTGCCGCTGTCGTCGTATCTCATCGCGTCGCCGGCCGTCGTGGGGAACACGCTCTACGTCGGCACGTACGGCAGCGAAGTCGTCGCTGTCGATTGGAAGAACATCAAGGAAGTCTGGCGGAAGCGGACGAGCGATGCCGAGGCCCCCATCCATTCCTCGGCGGCGGTGACCGAGCAACTGGTCGTCGTCGGCGGCCGCGATAAAACCGTGACGGCGTTGAATCGCGAAAACGGCAAGAAGGCCTGGACGTTTCCGACGCGCGGCAAGGTCGATAGCTCGCCGGTGATCGTCGGCGAGCGGGTCTTCGTCGGCTCGCAGGACGGGAATTTGTACGAACTGAATCTCGCGGACGGCAAGGAGCGTTGGAAGTTCAACGCCGGCAAACCGATCTCCGCCAGTCCCGCCGTCGGGCAAGGGGTGCTCGTCATCGGCAGCGAAGCCCGCGACGGCAAGGTGTATTGCTTCGGGAAGAAGGATAACGGCAATTAGTGTCTGATCAACTCCGATCGGCGCGGGTCTCCTGACCCCATCGGACTTTCGATTTCGGGTCTCCCGACCCGTCTTCGATTGGAATTGAGCGAAGAGCGGTCGGGAGACCGCAAGAAGAAGCCGCCGGGTCGGGAGACCCGCGCCGAACGGGGAATAAGTCATGTCACTGGAACTCGCCGAAGCGACGGAAGTCGGCAGTTATTTCGTGTCGAACTACCCGCCGTTTTCGCAGTGGACGAAAGTCAGCGTGCCGGAGATTTACGCCGCGCTCGACGCCGAACCGGACCGCTCCGTGCCGATGGGCCTGTATCTGCACATACCGTTCTGCCGCAAGCGGTGCCGGTTCTGTTACTTTCGCGTCTACACGAATCAGAACGCCGCCGCCATCGAACGCTACGTGCTGGCGTTGGCGAAAGAAGTCGAACTTTTGAGCCAGCGGCGCGGCGTGCAAGGCCGCGAGTTGCAGTTCGTTTACTTCGGCGGGGGAACACCGTCGTATCTCAGCGCGAAGCAACTGCGGTTTCTTCGGGACGAACTGCATCGCTCCGTCTCGTGGGACCACGCGCAGGAAGTCACGTTCGAGTGCGAACCGGGGACGCTCAGCCTGGAGAAAGTCCAGACGCTGAAAGACATCGGCGTCACCCGCGTGTCGCTCGGCGTCGAGAACTTCAACGACGCGATCCTCGAAGAAAACGGCCGCGCACACCTCTCGCCGGAAATCCTCCGCGCCTACGGCTGGATTCAACAAGTCGGCTTTCCGCAGGTGAACATCGACTTGATCGCCGGCATGATCGGCGAGACCGACGACAACTGGGCGAAATGCGTGGAGAAAGTCCGCGAGCTGTCGCCGGACAACATCACGATCTACCAGATGGAA
Source organism: uncultured Planctomycetaceae bacterium (assembly GCA_964504645.1). Classification (GTDB taxonomy): domain Bacteria; phylum Planctomycetota; class Planctomycetia; order Planctomycetales; family Planctomycetaceae; genus CAZDGB01. The sequence continues at coordinate 21,617 of CAZDGB010000014.1, read as the reverse complement.
CTACCGTTCAACACGCTGATTTCCAAGGAGATGAAGGAGCAGGGGATTTCCTCGCCGGTGGCCAACTGGGCGACGAAGCGCCGCTGGGTGAGCGAGGCGATGGACACGCTGTTCGCCGCGGGCTACCGCGTGTCGAGCGGCAACGAACTGGTGAAAGACGCCGCACGCGACCGGTTCCTGTACCGCGACAATCTGTTCCGCGGGTCGGACATCCTGGCGTCGGGCGTGTCGTCGTTCGGGCACTTCCAGGGAGTCCACTATCAGAACCTCGATCAGTTGGACGAGTACTTCGCCGCGGTGGAGTCCGGCGAACTGCCGATCAACCGCGCGCTGAAACCGACGCCCCATCAATTGCTCATCCGCGAGTTCGTGCTGCAGATGAAGGAAGGAGAACTGCATGCCGGCGATTTCCGCGCGAAACACGGCGTCGATGTGCTGAAGGAATTCGCCGAGCCGCTCGCCAATCAGCAGGCGAAGGGTTATCTGACCGTGAAGGGCGACGACATCTGCCTGACGCGCAAAGGGCTGCTGCAGGTCGACAGCCTGCTCACCGAGTATTTCGAGCCGGCCCATCGCGCGGTACGGTATACGTGAAAGCCGCGGATGGTATCCGCGGAACTTTGACCGAGGGAACATCACATGGCCACCGTCACCGCGCGTCCTGAAACGATCGCCGACCTTTTGGTCCGGCTGGGAAACATCTCGCCGGATCGCATCCGCTTCCAACCGGCCCCCGGCACCGCCGTCGAGGAGGACGTCGAGCGCTGCAAATACCAGAACGGCCGGAAGCATCTGCTGGAGCTCGTCGAAGGGACTTTGGTGGAGAAAGTCGTGGGCCAATACGAGTCACAGCTTGCCATCGTCCTCGTGATCGAACTAGGGATATTTTTGAAGCAGCATCCGCTCGGAATTCTGCTCGGCGAAAGTGCCGGCCATCGTCTCGAGGTGGGCCTGATCCGGATGCCCGACGTGGCATTCATCTCTCAGGCACGGTTGTCCGCCTTGAAGAATCGGCCGGCCTTCGTGCCCTTTGCCCCGGACCTCGCCGTCGAAGTCATCAGCCCCGGCAACACCGACGATGAAATGGAACGCAAGCTGAATGAATACTTCGATGACGGCGTGAAGCTCGTCTGGTACGTTTATCCGGACACGCAAACCGTGCTCGTCTATCGCAGCCCGGAGCAAGTGCGGAAGCTGACCATCGACGACAACCTGGACGGCGAAGAGGTGCTACCAGGATTCACGTTGGCCATCCGCGAATGGTTTTCCCACGCGGTGGGATAGGAAACACACGGATCGATGAACCCCCTCGATGAACTTCGCTCGCTGACGAGTCTGTTTCCGGATGCGGAACCCCTCTTTCAGCGCGTCGATCACATTCCGTCGTCCACCACGCCCGAGCCGTACAAGACGATGCTCGTTCACGAGCATCACATGACGGTGACAATGGAGAACTATCATCAGTCTCCCGTCGAGGTTCGCGTCCTCGCTCAGCGGCAGGACGGCGACGTTTACGCCCGAAAAATCTTGCTGTTGAAACGGGGCACAAGCGACGTCGTGCAGTTCGGCATCGTTCGCTTCAATTTGAATTACGTCACCGAGACGGTCCGCCGCGAAATCATCGCCGGGCAGACACCGCTGGGCCGCATTCTCATCAATCACAACGTGCTGCGTCACATCGACCTGGGCGCGATCTTGGAAATCGCCGCCGGTCCGGGCCTCGCCCGCGCTCTGCAAATGCCTGCCGGCGCCGTGACCTACGGCCGGATGGCAACGATCTTCTGCAACCGTCAACCAGCGGTTGACCTTCTGGAGATCTCGGCCCCGCTGGAGACTATGGCAGCGGAAGTCGCCTTGGATTGACGAAGCGGCGGCGTCTCGCCGCCGCGCTCTCCGAGCGTGGGACGTCAGTCCCCTGGTTGCGGCGTCTTGGGTGTCAGCTATCGAATCCAGGGGGATTACGCGGCTGACGCCTCCCGCTTGAGTCAGCCGCGTTCTACGGTGGCGAGACTCCGCCGAACCGTGAACTTGCGAATCGCTGCTTCCCCTCCGACAATTCGTGCGTCGGCCAGATTCCCTTCTTTGCTCAGGAGTCGCAGCCATGTGCGCGATCGATCGAATCGTGTTGCCAACATTTGTTCTTGGTCTGCTGGTCTCGCAGATCGCGATTGCCGAAGACGCCGCGTGGCCCAAAGTCGTCGAGGTCGAGCAGCAACCTCTCGTTGCGTCAACGGAACGCGTGGTGCAGGCGCTCGATTTCATCGGCGCTCCGATCGCGGAGGACGATCAAAAGAAACTCGCCGCGGCGCTGAAGCTCGATGACGCAGTGAAGTCGGCGCTCGGCATTCAAAGCGTGCTCGACAAATACTGCGTCGCCGGCGTCGTGATCAATCCGGAAAGCCGCGTCTCGGTTGTGGAAGGCCCGGCCAAGAAAGAGTTGATTCAACAAGGCTGGCGGACGTTTCTCGTCAAAGTGCACAACCAAGCGGGGATCACGGCGGAGTTGAAGATCGAAAGCCCGAACCTGCTCCCGGTCTACATGCGCGGCAAGGGGCCGCGGGAGAAGCCGCTGACTGACGAGAAACTGGTCGATGCTGCCGATGTACCAGGCCGGTTCCTCGACGCGACATTGTTCAATAAGCAGCCACTGAAGCCGGGATTGTCGGGGCTGGAACTCGAATACCGCATCGTGCAGCTTTACAGCCGCGACGTCGGTCGCCGCGAAGCGCAGCTCGGCTTCAACGTCGGCCAGGGGACGCAGGATATCGGCTTTCGCAACGCCGTGCCGATTTTGTTCCATTCCGTGCCGTCGGTCGAAGTCGCGCTGGGGATCAAGGATTTCGACGGCACGCCGACGATGGCGTCACTCATCATCAAGGACAAGCTCGGCCGTGTCTATCCGAACCCGGCCCGGCGGCTCGCGCCGGATTTCTTTTTTCATGACCAGATTTATCGCCAGGACGGCGAAAGCGTGCATCTGCCGCCGGGCGACTACACCGTCACCGTGAATCGCGGGCCGGAGTATTTCGTCGATACGCACGAGTTACGCGTCTTGCCGGACGGTGTCAGCCAGCGGGCCGAATTCGCGGTACGGCGGTGGATTCACGCCGCGGATCGGCACTGGTATTCCGGCGATCATCACGTGCACGCCGCCGGGTGTGCGCATTACGACAGCCCGACGGAAGGTGTCTCGCCACGGGACATGATGCGTCACATTCTGGGCGAAGACCTGAACGTCGGCTGCGTGCTGAGTTGGGGGCCGTGCTGGTACTCGCAGAAGCAGTACTTCGAAGGAAAGACGTCGGCGCTCTCGACGCCGCAGTATCTGATGCGCTACGACATCGAAGTCTCCGGCTTCCCGTCGTCGCACGCCGGCCATTTGTGCTTGCTCCACCTGACGGAGGACGACTATCCGGGCGCTGAAAAGCTCGAAGAGTGGCCGAGTTGGACGCAGCCGGTGCTGGCGTGGGGCAAACAGCAAGGGGCTGTCGTCGGCTATAGCCACAGCGGCTGGGGACTGCAATTGCCAGACATCATGCCTAACGGTGCTCGGGAATTCACGGGCCGCAACGGCGGCGCGAATCCAGGCTGGACCGGCAAAGCCGCCGATAAGCTCCCCGATTATGCGATGCCGAAGTTCGACGGCATCGGCGCGAACGAGTTCGTCGTCACCGCGGCGAACGATGTGTGCGATTTCATCTCCGCCGTCGATACGCCGGCCATCTGGGAGCTCAACGTCTGGTATCACACGCTGAATGCCGGCCTGCGCAGCCGGATCAGCGGCGAGACCGACTTTCCCTGCATCTACGGCGACAAAGTCGGCCTGGGTCGGATCTACGTCAAGATTTCCGAGGGCGAGGAGCTTACCTACGAGAGATGGATTCAAGGCGTGAAGGACGGCCGCAGCTACTGCGGCGACGGGTTGAGCCATATCTTTGATTTCGCGGTGAACGGTGTGGAAGTCGGCGACGCCAAGACCGGCGAGGCGGTGAGCCAGTTGAATCTCGCAAAACCGGGAAAGGTGAAAGTCACCTTCGACGTCGCGGCGCTACTGGCAGAGTCGTCGACGCCGCAGACGGAAGCGATCCGTGCGAAGCGGCTCGACGAGAAGCCGTATTGGCATCTGGAGCGTTGCCGCATCGGTCAGTCGCGCCGCGTGCCGGTCGAAATCATCGTCAACGGCGAAGTCGCGGCGAAGAAGGAGATCGAAGCCGACGGGTCGATTCAGCCGCAGACGTTCGAGATCGATCTGAAGAAATCGAGCTGGATCGCCGTGCGGATACTGCCGTCGGTGCATACGAACCCGGTGTTCGTGGTCGTGGCCGACATGCCGATCCGGACGAATCCGCAGAGCGCCCAATGGTGTCGCGATGCTGTCGACGTCTGCTGGAAGGCGAAAGAGGGACGCATCCGCGAAAGCGAAAAAGCCGCTGCGAAAGCCGCGTACGACCAAGCCGCTGCGTACTATGACAAGGTCATCGCCGAGTTCAAGTAAGTCCCGGCGAGCGGCGCGGCGTCAACCCGCCGTGCGGATCTCTACGGTCCGGCTTTCCGAGCAAAGCCGGGCCGCGCGTTATTTCCGCTGGCAATTCCCAATCGTCGCGGCCAGAATGAAGCCATCCCATCTGCGTGTTCGTCTGCATTCCTTCTCTGGAGATCCTGCCATGGCACGCGTGCAAGAGCTGCTCGATCGCAAAGGCTCCGCCGTCCTCACCATCGGAATGGACGCCACGGTGCTCCAAGCGGCTCAGAAAATGAACGAGTACAAAGTCGGGGCGCTGGTCATCATGTCCGACGACGACCAAGTCGCCGGTATTTTTACCGAGCGCGACGTGCTGCGCCGCGTCGTCGGCGAGCGGCGCGACCCGGCGACGACGCCCGTCGCCGCCGTCATGACCACGAAGGTCGTCTGCTGCGGTCCGGAGACGACGACCGACGAAGCCCGCTACGAGATGCAGCACCTCCGCATCCGGCACTTGCCTGTGGCCGACGATCAAGATCGGCTGATCGGCCTGATCTCCATCGGCGATTTGAACGCGGAATTGCAGGCGAGCCAAGAGCAGTCGCTGTACCTGTTGCACGAGTACATCGCTGGCCGGGCGTGATGGTCTTCGATCAACCGGCTAAAGCCGGAACTCCAGTGGTTCGCTATTGGTCGGGATTGATGCCGACCGCGCCAGCTGCACGCGGCAATCCAGGCTGAGCGCCAGCCGGGCCGGGCGCGCCCCCTGGACCAGGTGCGCCAGCTGGTCCCGGTGCTCCGGGCGGTCCGCCAGCGGGAGGCACTGCTCCGCCGGGAGCTCCCGCGGGACCGGGCCCGCCGCCGGGATTGAACGGAGCCTGCTGGTTCTGGCCGCCTTCCGGTTTGAGCAGCATCTTCAACTCGCCGATGCCCATGTACAGCTCGACCGGGATCAACAACAGGCAGACCACGAAGCCCATCAGCCCCTGGAAGAAATGTGGCTTGGAGTCTTCCCATTCCTGGATAAGAAACATGATGTGTGGCACGAAGCACATGCACGGCGAGAAAAAGATGCACAGTCCCCACACTGGACTGACGTTGAACGCTGCCATCAACAGTCCGATGGACGCCGCTCCGAAAGCGACCCGGCCCCCCCAGTCGATCCCCGCGACCAATCCCTTCACGATGCCGTAGTCGGTCAGCGCCCCATACAACAGCCCGAAGATGACCCCCATGAAAATGAAGATCACGGTCGCCACGGCGGCTTCGGTGATGATCTGCTCGGTCGTCTTGATCTTGTGCTCGTCCTTTTCGCGCGGCAGCGTGGCGACGTACTTGTACTCCTTGAGCAGCACCTGCAAATCGAGTCTTTCGCGGAAGAAGTAGGCGAACAGCCCGTTCGTCCGCATGTTGAACACGCCGGTCAGCGCGATGATCACGCAACTGACGATCCACGCGAAGAACGTCCCCACGATGGCGATCGCGTGACGAAGTTCGACCTTCCCCTGCTCACCCAAGGTCTTGGGGTCAACCAGGTCTTTCGGTTTCGATTTCGAGTTGCCGTAGTAGTCCCAAGTCGCCTGGGTGCGGTTGATCTCCGCGTTCCTCTCCATGATTTTGACGTAATCGACGAGGTCTCCCGCGGTGAAGATCAACGTACCGGCCAGAATCAGCACGACCGGCAGATTCGTCAGTGCGAACAGGAAGAACCACGTCATGAGCGGCTTCACGCACCGCAGGCTGATGGGAACGATCTTCCAGAACATCCAGGCGGGCATCTGAATCGGCATCGTCATGTGCGTGAGAACGGCCGGCCACATCGCCATGATCGGTATGTAACAGACGCCCAGGATGATCGCTCCGACCCACCAGGGCACGCCGGCGTATTGCCACAACGCCCAGCCGATCAGCCCAGGGATCAAGAGCAGCGGCCCAGCGAAAACGATATTCCAGATGATGAACTTCACGCCCAGCGCGCCTGACAGGAAGAAGTCGAAGTTCACCCGCTTGTAGCGATCTCTGCGTTCCAGCGTGAGCTTGATCGTCTCGGTATCCAGAAACCACAGCCAGCCGGGAATCACCAGCGCGGAGACGATCGCAAACGGAGCAAAAAACATGTACCGCGGCGGCAGCATCGAAAAGTACAGATAGCCCAAAGTGCAAACGAGACAAATCACCGACGCCAATGCGATGTACAGGAACGTACGGATCGACAGCATCAGGTTGTCGGAGACGAACTTCCACGACTGCTTCCACAAGCCCTTGTAAAACTTGTCGGGATCGGGGCCTTTCAGCGCCTTCTTGCGGGCGATTTCGCCGATCCCCCCTTCGGCAATATCCCAGCCGCATTGGGGACACTCGGTGACTTCGCCCTCTTCGTCATCGCTTGCCAGCTCGAGGTCGTAGCCGCATTTGGGGCAGACGCGGGCCTCGTGGTCGGCGACTTTTCGCAAATCCAACCCAGCGAGCCCGGCTTCGTCTTCAACCGGCCCGGCGCTCTTGGGCTTCTTTTTCGCCTTGCCAGCCGGCTTGTCGCCATCTTCTGACGGGACGGGCACCCGCATTTCACAGCTGGGACATTTGACGGCCTTGCCGCGCGCGGCGTCGGGCACCGTCAGCGTCTTTGTACAGCCGGGACATTTGACCTTGATCGACATGCCATCCTTCCGCGGAAGCGTCAGGGAAAGGAATCGGTGGGCGACGCCGCTGCCGCGCCGGGACAGCCGTCGAACCGAACGGTTGGAAGATTCGGAACGTGTCTGGTTTACTTTACCATTTTTCCCCCCTAAGTCACTCTCTGAGAAGACGCAGGGTCGGCCGTTCTCCGAAAAACCCCAAAATCCGGCGTTTCCTGGTTTTCGACTTCTCAATTTTCCGCGTCCGGGCGAAACTTGTAGCCAGTCAGCAGTGTTTAATCGCCTGCAGATTTTCACGTCTCGATCGCAGTTCCGGCACGAGGAACACGTGCCGCCGCGTCTCAGTCAGGGAGACTTCCATGCGTCGTCTCGTTCTCATCTCTGTGGCAGCACTTGGTCTGATCGGCGCCGTCGCTTCCCACCCGGCCATGGCGGCCAAGAAATCGCGAGCATCGGCATCGGCACCGGCACCCGCGCCGCCCGCCGCCGCTGCGGCCAAGGTGGATCAGCGGATCGACGCCGCGTTGTCCGAGGCCCAAGTCACGCCGGCCGGCCGCTGCAACGATGAGGATTTTCTCCGCCGCGTCAGTTTCGATGTCATCGGCAAGCTGCCGTCGCCCGAGAAAATTTCGCTGTTCGGTCTGAATCCCGATCCGGACAAGCGAGTCAAGCTTGTCGACCAGTTGCTCGCTTCCGAAGACTACGGCCGCAACTGGGGCCGTTACTGGCGGGACGTGATTTTCACGCCGGCAACGAACAACCGGGCCCGGCTCGGCGAGCCGACGTTCGAGCGCTGGATCGCGCAGCAGTTGAACGACAACCGGCCCTGGGATCAGATCGTCGCCGACCTGCTGACAGCGACCGGCGACGTCCGCGAGAACGGCGCGACGGCGTTGTTCCTCGCGCACGAAGCCCAGCCTCCGGAAGTCGCCGCGGAAGCATCCCGCATTTTCCTCGGCATCCAGATGCAGTGCGCCAACTGCCACGACCACCCCTCGGACGTCTGGAAGCGCGAGCAGTTCCATCAACTGGCGGCGTACTTTCCCCGCGTCGCCCTCCGGCCGAAGAACAACGATGGCGCCATGCGCTCGTTCGAGGTGGTCTCGATGAATGCCGGCCCGCGCGGCGAGCAGCGCGGGGCGATGTTCCGCGAGAATCCGGAACGCTTCGTCAATCTGGCCGACCGCAACCGCGACGGCAAAGTGTCCAAAGAGGAGATCCAGCAATCGCCGCGCGGGCAACAATTGGGACAATTCCTCGGACGGATCTTCGACCTCGCCGACGCCGACAAGGATGGCGCATTGACGGCGAAGGAACTGAAAGACTTGCCTCCGCCGCCGGAGCGTCCGGGCCGCGGCTCGTCCGAATACTACATGCCGGATCTCAACGATCCGTCGTCCAAAGGGAAGTTGATCCAGCCGAAGTTCTTCGTCGACCAATCCTCGCCGGGACAGGAACTGACCGATGAGCAGCGCCGCTCGGCGGTTTCACAGGCCTTCACGTCGCCGGATAATCCCTGGTTCGCGCGGGCCGTCATCAATCGGCTCTGGTCGGAACTGCTCGGCGAGGGGTTCTACATGCCGGTCGACGACATCGGCCCCACGCGCACGGCCCGTTTCCCGGAAGCGCTGGATGAACTGGCGGCGGGTTTCGTCGCCAATCGGCATGATTTGCGCTGGCTGATGAAAACGGTGCTGCTGACCGAGGCCTATCAGCGGCAGATTCACCCACAGGCTGTCTCGGAGGAAACACTTCCGTTCGCCGCGCAGACGCCGACGCGGCTGCGGGCTGATCAGTTATTCAATGCGCTGGTGCAGGTGCTGGGCCTCAACGATACGACGGAGCGGCCCGGCAACGACGAGATGATGATGGCCGGCCCGTATCGGCAGCGAGGGCCGCGCGACCAGTTTCATGCGTTGTTCGGCTTCGATCCCTCGACGCCGCAAGAAGACATCACCGGTAACGTGCCGCAGTCGCTGTTCCTGATGAATTCACCCCTGTTCCGCAACGCCCTCGCCGCACAAGGCAACACGCGGCTGGCGAAGATTCTCCGCGAACAAAAGAACGACCGCGATGCGCTGAGCGAAGTCTACCTACTGGTCCTGGCCCGCGAACCGTCCGGCCGCGAAATGGAAGCGGCGCTGGAATTCGTTCGCGAAGTCGGCGTCCGCGGCGAAGCCTTTGAAGACGTGATGTGGTGCCTGTTGAATTCCAGCGAGTTTCTGTCCAAACGCTAATCCAAGAGTTCATCATGTTCCGACTCGATCACATCGCGATGTTTCGCCATCACACATCGCGGCGCAGTTTTCTCGCAGCTTCAGCCGCCGCGGCGGGCGTTTTCAACTTCCGCGATGCGATGACGCTCCACGCAGACGAACTCCGCAAACAGGGCCGTTCGTTGATCGTCCTCTGGATGCAGGGCGGGCCCAGCCAATTTGAAACATTCGATCCCAAGCCCGGCACCGAGAACGGCGGGCCGACCGAAGCCATCGCCACGGCGGTTCCCGGCATTCAGATCGCTAACGGCTGGGAGAAAACGGCGGCAAGAATGAAGGACATCGCGATCATCCGCTCGATGACGAACAAGGAGGGCCAGCACGACCGGGCCACCTATCAGTTGCACACCGGCTACGTGCCGTCGGGTTCGGTGAAGCATCCGTCGTTCGGAGCTTGCCTCGCAAAGGAAATCGCCCCCACCGAACACGAATTGCCCGCCGTCGTCACGATCGGCGGCGACGGGCGACTGATGGGCGGCAGCGGCGCGGGGGCCGGGTTCCTTGGCGTCGACTACGAGCCGTTCCACGTTTCCAATCCCGGCAATCCGCCGGAAAACGTCGCTCCGCTCGGCGGCGAAAAACGCTACCAGCGCCGTCTCGGCCTGCTCGGCAAACTCGAAAGCGAGTTCGCGGCCCGCGGCGGCGAAGTCGTCGTCAACAACCATCGACGGATTTACAACAAGTCGTCCAAGCTCGTCCTCAGCCCGGATATCAAGGCGTTCGATCTCTCGTCTGAATCACAAGAGACGCAGGACCTCTACGGCGACTCGGCGTTCGGCAAAGGATGTCTTCTGGCCCGGCGGCTGGTCGAATCGGGCGTCACGTTCGTCGAAGTCCGCCTGAACGGCTGGGACACGCATCAAGACAACTTTGACACGGTCAAACGGCATGCGGGCACGGTCGATCCCGCGCTCGCCGGGCTGATCGCCGACCTGAAGCAGCGCGGCCGGCTCGACAGCACGCTGGTCGTGTGGATGGGCGAATTCGGCCGCACGCCGCGGATCAATCCGCGCACGGGCCGCGACCACTATCCGCGGTGCTTCAACGCCCTTGTCGCCGGCGGCGGCGTGAAGGGCGGCCAGGTGATCGGCACTTCGACGAAAGACGGCGCCGCCGTCGCCGATCGGCCGGTTTCGGTCCCGGACTTCTTCAGTTCGATCTCGCATGCCATGCGGATCAACCCCGCGAAAGAAAACATGAGCCCGTTGGGGCGGCCGATGAAGATCGTCGATGGGGGTGAGGTCGTCCAGGAGTTGTTCGCGTAACGCACGGAAGCCCAGGCATAGCAATCCCTGGGCTTCTGGAGACGCATCACGCCGGCGCCGGCACGGCCGCCGGCAGATTCGGCGGCGTCTCGCGCTTGCTGCCGAACAGCGCCAACGCCGCCTCGGCGAGCATCGCCACGGCGAGGACCATCAGCAACGACGAAATGCCGACGATCAACTGGTTTGACAGCAATGGCGTCGGTTGCGTCCGAATCAGGTCCACGTTTTCGGAGATGATCTGCGCTAGCGCCCAGGAACTCATCGAATACATCCACACGGTCGGAATGCCGGAGACCAGCCAGACCCACCAGGCTCGTCGCGTCCGCCAGAGCCAGACGGTGACGCCGAGCAGCGTCAAGGCGGCCAACAATTGATTGCTGGCCCCGAACAGCTTCCAGAAGATCAGCCACAACGGCTTTTCCTTGCCGTCGGATCCCAACATCGTCTGCGTTACGAAAAAGGCCGGGACGCCGCCGGTCAGAATCGTGCCGAACCAGCGGCCCTTTGTATTCTGCCAGCCGGTGAGTTCCTGGATGATAAATCGTCCCAACCGCGTGCAGACGTCGAGCGTGTCGTACACGAACGTGGTGAATGCCATCAGTGCGAACGACACGGCGAATTGCGCAGGTATGTGCAACGTCTGTAGGAACGAGCCGATCCCTTCGGCATAGATTCGATTCGGCGAAGTCGCGACGAGCGGGCTGTCCTTCGCCAGCCGCATGACGCAACAGAGCGAAAGGATGGCGACCATCGCTTCCAGCAGCATGGCCCCGTAGCCGATCAGTTTTGCGTCCTTTTCCGATTTCAATTGCTTCGACGTCGTGCCGGAAGCAATCAGCGAATGAAACCCGCTGCAGGCGCCGCAAGCAATCGTGATGAACAGCACGGGAAACAGCGATTCGCCGTTGAGACCCTTCCAGCCGATGAATTCCGGATAGGCGATCGTTTCCTTGCCGGTGAAACTGCTGATCATCAGACCAATCGCTCCGCCGATCAGTGCGACGTACAGGAAGTAACCGCCCAGATGGCCGCGCGGCTGCAGCAGCATCCACACCGGCACCACCGAGGCGATGCAGCAATAAATCAGCAGGATCACGTCCCACGTCTTGATCGCCAAGGCCTCGGCTTCCTGCGGAGAGCGACCTTCGGCAAACAACCGCGTCAGGTCGAGCGGGATGTGCTGCCCCGCCCAAATCGACGCCCCCACCAGCGGCAGAAAAATGATCGTCGCCCAGCCGATGCTCAATTTCCCATACCGCATCCAGAGCCCCATGATGATGGGCAAGGCCAGGTACATCAGCGAGCTGGAGGCGATGCCCCCGCCGAGGACCTTTTCGTTATTCTCGAGCGTTTGCGCGCCGACGAATGACCGGGCCGTGACATCGGTAAACGCCACCACGATGTAGACCAGCGCCAGCCAAACGAACGCCAGGAACAAGAGAAACGCCCGGCGGCTGACGTGTTCGCGGATGACTTCCGCCATCGACCGCGCCTGGTGCCGGATCGACGCCATCAGCGACGAGAAATCGTGCAGTCCGCCGACGAAGATGCTGCCGACGAGAATCCAGATCAGCGCCGGCAGCCAGCCGAATGTCACGCCGGCGAGAATCGGCCCGACGATTGGCCCCGCCGCGGCGATCGCCGAGAAATGCTGGGAGAGCAACTCGTTCGGCGCCAGCGGCGAATAGTCGACGTCGTCCCGCAATTCAACGGCGGGCGTCTTGGCGTCGGGGTTCACCTGGAACAGCCGCACGAGCAGCGATCCGTACGTGACGTACGCCAGCGACAACAGCCCGGCGGAAAGCACGACCACTACCAGCATCGACATGGAAAATCCTCGAGACAGCTTGCGTTCCGGGGGTGAACGCCCTTGAGTGTAATCGACCGGCCCGGTTCGCCAAAGTGCGATTTCCTCGCCGCGGCGGCTTCCGGTTAGCCGCTGTCACGGCTTCAAATCCTTGAACACCTCAAACGGCGGTTCATAGGCGTTTTCGCCCTCTTCGCGCGACGTGAAGAAGTTGAACAGATAGGTGCCGTCCGCTCCCGCGACTTGTAGCTGCGCGGACGCCTGGCGGTAGTCGTCGGCGCTGAGATTCTTCTGGCCGCCACCTTTCGTACATTCGATGCCGCCATAAATCGGCACGGTGGGGATGGCTTTTTTCCATGCGCTGATCGGCAGGTCTCCGCGTTCGAACAGGAATTCGGAAACGGCGACGAAATCGATCCAGCCGCGGCGCGCCCATTCCGGTACATCGCAGCCGATGTCCCGCGCGGTATCGGGCGTCGGCGGCGTGCGGCCGTAATTCGACGGAACGCGGACCGACAGCACCAGGCGGCGCTGCCGTTCGCCGCCGACTTCATCCAGCAGTTTCCGAAGCCGTTCCACCAGCGAATTCATCTTGGCAACGCGTTCCTCGGTCGAACCATCCTTGAAAAACGCCGGGAAGCGGTTGAAATCGAGTTCCAGGCCGTCGCAGTCGTAGCGGCGCACGGCTTCTTCGATCAGCCGGAAGGTATGATCGCGCACCTCGTCGCGGCCGAAATCCATCGCCCCGCTGCCGCGATACTGTTCGATTCCCAATCGCCGATCGGGATGGTCGACGAGGAACTGCGTGCGGAGAAAATCGTTGCCGTGGTCGTCATTCATGCGAAACGTGAGCAGCGCTTCGCGTCCGCGCCGCTTGGCTTCGGCGAGCAAGATCGCATACGGATCGGCGCCGGCGTCGAAGAATGCCTGAAGATTCGCGAATCGCTGCGTTTCCGACGGCGGCCATTTCGCCCGCTCTTCCGGGGTGGAGAGCGTCCCACGCAGCGTGCCGACTTTGGTCGGATAGTACATCGCCTGCGCGTTGATGCAGACGAGAATCGTATCGACGCGGCTGCCCTCATAGGCCACTTCCTCAATCAGCCGCCGCACATCCTCTTCGGCGACCACGGCCGGGCCTTTGCTGTTCGCCTTGTTCGACAGGCACGAGTCGCCGTCGAAGTTGTACAGCACGCGCCGCATCCGCTGCGGCGGATCGGCGTTTGCTTTCTCCAAAATCAGCAACGCACAGAACAGCGGCAGCATCATGCCGAAGAATCTCGAATGGCAATACATCAGGGCAGGCATGCTGTGTCACTTTCCATTCTGGCTGTCTACCGAATGATCGGACGCGGAATCTTGTGCGACGAATTGTTCTTTCGCTGCGGCCGCGACGAAGCGCGGCGATTTCGCCGCCTGGGAGTTTCCGCCTGCTGCGAAAGGAATTCGACGATCGCCGACCGATCGCCGTCCGGCACCGTCTCCAGCCAGATCAGCTCGCTGGCGACGAGCGCCGCAACAGCGCTGCCCTGCGAATAGACGACGCGGTTCGACGCCAGGCTCGGTACACGCGGGAAAGCGTCGAGAATGGATGTGAGATTGAGCGGGTCGGCGGCGTTGACGCAGACCAAGTCGTGATTACGCTTCTCCGAAGCGTCGCTAACGTTGTTCGTCGCGTCACGAATTTCACGTAGGTGCCGCACGGTCGATTCGAGTGCGAACTGTTCGCCGGCGACGCCTGTGATGAACCGGCCGCCGCGGAGTTCGCCGCGGGCCTCGAGCCGCCGATAGACCTGCAACAATTCCCACCAGCGCGGCGCTCCGGTTTCGCGATCCAACAGATCGCGGAACATCACGCCCCAGCGACGCAACAGCTGCCACGCCCAGGCTTCGATGTGCGCCGCCTGTTCGGAGTTGTCCGTCATCGGACGCCGCCACAACGACCAGCGGCCCGTTCCCGCCGTCGTGGAGCGCTTTCGCACGTAACCGCGCGGCGGACCGTCGGTGCGGCGTGCGGAGGCTTCCAACTTATCCATCATCAGCGACCGCAATCCGCTGAAGCCGTCCGACGTGATTAGCCCGCGGGCGATCAATTCGCCCAGCGCTTCCTGCAAATGATCGGGCAGCATGCGCGTCTGCTGCAGCAAGTCACCGGCAAAGAGCGCCCCCTGCTGAGACAATAATTCTCGTAATTCGTCGGCGAGACTTCCCAACGACTCCGCCGACACGGACGTGGATTGAGAGGTGAGCCACGGCAAATCGGCGCGGAGAAACACCGACACCGGCACGACGCGCGTCAGGTTCGCCGTCGGACGCGATTTCTCTGTGTCGACCTTTGGCGGATAGAGTCGTCCCCACGCCGCTTCGCCGCTGAGGCAGAGTTCATCGAGCCATTGCGGCTCGTAGTCCGCCAGCCGCGCCGGCAGGATGTCGTGCTCCCACGCGATCGCCGGCAAGTCTAGCCCCTGCAACAGCGAGATCACCTCGAACAAGCCGTTCGCGCCGGATCGCGGCGCGTCGCCGGCCAGGCCATGGTGATCGAACAGATACCGCTGAAACACGCCGACGTCGACCGGTTCGATCTGCTTTCGCAGGCCGGCGAGCGTGAGCCGATGAATGCGCGACAACAAGCGTCTGTGACACCATTCGACTTCGTCGTGATCATTCGCGACGCTTCGCAGAAGCGTTCCCGCCGTCGCCGACGGCGGGCTTTGTTGGGGCGTGAACCGACCGCGCAGCACGGTCCCTTCGCCTTCGAGCGCTTCCAGCGTCGCGCTCGTCTGGCTCGTTGTGAAACCGAGGAATTCGCCTAGAGCATCGGGAAAGACTGGCCCGCAGACTTCCATCCATCCGCGAATGATAGCGACCCGCGCGCGGACCGAATCCCAATCGGTCGGCACGCCGTCCGGCACGGCGAATCCCGCAGGTAACGCGATGTCCGGCCAGAGCGCCGCCACCGCCGGCCATCGTTCCACCGGCGACCACGCCGTGCGGCCATCAGGGAAAGTCCATCGCACCGCGCGGTGTTGCTGTTCGAGCTCCGCCAAGAAGACGTCCGAGCCGGAAGCGTTAACGGCGGAGAATTGCTGCTGTGGTTCTATTTGTTGACCGTCCATCGGCCACACGATCACACTCAGCAGGAAATCGTGCAACTCGTCCGCGGAGCGGATCAGCGGGGCGGCTTCCTGGATCACCTGCTGGATTACCGCAGGATCGAGCCACGCCAGATCCCGCATGCCGTCCATGGAGAAGACCGCCGGCGTGGCGACGGCTTTGGCCCGGCGTTCCTGAATCTCTCCGCCGTCGAGGAACGTGTACGGATTGGAATTCAGTAACTCATAACAGAACGGCGACGGTTCGCGGGTGTCGCGGGCGATGAGTTGCAGCTCGCCGCGCTCGATACGTTTCAGCACGTCGATCAGGCCGTCGATGTTGAGCGCCTCGTGCAGACAGTCGTGCATCGTCTGCCGGACGAGGGGATGATCGGGGATCTCGATGTCGCCCGTGTGATTTTCCTGGCAACCGGTGAGGTTCGGAAAGAC
Organism: uncultured Planctomycetaceae bacterium; assembly: GCA_964504645.1. Taxonomy (GTDB): domain Bacteria; phylum Planctomycetota; class Planctomycetia; order Planctomycetales; family Planctomycetaceae; genus CAZDGB01. The sequence continues at coordinate 5,632 of CAZDGB010000014.1, read as the reverse complement.
GGCGGTCAACAAATCGTCGGCACGGAACCGTTGCAGCGCCGGCGGGACTTTCTTGCCGAACTTCTGCCGCAGCACCAACAGCGCCCGCGTGACGTTCCAGCGCCAGCAGACCTGGAAGATCGGCTGCACGAGGATCGCCTGCTCCAGGAGGCCGCGGACGTTCGACGACGTCAGCATGCCGAACAGGCTCTCGATCGGAAAGCTGTGTTGTGGGCCGACGGAGAGGATGAAGCCGTCGTCGTCGGCGGTCGCCTGGAGTTCAAAATCGAACGACCGGCAGAACCGCTTCCGCATGGCGTATCCCCACGCCCGCGTGATCCCCGCCCCGAACGGCGCATGGACGACCAGCTGCATGCCGCCCGTCTCGTCAAAGAACCGCTCGAAGACGATTTTGTCCTGCCGCGGCACGATGCCAATCGCGGCTTTTTCTGTGGCGACGTACTGGACTACGGAGTGAAAGAATCCCGGTTCGTCTTCTAACCGGGATTCGCTTTCGCGAGAAACTCCCGGACCGGTTTGAAAGTCCGTCTCTTCGATTAGCCATTTTACGGCCGTCGGAACGTCGTCGACGCGCTGCTCCAATTCCGCACGGAGCCGCGAGACTTCTTCGGACAACTCCACCGTGCGGCCCGGGCCTTCGCCGAACCAGAACGGGATCGTCGGCGGCGCGCCGTGGGCGTCGTGCACGGTGACATCAGTGCCGCGGACGTGTTGAATCTGCCACGACGTGTTGCCCAGTAGAAACACGTCGCCGCGCATGCTCTCGATGGCGAAGTCCTCATCGACGGAGCCGACGACCGTCTGTTCCGGCTCGGCGACGACGCGGTACGACGCGATTTCGGGAATCGCCCCCGCGTTGGAGATCGCCGCGGGCCGCGCCATCGGCCGCGAACGAATCCGTTTGCCGACGCGATCGTAGTGGAGATAGACCCGCCCGCGGCCGCTGTTCGAGACAAAGCCCTCGCTGAGGAACCGCAACGCTTCATCGAACTCGTCCCGCGTCACATTCCGATACGGATACGCCCGCCGGCAGAGGGTGAACAACTCGTCGACGTCCCATTCCTCACACGAGGCCGCCGCCACGATCTGCTGCACGAGCACGTCAAGCGGCTTTTCTGGCGGATGGATCGCATCGAGCCGCCGCGCGCGGACCGCACGCAGCAAGGCCAGGCATTCCAGCAGTTCGTCGCGCGTCAACGGAATCACGCGCCCTTTGGGAATCGCGTGCAGGCAGTGACCTGACCGGCCAATTCGTTGCAGAAACGTGGCGATTGACCGCGGCGAACCGATCTGCACCACGAGATCGATGTAGCCGACGTCGAGTCCGAGTTCCAGGCTTGCCGTCGCGACGACCGCCTGCAATTGACCGTGCTTCAGCCGCTGTTCCGTCTTGTGCCGCAGATCGGCGGAAAGCGACCCGTGATGGCTCATCACGGCGTCTGTCCCGAGCCGTTCGCTGAGCGAATGCGTGAGCCGCTCGGCGAGCCGCCGCGTGTTCACGAAAATGACCGTGCTGCGATGCGACTGGATCAGATCGACGAGCCGAGTATGAATCAAGTCCCACTGCTCGTGCGAACAAACGGCGGAGAGCTCGTCCATCGGCACATCGACGGCGAGGTCCAGTTCGCGCGTGTGGCCGATGTTGATGACGCGGCAGTCCGATCGTGGATGGGACGACGGCTGATTGGAGCACGCCGCCACGTCTTCCTGTTCGGTTCCCTCTCCCCCGCTGCGGGGGAGAGGGTTAGGGTGAGGGGGGAAAGTTTCATTCGACTCTCCACTCTCGTTTCCCCCGACCAAAAATCTCGCCACGAGCTCCAGCGGCTTCTGCGTCGCGGACAAACCGATGCGTTGGATGCGCCGGCCGCAAAGGTGCTCCAACCGTTCCAGCGAAAGCGCCAAATGCGAACCCCGCTTGTCGCGCATCAAGGCGTGGATTTCGTCGACGATGACGACTTCCGTCGATTGCAGGCGCTCGCGGCCTTTGTCGGACGTCAGCAGTAAATACAGCGACTCCGGCGTCGTCACCACGATGTGCGGCGGCTTCTTGATCAGCGCGGCCCGCTCCCGCGGCGTTGAGTCCCCCGTTCGCAGACCGACTTTGAGCGGCGGCAGTTCGCGGCCTTCCTCCTCGGCGAGTTGCCGCAGTTCTTCGAGCGGCACCGAAAGATTGCGGTGCATGTCGTTCGACAAGGCCCGCAGCGGCGAGACATAGACGATGCGGATTTCGTTGGCGAGTTGCCCCGCTTCGGATTCCTTGATGAGCCGGTCGAGCACCGCGAGAAATGCCGTCAGCGTTTTGCCCGACCCGGTCGGGGCGGCGATCAGCGTGTGTTCGCCGGCGGCGATTGACGGCCAGCCGAGTTTCTGCGGCTCCGTCGGCTGCGCGAACCGCGACGCGAACCACCGCGCGATCAGCGGATGAAACCCGAAGTCCGTCGTGAGATCGACAGCCGCAGAGTTGGTGTCCATGACACCATTGTAGTCGGTCCGGGAACGACTGCGAACCAGCGATCAGGGACGTCGCTGGCGGGTTCGCAGCCAATATCACAACCAGAGCTTGATTCGTTCCTTCAGCCGAGGCGGCAGCCGCTTCATCACGGCCCGTTCGATCTGGTTCGTCTGGTACCGCGTACTGAAGTGCATCGCGATGATCAGCTCGTTCTGGAACCGGTCGGCCCGTTCGATCAGGTCGTCCAGGTGCGTGTGGCCGAACTTGTGGATCTTGTCCTTTTTGTGCTCCGGCCGGAAGAACGTCAGTTCGGTGATGAGGATCTTGCTCTCGTAGACGGTCGGATTGTTGTCGAGTCCCGCCGGCGAAGTGTCCCCCATGTAACAGACGAGCGGCGTACGAATCTCCGCGCTGACTTCCACGCCTGACAGCCGGATGTCCCGAATCTGGTCGCCCGAGAGGCCTTGGTATTCCGGCTTGAGCTTCTTCCGCTTGAGCCAGACCTGGTAACCGACGGACGGCACCGTGTGCGTCGTTGCGAAGACGGAGACGCTGTGGTCGCGGCCGAGTTCGATTTCGTCGCCGTGACCGACTCCGTTGAGTGTGCAGACCATCCGTCCCCGGTCCAACCGCTGCCACGCCTTTAGCAGCCGGTCGACGCCTTCCACGTTTTCGCGCGGCAGGTAAATGGTCGGCGGCTCCATCTTCATCATGCGGCGGCGGGCGACGTAGACCGGCAGCGCGGCCATGTGATCGAGGTGCGCATGTGTGACGAAGAACGTCTGCGTCCCCATGAAGTCCCACGGGCTGCCGCCGAGATCGAAGCCGAGCTTCAGTTCCGGAATCCGCCAGTAGCTTTGCACCGCGGCGCGCGAATACCCCTCGATCGTCAGACCGGAGTGTTCCATTCGCAGCACGGGGAGATTTTCGAGCATGAATCACAACATACTAAGAGCCGCCGCGTGTCGCGACGGAATTTCGTACAACGGGCTGCTAAGCGCAAGCGATCGGACACGCGCGTCGCGTCACACGTTCACCGCTTTTCCCGTCGCGATGCTCTTCGCCTCGGCGAAGCAGACTTTCAGCGCGTCCCGCGCCAGTTCCCCGGAGAGTAGCCGCGGCGGTTCGCCGGACTGGACGGCGTTCACGGCGGTCTGGAGTTCGGCGGTGAAGGCCGAGCACCACTCCCCGCCCCCCTTCAGTTTCGGCGCGATAACTTTTGATCCCTGAATCAGCGTCAGCGGGCGGTCGACGCACCATTGCCCGCCGATGGTGCCGGCCGACAGCATCAGGGTCGCCTTCTCGAAGAAGAGCTCGTAGCCGTGCGCGAAGGCGAGCCCTTCTGCCGCGATGCCGCCGCTGACCGCGGAGACCGTCAGGCCCGGATCGTCGAACGCGTACTGCGTGTGGACGTGGTTGACGAGTCCGTCTTCCAGCACACCGCGCGAGGAAACCGATTTCGGCGTGCCGCCGATCAGGCTGATGAAATGGTTGTCGTGGATATGGAGATCGATCCCCCAGCCGCCGAGTTTGCGGAAGTTCGCCATGTCCGACGACCACTTCGGCGGCGAGATCACCCTGCGGAAGTGCGCGGCAATCAGCCGGCCGTATTTCTTCGAGGCAACGCACTCGGCGGCAAACTGGAACTCCGGAAAGAACGGCAGCACATGGGCGACCATCAAGAGCTTGCCGGCCTTCTTTGCCGCTGCGACCATTCGCTCGGCGGCTTTCAGATCGGTGGCGATCGGCTTCTCAACCAGAACATGCTTGCCGGCCTTAAGCGCTTCCAGAGCGACGGCTTCATGCTGGTCGTTCGGGAGGCAGATGTCGACGAGGTCGATCTCCGGGTCGGCGAGCAGGTCGCGATGGTTGTTGTAGGCGCTGATCTTGCGGAGATCGAGCTTCGGTCCCGGCGGCCCGAAGTTCCCCTGGATGCCGGTCCAGTCGCCGGCCAGTTTTTCCGGGCTGCGGGTGCAGATCGCCGTGACGGCTCCCCCCTTGAGTTTGGACCCCGTCGGTTTCCCGGCGTCGCTGATCTTCGTGGCCCCCGCGAAATGGGTCCACCCCATGAACCCGACGCCCACGATGCCGATGCGGACCATGATTTTCCTTCAGACTTCGCCGCCAGCCGTGCGGCGACAGATGCCGTGCCTCAATGAGTTGAGAATTCGGCACTTAACATCGTGAGGGGCACGCTCATTTGCAAGCGAATCGGCCAATTTCCCGCTCGCCTCAAGGCGTGCGCAGATTTCGGGCAACTAGGTTCGCCTGAAAAACAGGCACACTGAACGTGGTGTACGCACGGTTATGGTTCCTGGGCCGCCGGCCCGGATTTGCGGCGGGGATATTCTGTCGCGTTTTTGCGGAAACGCCGTTTTTTGCTGGATTTTCCACGAGAGCCCCCGCTATCTTTATGATCACGCCATCGAACTGATGACAGTTTGGCCTTCTGCGGAAGTGACCCTCAAGGGAGCAATTCGCGGAAGACAGGTTGTTAGTGGGCTAGGCGGTGGCTAGGAAAATGTGGTCCGCGTTGGGCCCATGCGAAGTCAAGGAAGCTTCGAATCTAGAAAAGGGGTGTTCGATGCTGGTGCTGTCCAGAAAACCGGGCGAAAAAATTCTGGTGGGCGAGAACGTCACCATTACCATTGTCCGCATCGGTCCGAATACGGTGCGATTAGGCATTGAAGCGCCGCGCGATATGAACATCGTGCGCGAAGAGCTTTGTACCGGCGCCGCTCCGGTCGAACCCCACGGCCACGGGACGCAAGATTCCGATCATTGACCGCACTGCGGTTCGCACTCGTTGATATTTCGCTGCCGTGACGAAGCTCTCGCTCGTCACGGCATTTTTTTTGAACCGTGCGCAGCGTCCGCTCTTCGTTTGCGTTTCATTACGCCGCGCAGCGCTGGCGAGTCATCAATAATCTTCCCCCGGCGTCTCCAGCGCTTCGCTCGGCGCGGGTGGGACGGTTTCGGCCGGATGCATCGGGTGGGTGGCGGCGGGGTGAAGGAACGGGGTGCTGGTGCCGGGCCAGTCGGGTGCGACGAGGGGTTCGGTGCGGTCTTCGAGGTAGTCGTCGGCGCCCTTGGCGAAGCTGCGGGCCCAGGCGCGGCGGAGGGCTTCCACCCGCGCTTCCTGTGTCCACTCCCCTTCGGCCAGGTGGATGTTCGAGTCCT
>CAZDGB010000013.1:0-44190 GCA_964504645.1 uncultured Planctomycetaceae bacterium | reverse complement strand
GCAGGAATCGCGGTTCGCGGCAAAGGGGTACATGGACCCGTTCATCAATCCGCCCGATGTGCTGCAGCGCGAGGCCGAGCAAAAGAAAAAGCAGTTCGATGAACGGGAGAAGAAGCGATCGTTCCCGGACGTACCGCAGCGCGACATACTGCTGTTCTTGTTGCAGCATGCGCCGCTGAAGGACTGGCAGCACGATATTCTGTCCATCATCCGCGATGAAGCGTACTACTTTGCGCCGCAGGGCCAGACAAAAATCATGAACGAAGGCTGGGCCTGCTTCTGGCATACCACGCTGATGACGCGGCACGGTTTGACGGACGCCGAAGTCATCGACTACGCCGACCACCATTCCGGCACCGTCGCCATGAGCCCGCAGCGAATCAACCCGTACAAGATCGGCCTGGAACTCTTCCGCGACATCGAAGAGCGGTGGAACAAAGGCCAGTTCGGCGAGGAATTCGAGAACTGCGACGACTGGGAAACGAAACGGAAGTGGGACAAGCAACTCGGACTCGGCCGCAAGAAAATCTTCGAAGTCCGCCGCATCCACAACGACATCACGTTCATCGACTCCTTCCTGACGGCGGAGTTCTGCGCCAAGCACAAAATGTTCTCGTTCGCCTACGACGAGGCGAGCGACAACTACGAGATCGCGTCGCGGCAATTCGACGAGATCAAGCAGCAACTGCTCACCAGCTTGACGAACCACGGCCGGCCGTTCATCTTCGTCGTCGACGCCAATCACCGGAACCGGGGCGAACTCTATTTGCAGCACCGGTTCCAGGGGATCGAACTCAAGCAGGATTACGCCCGCGACACGCTCGTCAACCTGCACAAGCTCTGGGCGCGGCCCGTGCATCTCGAATCGGTCGTGGACGACAAGGTGACGCTGCTCTCGTTCGACGGCCAGAATCACCAGATGAAGGCAAAGTGACGTGAATCCCCCGGCCGGCACGCCTCAACGACCCGCGGACATCGTGCTGCCGGGCGAACTCGAACGCTGGGTCAAGAAGTTTCTCACCCGCCGGGCGCTGCTCTGTTTCCTGGGAGCGATCGGGACGACGCTCGCGGCCGCCGCGGTCCTCTGGCTCACCTGGCAGGCGATTTATTTCCTCCTGTGGTTCCTGCTCCTGTCGTTCTCGCTGCCGTCATCGGCGATGGCGGTCAGCATCTCGACGTGGGTGATCTGGGCTTTGCTGTTCGTTGCATACTTCACAGCGAACTGGCAACGGCTGGAGAAGCTCGAATTCGAATCTCCGGCAAAGCTGCGGACCGCGCGGATCGCGGCGATCCTCACCGATTCGCCGTTCCTCGCGCTGACCGGCCCGAAGACCGTCGGCTCGTTCGTCAAGGTCGTCAGCGTCATTACGCTCGTCGGACCGGGCATGGCCGCCACGGCGTGGAAGCTGTTCCTGATGTCCCTCGCCGGCTTCCGCGGCTCGGCGGACAAAGTCGCGGAGGTGCTGAAGTCGCTCGCCACCGTCGGCGTGCGCATCCCGCTCGAAGAATTGATGCGGTCCGAGTCAGCGGAGAGCCTCGCTCCCACGTTCGCCGCCGTCCGTTTGTTCGACGGCGTGATCGTCCGTTCGTCAGATCCGATCGGCCTCGTCCTGACCGATGGGCTTCGTGAAGACGTCCTCAAACGGGTTCCGCCCGATCAGCGGCACGCGACGGCCGCGAAGAAATCGCCGCCAAGCCGTGCTTCTTCACCTGCCAGGCCCTCTGCCACGGCGCCGCGACCGAGTGCGGCGCCACCGACCAAAGCCGCGCCGGCGACGAATCCCAAGCCTGCCCCGCCGACGCGGCCAGCCGGCGCGCCGCCGCCCAAGCCGTCGGCTGAGATTCCGCCGCGCCGTCCGAAACCGCCTCCCAAGCCTCCGAAGTGATGCCCCCGATGTCGTTGTCGCTCGATCTCGCCGCCGCGTTGACGCCCTACTCCGGCCGCTCGTTCCCCACGCCGCATCCCGTCTCGGTGTCGGACGCCGCCGGCATCACGCTGACGCTCGAGTTGCTCGCCGTCGATTCCGTCGGCATCGCCTGCGAGGAACTGCGGCTCGACGTTCCGCATCTGTCGGCGGCGAATCTCGACACGCTGAAGAAATGGGCCGACGGACTCTGCAAACGGGTCACGTACCTTTTGGAGACGCTGAACCCACTCGAATACGACGCGCAGGGGAACGAAGTCCTCATCCGCTCGCAGCCGCCCGACACGTCGTCGCCCGGCAAGACGAAGTACTACGAAGTGCAGCTCTCCGCACACGGCTCCGGCAAATTTTCGCTCCGCCGCTTCGAGACCGACCGCGTTACCGGCGGCCGCGCCCTCGCCCCGCTGCGCATCACCCACGAACAACTCGCCAAGCTCGTCAACGATTTGACGGCGACACTGCCGGGACCGTGAGGCGGGAAAGGGTGACTTGGCCTATCTTCACCTCGCTGCCGTCAGTTCCGGGATCGCCTTCCCGTCCTGCAGGATCGGAATCGGCCGGCCGGTGAAGTGCTGGATTTGTTCGCGCAGCGCGTCGATGCCGAGGTGCGCGTAGAGCGTCGCGAGGAAGTCCTGGACGCCAACGCGGCGTTCGAGGGCGTTTTCTCCGCGAACGTCGGTCGCTCCAATGACCTGCCCCGTGGAGAGGCCGCCGCCGCTGAAGACGAACGACATGGCGCTCGGCCAGTGGTCCCGGCCGGGCTGCATCGTCCCCACGGGACCGCTGGCGACGCCCTCGCCCGTGCTGGCGGCGTAACTGATCTTTGGCGTGCGGCCGAAGTCGCCGCCGATGACGATCAGCACATCCTGGTCGAGGCCGCGCTGGTAGACATCTTCGACGAGCGCGGCGATCGCCTGGTCCATGAATGGCGTGCGGTATTTCAAACCGTCGAACACGTGATGGTTGACGGCGTGGTCGTCCCAATTGTTGACGCGGCCGCACAAGGGGCCGGCGAACGTGACGGCGACGAGGTCGACGCCCGCTTCGACCAGCCGCCGCGCGAGCAGGCATTGCTGGCCCCAGGAATTGCGGCCGTACTGGTCGCGCGTGCGGGGATCTTCGGCGTCGAGATTGAACGCCTGCCGCGCGGCCGAGCCGGTCAGCAGGTTCCAGGCCTGCGTCTCGAACTCGTCGAGCGCCAGCATGTTCAGCGACTGGTCGATCTCGAACGGCAAACGGTCGAGGCCGACGCGCAGTTGCCGGCGCTGACCAAGCCGCGCCGCCGAGTCCGGAGTTTCGAGCCCGATGTTCGGCACGGAGAATTTCGGTGAGTTGGGGTCGCCGTAGACGGCGAACGCGTCATAGGCCGGGCCGAGATACGCGGAGCCCAGATAGGGAATCGGGCCGACGCCGACGTAGTTCGGCAACGTGCGGCGATTGTCGCGGCGCAGATAATTGACGATCGACAGCAGGTCGGGATCGTCGGGCTTGAGGCGGCGGCCCTGCACGGGATGGCCGGTGAAAATCTGCTGCGGCCCGTCGTCGTGGCAGAAGCCGGTGTGCGTCATCGATTTGAGGACCGTGAGTTTGTCGGCGATCGCCGCCTGCCGCGGCAGCAGCTCGCAAAATTGCAGGCCGGGAACCGCGGAGTCGATCGGCCGATAAGGCCCGGCGTACTCGCTGGGGGCGAGCGGCTTCGGGTCGTAGGTTTCGATGTGGCTGGCCCCGCCGTGCAGCCAGACAACAATGAGCGCCGTCCGCCGCTTGGACTGGGAGGGTTCCGCGGCCTGCAAGCGCAGCACGTCCGCCAGCGACAACCCGCTGAAGCCGACCAGCCCGAAGCGCAGCAGTTCGCGTCGAGAGGCAGGACCGGGACAACGTATGGGTGAAGCAGATGGCATAGATCTGGTCTTTCTCCCCGCGAACTCGCGAGGCGATGTCCTTGGCTCACCGCGACGACCGCCGCCACGGTTGTTTCGGCGTGGACCGCTGGGCAGTCCAGCCCAACGGCAGATCAGCCAACTCCGCTACCGAAGGATCAATGTCATACACCTCACGGAGGCTGACAAGTATGGCATCCGACATCTCGACCGGGTCGCCTGGGAGGAACTGCCACATGCCGTCGTCGGCATCGTGAGTCACTACCAAGATCGGTTGTCTGCCGTCCATGATCTGGCGTACCGTCATGGTGGCGACATTCTCCGCATCATCGAACGGCCACATGCCCATCGGTGCGCCCCTCCGCCTCACGCATACAGCGCCGCAATCGCTTCGCCCTGATTGAGGTGCACTGGCCGGTTCAGCCGGTCGCGGACGACAGCGTGCGGTTCGATGCCCAGCGCCTCGTAGACCGTCGCGCCGAGGTCGTCCGGCGAGTAGGGCTTCGTGAGCGGAAACGCGCCGTCCTTGTCCGATTCGCCGATCACCCGGCCCGGCTGCACGCCGCCGCCGGCGAACAATCCGAAGAAGCACGGACCCCAGTGGTCGCGGCCGGCGTCGTTGTTCAACTTCGGCGTGCGACCGAACTCGCCGAACATCAGCACCATCGTCTCGCTCAACCGGCCCGACGCCTCCAGATCGGATAACAGCGCCGACACGCCTTGATCGATGGGGGGCAGCAGCCGGTCTTTCAACGTCGGGAAGATCTTGCCGTGATTGTCCCAGTTTTGCACGGGTCCCATGTTGGCCTGCACGATCGGCACGCCCGCCTCGACCAGCCGCCGCGCGAGGAGCAACGATTGACCATACAGATTGCGGCCGTAGCGTTCCCGCACGGCGTCGGGTTCGCGCTGAATCTCGAACGCCTGCGCCAGGCGGCTCGACGTCAGCAGCGAAAACGCGAGATCCTGGCTCGCCGTCAACTTGCGAGACTCGGCGGCCTCCGCGAAGACGCGCTGCTGTCGGCCGAGTTCCGAGAGCAGGTTGTGCCGATGGCTCAAACGCGACACATCGATCCCCGATGGGAACGTCAGGTTCTCGACTTTGAACTTGGGATCGTTCGGGTCCGACGCGATCTGCCACGGATCGAACTTCGGGCCGAGAAACCCCGCGTGCTGGCCCGGCCACGTGAGCGGGCCGCCCTGTAGAAACGTCGGCAGGTTCACGCCGGTCGGAATGCCATCGGCACGCGGGCGAAGGAATTCGCACCCCGCGGCGTAGCATGGCCAATCGTCCCGCGAGGCGATCTTGTCGAAGAAGCCCCCGGGCTGCAGCGCCCCGGTGAGGACGTGATGCGTTGACATCAAATGGTTGTTGTCGCCGTGTGAAAACGAGCGGATGACTGAATATCGGTTCGCCAGCGCGGCGAGTTTCGGCAGATGCTCGCAGATCGAATAGCCGGGAATCGACGTGGCGATCGGCTGGAACTCGCCGCGAATCTCCGCCGGGGCGTCGGGCTTCAGGTCAAACGTGTCGTGATGGCTCGCCGCGCCGGTGAGGAAGACGAGGATGATCGATTTGGCCTTCGGCGCCGGGTTGGCATCGGCCCGCAACGGCGACGCCGTCAGAGCCGACAATCCCAGCGCGCTGGACGCGCCGATCTGCAAGGCAGATCGACGGCTGATCTCTCGGCGTACGGGAAGAGTCGTCAAGGCGAGGTCTCCGGTTCCCTGTTCGGCGCGGGTCTCCCGACCCCGCCGTTTAACTGTTGCGGTCTCCCGACCGCTGCCTTTCTCTCGAATCGAAGAGGAGACCTGCGGTTGGAAGAACGGCGAGGTCAGGAGACCCGCGCCGAGCAAAGGAGCAAGTGTTCTCCATTGGTCGATGGCATTCCCACTTTTGCGAAGATATCCTAACAGAATGACGTAGTTTGCACTGACCTTTCCGCTCGTTTTACAGGAAATTCGGCCTCATGGACGCCCCAGCGACCGATCTGTCGTACGTGGTGCGGTACGGCGCCACGCGGATCCTGGGCGAGTTCACCGCCCGCGGGATGCCGGTGCTGGCCCGCAACGCCGCGGTCATCGTCCGCAGCGAGCGCGGCATGGAATGGGCGACCGTGCTCTGCACGGCGACCGACCAAACGCGGAGCTACCTCGGCGTCTCCTCGTCGCAGGGCCGCATCCTCCGCCTCGCCGAGCCGGACGATGAGCGGCAATGGGACCGGATGCGGCAACTGGAGCGCGGCGAATTCCTGAGCTGCCGCGATCTCATCGCCGAACGCAAATTGCAGATGCAGCTCGTCGACGTGGAACATCTCTTCGGCGGCGAACGCGTCATCTTCTATTACGTCGCGGAGCAGCGCGTCGACTTCCGCGACTTGGTCAAGGCACTCGCCGGGCGGCACAAGATCCGCATCGAGATGCGGCAGATCGGCGTGCGGGACGAGGCGAAACTGCTGGCCGATTACGGCGATTGCGGCCAGCCCGTCTGTTGCAACACGCATCTGAAGGAGATGCCCCCCGTCTCGATGAAAATGGCCAAGATGCAGAAGGCCACGCTCGATCCGAATAAGATCTCCGGCCGCTGCGGGCGGCTGAAATGCTGCCTGCGGTACGAATACGACACCTACGAGGAATACCGCCGCGAGCTGCCGCCCATCGGCGCGACCGTCGTGACGAAGCAAGGGACCGGCAAGGTCATCGCGCAGGAAATCCTCTCGAAGAAGGTGATGATTGTCTACGAGAACCAGCGCCACCTGCCGGCGAATCTGAACGACATCCTCACTGTCGTCAGCACCAAGGGAGGCCAGGGATCGCAGAAGAACCGCCCCCCGCGCGAAAATAACGACACGCACGACGAGAATTGAGTCCATTCACTCCGCCTATTTCGCTTGCGGGTTCGCAGCCATGAGATCCTTCTTCGTCGGTTTGTTGGTCTTGTCTTCCGCGGCGTGGGCCCAGGAAAAACCTCTCTCGGACTACTACGGTTTCCGCGACCTGGAAATCTTCAAAGTCACGGAGCGGGCCGGCAATCTGCTCGCGGGTGATGTAAATCACGACGGACTCACCGACCTCGTCATCGCCGACAACACGCATCACCGCATCGAACTCTGGCTGCAACGGGCCAATCCGAACGCAGCATCCAAGACGAAACCGATCAAGCTGAAGGTTAACGAGATCTCCGACGCCGAGCGGTTCGAGCTGAAAAAACTCCCCGTCGATCAGGATCTCGCGGCGATCGCGCTGGGCGATTTCAACGCCGACGGCAAGACCGACATTGCCTACTTCGGCCTGCCGGACAAGTTGATCATCCGCTACCAATCCGACAAAGGGGAATGGAAGGACAAGACGCAGCACCGCATCCCCGATGTCGCCGTCGCCCCGTGGTGCCTCGCCGCCGGCGATCTCGATCAGAACGGCCTCGATGATCTGATCGTTCTCGGGAAGCACGAGACGCTGATTCTCTATCAGAAGCAGAAGGGCACGCTCTCGCCGCCGGTGAAGCTGCTCAACACGTCCGACAAGCTCGGACTCGTGCAGGTCGCCGATCTGGACGGCGATTCCCGGCACGACTTGTGTTACCTCGCCGGCGACGGCTTGAGCCGCGTCCTCTGCTGCCGGCTGCAATCCGCGGAAGGGGCGCTCGGCCCGGAGTACGTCTTCGATCTCGAACGTCCGCGAGCCGTCACACTCCGCGACGTCGACGGCCAGCCGGGACACGAGATTCTGACGATCGACTCCCGCACCGGGCGGCTCAAGGTGTTCCAAGTCCGGATGCGGCCGCTTGGCGACGGAGAACTCCCGGAGCGGATGATCGCCTACGGCTTCGGCAAGCAGAGCGGCGGCAAGGACCGCGATTGGGCGTTCGGCGATTTCGACGGCGACCGCCGCACCGATCTTGTCGTCAGCGATCCCGGCGCTTCGCGGCTCATCCTCTTTCGCCAGCAGCCGCAGCATGGACTCGATCTGGGAACGCCGTTCCCGGCGCTCGCCGGCATCGAAGCGCTGCGCGCCGCCGATTTCGCCGGCAACGGCGTCTCCGAACTCATCGTCCACAGCGCCGCCGAAAAAGTCGTCGGCGTGTCGAAGTTCGCCGACGGCCGGCTCGGTTTTCCGCAGGCATTGCCGATCGAGACCGACGTCGCCGAACTGGAGATCGCCGATTTCGACGGCGACGGCAAACTCTCGCTGGCCATGCTGTCGAAATCGAAGAAAGGCAAAGACACCGAATACCAGCTCAGCGCGCTGCAACTGCAGGCCGACGACAAGTGGCAGCCGCACAATCTCGGCGGCAAGGAATCGGTCGCGCTCGCTTTGAAAGGAACGCCCGAACGATTGCGGCAGGTCGATTTGAATCACGACGGCCGTGCCGATTTCGTCGTCTTTCAGGGAACCTCCAAGCCGCCGCAGACATTCCTGGGTCAGGCCGACGGGACCTTCCACGAAGCCGTCAGCGGCGGATTGGGTCTGCCCGCCGTGAATTCCTCCGCGGCGAGCGTCTGGCGGCAGAACGATCTGACGGGGCTGTTGGTTTCGCAGGACAATTTCGCCCGTTGGCTGACGTTCACGCCGCAACAGCGCTGGCAAGTCAGCGACCAGTTCAATGTGGTGGAATCAAACGCAAACATCGTCGGCACGCTGGCCATCGACCTCGACGGCGCGGGCGATCCGGAACTCGCCTTCGTCGACGCCGGCGTCAAGAAGCTGCGGCTGTGGAAGAAAGCCGATGCCGTCTATGCCCCGTGGAAAGAGATCGACCTGGGCGAATTGGCGTTCAAAGGGATTCACGCCGCCGATTTGAACGGCGATGGCAAACCCGATCTGGCGATCTTCAGTGCGGAGAAAATTCTGGTCCTCTACTCCGGCGGTTCCGGCCCGGTGATCCAGGAGATCGCGTCGTTCGAGAGCCAGCTCGACAAGGCTTATCCCACCGACGTCGCCGCCGGCGATCTCAACGGCGACGGGCGGATCGATCTGGCTCTCACCGACGTGCGGAACCATTCCATCGAACTGCTCGACTTCCAGCCCGAGTCCGGCCTCAAGCACGCGCTCTTCTTCCGCGTGTTCGAGGAAAAGAGCTTCGCCAAGGAAGACGCCCCGGACACCGAGCCGCGGGAAGTGGTGATCGCCGACGTCACCGGCGACGGCCGCGCGGACCTGATCCTTTTGCTGCATGACCGCGTGCTGATCTACCCGCAGGATGACGGAAACAAGTAATGCCGGTCTCGATTCCAAAGAACGCCGTAACGTGCCATTACTTAAATGCTTGTTAGCGATCCTGCCTCAAGCGATCCCTTGCCGATGTAAGATTAGTTATTCCAGACGTCTAATATTCGCCTGCCCGGTTTCGCCGTTCCTCGATTCCTAGAAAAACGGAGAATCTCGGGCCAACACAAAGCGCGGGCGTCATGAACAGTTCCTTGCGCCGGGCCGTCCTCATGCTGTCGATGTCTCTGGCCATGGCGGCGTGCAACGCGCAGCCGGAACCCCGTGTCGACGCGGCCCGTGCCGTCACGGTCGTCGCCGTTCGAACTCGGGACGTCACTCTGTCTCAAGAGTATGCGGGCGAGATTCAGTCGCACCATCGCATCGACGTCCGAGCGCCGAACACAGGAACCTTGGCGGAGGTCGCGATCGAGACCGGCCAGGCGGTGCACCAGGGCGATGTGCTGTTCCAGATTCAGTTGTCGTCGGAAGAAGACGAGGACGGCAACCTGTTCACCGTTCGGGCGGCGTTTGACGGGCAGATCGGACGCCTGCTTCATTCGCAGGGCGGCCGCGTCAAACAGGGCGAGGCGCTGACGACGTTATCCGACGACAGTGTGATGACCGTGGAATTCAGAGTTCCGGAAGCGCAATACCTCGCCTTCCAGTCCGCCAAAGTCCTCGAGCACCCGGAGGACTTGACGATCGGACTCCTCTTGGCGAATGGCGAGAAATTCGATCAACCCGGCCATCTCAACAAGATTGGGGCGGGTTTCAACCATCAGACGGGGACGGTTTCCTTTTATGCGGACTTTCCGAATCCGGACCGACTGCTGCGTCACGATCAAACCACGGTGGTGCTGATGAGCGAAGTGGAGCGAGACGCCCTCGTGGTCCCGCAACGGGCCACATTCGAAATCCTCGGCAAGCGCTACGTCTTCGTGGTCGACGAACACGACGTGGCCCGGCAGCGCGAGATAGTCGTTCAGGATGAACTCGAGGATCTGTTCATCATCCAATCGGGCGTGAACGCGGGCGACAAACTCGTGCTGGAAGGGGCCCGGCAGGTTCGCGACGGCAAGAAGGTGACGTATGACGATCGTTAACTCACCCGAGCGTCATTTTCGACATGGCAGCGCCCAGTTTACCGAGGAACAAATCGCTTCAGAACCGCGTTGAGCCGCCCCGCTCCGGGTTGTAGAGTAGATTCTCATCTTCTCTGCGTTCCCATCGTCTGCGGAGTTCCTCATGTCCGCCGCACGAGTTTGCCTCTGGTTCGCGTCGCTGTTGAATTTGGCTGCGGCAGACGAACCGCCCGCACCGTTGCCGGCGGAGGGAGCTTGGGTCCGCCATCATATCGTGCACAAGCCCGAGGACGGGACCGAAGTCACGTATAAGGCGACGATCAAATTCTTGGGCCGCAAGGACCACAACGGCGTCGCATGCCGTTGGGTGGAGATGGTCGAGGTCTATGACGACGGGAACACATCCGCCATCCAGTATCTCATTCCGGAACGCGCGCTGCAAAACAGTGCCCATCCGTTGAAAGAGACCGTACTCGCCCATCTTAAAGAAGGTGACGGCGACATCCGACGTGTGGAACGACTGGAACTGGATCTTGTCCTGAGCGGCGTCAACGAATCGAATTTGCTGTTCTTGCCCGCGCTGCGAACGAAGGCGCAACCCTTGGACGAACGACAGATCGTCGAACATCCGCGCGGCCGATTCGTCATCCCTCGGGGCGTGAAAGGTGAGTTTCGATTCGACCACCGGGCCGTCACGGTCCCCGAGACTCGCAGCTTGATTTACAACTACCAACTTTGGCTGGAGCCGAAAGCGGCCGCGGGTTTCGCCCGCGCCCACTTCAAAGGCTCTTTCGAACGCAACGGAACAGCGACGCGCAAATGGACCGTCGATTTGTTCCTGGAAGACTTCGGCAATGACGCGAAGTCGATCTTCCCGGAGTGACGGGGCAGGTTCGGCAAAGCGGCTCGCCGACCTGCCTGAGAATTCACCGAATCGCCGTGGCGATGCTGTCCATTACCCAGCGGTCGACGTCGCGGAGCATCTTGTCGGTCGGCGATTGGCAGCCGCGCTCATAGAGACGGGTGCCGACTTCCATCCCGGCGGAGTACATCAGCCGGCCGGAGTTCACCAGGTCGTTGACGTTCTGGGCCGGGCGGTCGAGTCCCGTCGACACCAAGAGCCGGCGCTGCTGCAACTGCCGGAACATGGCCAGCGGATGCTTCATCTCCGGGAACCGGCCCGACAGGCAGATCGCGCCAGTCCATTCAGACGGTTGGCGCAGCAGGATTTCCCAGGCGAGCGTGCCGCCCGTCCCGAAGCCGGCGAGATAGACGCGGTCCGAATGAATGCGGAACCGGTCTTGCATCGCGGCGGTCAGATCGCGCACGTCGGACAGCAGCGCGGACAAGCGGTCTTCCGCGACCGACCAGGCATGGCCGTTTTCCTGCGCGACGTTGCCCTGCACCGCGACTGCGATGTAGTTCCGCTCGCTGATCCGCGGCAGGATCTCGTCGATTTCCTCGGCACTGCCGCCGTCGCCGTGCAGCCACACGAGCAGGGGATACGAATAACCCGGCGTGTAGCCTTCCGGCAGGCAGATGCGATGCGCGATCTCGACGTCCGGGAGTTCCGTGGGGGGAAACAGCGGCGCGACGTCGGCGAACGCGGGAGAGACGCCCGGCTCGAACCGCAGGATGCGGTTGGTGTGAACGGGCTGCGAGGAATAGTCGTCTGAACGGGATTCGAAGGGGAGTCGATCGTTCATCTTGGGCAATCCTCTGGGGCTAATTCCGGCGGGGGGACGCCGGGAACGAGGCTCGGACAAAACCTGCGGACGTTCGATGCGCCACGCTGGCGCGAACGTCGCTCAGCGGAAACTGCTGGCCGGGGCATTCCGTGGCTTTGACGTCGCCGTGTCCTACGACGCGTTCGCCGGTGATCCCATACTCCGTAGCGAGGGAGCCGACGAGCTGCTTGACCGACTGGATCTGATTCGAAGTGGGGGGATGCTCTTCGAAATTGCCGACGAGCACAATCCCGATTCCCTGCTGGTTGTATTCGCCGACGCCGGCGTGCGCCCCATGCATCTGCTCGCGCCAGCGGAACGTCGGCTCGATGTCGCCGTCGTTCATGCCGTTGCCGTTGCCGATGACGAAGTGGTAGCCGATCCCCAGCCAGGGCTTACCGCTCTTATCCTTGTTTTTCAGATGGGCTTCATGGATGCTGGCGACGTCGCCGCTGTCGGTCGCCGTGTGATGCAGGACGATGTACTTCCAATCGCGGGGGGCGACGTCGGGCTTCCAGGTCTGAACGACCGGGGGTTCAATGACGGGCGGAGTACTGAGGACCGGAGGCGGCGCGAGGGGCGGCGTCTGCGGTAGCGGCGCGGCCATGGGATGCGGGATCGAGGCCGTCGGCGGGACGACCGCGGTCCGATAGCACCCAGAGCAGCCGATACTGGACATCAGTAAGAGCGCCAACATCCGGCACGAAGTGGGCGTTCCACGCCACTCGATGCGACTCACGAAGGGGGGCATCCTTGCTCCCACGAGGCCCGAAACCCATGTTTTCCCGGTCCCCGACTGGTGTCGAGGGCGGAACCGTCTCGGACGGAATGTACCCGCGAGTGCGCAAACGTGTCAATGTAGGCTGGGTGCGGAACGTCAACATAAGCCGAGTAGACGGCGTGTTCTGCTTAAACTTGTGAAGAATGGGAAAACTCTAATGGCACGAGTCGTGCCACGAAATCCTGCGTATCCTGTGTGAACTATTTTTCCGGTTAGTCCGACACCCTTTTGGCGATTTTCTGCCGATCCCCCGCAATTCACTGGCGCGATGTAGCTCGATCCGCCAGTGCACTGGTTCGGAATCGTGGTTCGCATGAAATTGGGTGGAACGGGTGGCACGCCCAGTGGTCTTCGATGGGCGTGGTGAATGGGCGAAAAACCACCCCCTTTGCAAAGCCTCAGGGCGTGTCACCCGATGCTGGTCCGCACAGAGGACCCTACGAAACGGCCTTCTCAGCGGAGCCGGTTGGCTTCCAGCCGAGGACCTCTTTGCCGTGTTCGGTCGAGCGCCAGCGGTATCTGTTCTCGGAGATCGCATTGAAGACGTCGAACTTTAACGACGCCGGGGCAGTCAGGCACTTGTCGATCATCTGGACGCAGTCGGCATGGGAGAGGTACCCCGGAAAGTGCCGCCGCACGGCCGGTTTGTCGTCGGGCAGCACGGCTCCCAAGCGGATGACGAGCGTCGAAATCCCGTATTTGTCAGCGTAATAGCGCCCCAGGTTCTCGCCGAACAACTTGCCGACGGCATAGGGAGAATCGGGCCGCACCGGCCAATCGAGTTCCACCATCGGCCACGTCGCGGGGGCCTTGTCGTCCGGGCCATTGGCCAATGTGCCATACGGTAATGAGGCGTCCCATTCCCACGCAAGCTGGCAGCAGCCGCTGCTCGCCAGGATGATTCGCTTCACGCCGGCCTCGCGGGCCGCTTCGTAGACGTTGAGCGTGCCCTGCACGGTGACGGCCATCGTTGGCGCCCATTCCTGCCATTCGTCCGCGCCGTTCGCGGCCGCGAGGTGCAGCACGGCATCCATGCCGGTGAAGGCCGGCCGCATCGCCGCGGGATCGGTGATGCTCGCCGGACAATGGGAAATCCCCGGCACCGGCCGGCGGCTCAAGCCGCTGAACTCGTACTTGTCGCTCAGATTCTTGAGCGCCAGCCCGGCGATCAATCCGCTGGCGCCGGTGATCAGGACTTTCGGTCGTGTCATGGTGGATCGTTCAGGGTTGAGGATTGAGAGCAGGAAACAATGGCATTCTGACTGTCTGCCCCTCAACTCTCAACCACCAACCCACAAACGAGTTGAGGGTTGAGAGCCATTCCTGACTCTCAACCCTCAACTCTCACCCCTTAACCCCACGTCACTTCACCATTGGAGCGGAATCGTCCACAGCAACCGACGGGGCGGCGGGGGCTTCCTTCGCCGGGCTGGACGGCAGTTGCGACAGCAGCATGGGAATCAGCTTGTCCTGCGGCAGCAGGCTCTTCGCGAGTTCCAACGCCGCGCGGCCTTCTTTCTGATGGCCGAGCAACAGGTGATGATAGGCCAACAGGAACTGCAGGTGGGGCTGATCCGGCTTCGCTTTCACGACCGCGGACAGCGTCTGGTACTGCTGCGTGTATTCCGCCGTGCTCGGATAGAGCTGCCGGCAGACATTCCAATCGAACGATTGGCCCAGCGTCAACGCGGAATACGCCATCGCCGCGGCGGCCTGGAAATCACTCTGGGCGAACGAAATCAGCGACTTGAGCTGCATAAGGGCCGAGTTCTTCGGTTCCCGCTTGAGCGCCACATCGACCGCCTGCTGCGCGGCGCCATAGTTCCGGGACTTCAACATTTGCTTGGCTTGGGCGACGAGCGCCGGAGTCGTCGGCTGCATGGGAGCGGCCACGGCCGATTGCGTGGTGTACTGCACGGGGCTGTACGACGGAGTCACGTACGCCGGACGAGCGTATCCTCCGCCGTATCCACCGCGATAGCCGCCGCCGCGATGACAGGCTTCGACGGAGGTCGCAGGGATTATGGTCGCCACGGCGAGGGTCAAGAGGGCAGCCGCTCGGCTCAGGGTCGTGAGGTGGGTCAACATGATCGTTCTCCAGGATAGAGGTCAGCGAAAGTGTGTGTCCGACGTCGCTTCTTCAACGGGCCAAATCGCCGCTGTTACACCGCAGGGTCGAAATTCTCGTGAAAACTTCGGGACACCAAAAAAGCAACCGGCCGGCGAGAAGGCTCGTCGGCCGGTGGAAAAGTGATGTCGCTGTCACCGCGGGCTTACTTGTGGAAACCGAACGGGACGAACACCGGCTGATGATGGAAGAAGAACGGTTGCGTATGGAACTTGTGGTTGTGGAACTTGTGGAACGTGTTGAACTTGTTCCCGTGGAACTTGTTGAAGCCGTTGAACTTGTGATTGAAGCTGTGGAACTTGTTGCTGTGGAAGTTGCCGTTGAACTTCTTGAAGTTCTTCTGGCCGGCGTCGGCGGAACTGGCGGCGAACGTCATCGCGGCGACGAGGCACAGGGCGGCAACCAACCGAGCGAAGCGAGGGGCTGACTTCAACATGATCTTTTCCTTTGGGTTTGAGTCGTTTGTGTGTCACCAACCTTCACTCACTCCTACGGGCCGTTTCTCGGTTGTTACACGCGAACGGAAGAATTTCAGGATCCGCGCGCAACAAGAAAAACGGCCAGCGAGAGAACTCGCTGGCCGTTGCATGTAACGTTCGATTTGAACAGAGCTTACGGAAGGAACGGATTCACGAAGCCGTTGCCGATTCCCACGCCCGTGCCGAGGTTGTTGCCCACTCCCAGACCGGTTCCACCGTTGTTGCCGATGCCCAGGCCGGTGCCGAGGTTATTCCCGATCCCGATGCCTGTTCCCAGGTTATTGCCAATCCCGATTCCCGTACCGAGGTTGTTGCCCACGCCGATCCCGGTGCCGAGGTTGTTGCCAATCCCGAGTCCGGTTCCACCGTTGTTCCCGATCCCGATGCCAGTTCCGAGGTTATTGCCGAGGCCGATGCCGGTCCCGCCGTTGTTGCCGACGCCAATTCCGGTTCCCAGGTTGTTACCGATCCCGAGTCCCGTGCCCCCGTTATTGCCAATCCCGATCCCGGTGCCGAGGTTGTTGCCGACACCAATCCCGGTGCCGCCGTTGTTCCCGAAGCCGATGCCGGTTCCGAGGTTATTGCCAATCCCGATCCCTGTCCCGCCGTTG
This sequence comes from uncultured Planctomycetaceae bacterium, assembly GCA_964504645.1. Classification (GTDB taxonomy): domain Bacteria; phylum Planctomycetota; class Planctomycetia; order Planctomycetales; family Planctomycetaceae; genus CAZDGB01. Next base: position 28,369 of record CAZDGB010000013.1, on the reverse strand, counting down.
TTGCCAACGCCCAGGCCGAATCCGCCATTGTTGCCCACGCCGATCCCGGTTCCGCCGTTGTTGCCCAGGCCGAGTCCGAGTCCGCCGTTATTGCCAATGCCGACGCCCGTCCCGCCGTTCGTCCCGATGCCGAGTCCGACGCCGCCATTGGAACCCACGCCGACACCCGTGCCGTTATTGCCGACGCCGATTCCAGTTCCGCCGTTCACGCCGATGCCGATCCCCGTGCCATTCGCCGTGCCGACACCCACGCCGACCGCACCATTCGGGCCAAGGCCCAGGTTCACATTGCCTTTCGGATTGACGAAGTTCATCTGCGGCTGACCGCCGACGAATCCCAAGCCGAACTTGCCCTTCTGAGCCTCAGCCGGCGTGTTCGCCAGCGAAACCACCAGGCTCAAACCGATCGAGCAAACGCTCCAGAGTTTCCGAGATCGCAACATGATAACCTCCCGCAAGTTCGAGTGATTTGTGCCCACCGCAGTCGTGCGGCAGGCGATTCACTCACTCCAACGGCGAGTCGCGCGGTTGTTACAGGCGAACCGAAAAATCTTTGTGAGCCAAGGAAACAGAGGCTGCCACCAGAGGCACAAAAGTCACAAAATCGAGACTATTTCTCGCGATCTGGTGACTTCTCTGCTTCTGTGGCCGATCTCTTAGCGCGCAAAAAAAGCCCGGCCGAGGAAAGGTCCTCGGCCGGGCTGGCAGACGAAATAGCAATTGCATTCAGACGTTACGGCTGCGCGGCGGGCGGGGCTTCGGCCTCGAGCGGCAGCGCCCAGTCCTCGTGGAGCCGCATTAGATAGACGTCCTTCGGCAGCGATTCCATCACCGCTTCCAGCGCCATGACGGACTCCCGCTCGTGGCCCAGCATCCGTTCCCACCAGGCGAGCAGCAGTTGGCGCTCGACGGTGGGACGATCCTCAAGTTCCTTCTGCAACACGCGATACATCCGCTCGGCGGCGTCCTTCGAATCGAAGCACGCCCGCAGCATCGGCCAGGTCCACACGGGACCGCGGACCAGCGCCTCGTAGCAGCACGCCGCGGCCTCCCGCATTTTGGCCATTTTCATGAGCATCACGGCTTTGAGCTGCAACAGGTCGCTGCTCCCGGGCGAACGGACCAGCATCCGGTCGATTTCCACCACGACGTCTTCCGGCTCCGCCGTGCGGGCCATCGAGCGGACGGCCGCAAACTTCTGAGCCGTCATCGGTTCCGACTTCATCACGGCGGGAGCCGTCGCCGCGCCGGGCAGCGAAACCGAAATTCCCCCCGCGTTGATCTGCAGCGGCTTCGCCGCCGCCGGCGCGGCCGGCTGCTTGTCGAGGAACGGATTGGCCATCGGTTGGAAGCTGCGCACGCCCTGCGCACCCGACATCACGCCTTGAAACCCGTTCGGCGTGAGGGTGCCGCCGAACGACTGGCCCGGCCCGACGACGAGCGGCGCCTGGCTGCCGTTCTGCAGGCTGACGCCCGCATCATCAATGTTGATCGAAAGTTGCGCCGAGGCCGGCATCGCGGCTGCCGATAGCCACACGCAACACATCATAGGGACACAACTGGAAAGCGGCTGGCGGATCATGATCATCTCCTCTGCGAATTGGATTGGGTGCAATCCCCGGCCCGAACGCCGAGGCATTCCTAGCCCCTACCACGTGTTGCAGAATGAGTTGTTACAGCCGCCCCGCCAGATTTTTCGAGACCGCTTCAGCCAGTCTTGCTGAAACCCTTGAGACATCACGACTAGCGACTCGACGGAAAATCGCGCCGGGAGCGAATCTCACGCCGCCGCAATGACGCAAGCGGCGCGATTTGTCGTCGATGTTTCGCGGAAGTTCCCGACGACGGCCCAAGGCGCGAATCGTGTCACAAACGGTGCGTTGCGTGTCGCTCCCGTGTCGCTTTCGTGACGCCCGCTGCGCGCCACGCACTTCTGAAACAGACAGCGGCCCATTTCAAACGCGTTGTTTGAAAACGCAGCCTTTGCACGCCGCCCAGATTCACGCGCCGCGTGTTTAGGAATGGCGGTTGGGGAGTGCATGTCCGCGAGTCTTGCGACTGAGTGATTGAAGCCCGCCAGGGCGTCAGAGCTTAGCCCAGGACGTCAGTCCTGGGACCACGAATGTTCTGGAGGATCAGCCCGGAGGGCGGCAGAAGTTTCTGTCGCCCTCCAGGCTTGGTTCGCTCGGATCGCCACCGTCCCAGGACTGACGTCCTGGGCTAAGTTCTGACGCCCTCCGGGCAAAATCCAGAATGTTATGTGCTCCACCAATACAAGGACCCACCCTACTTCAGAAAGGTTGGCCCGGGACCGCCCGTCCGGATTCATAGTCGCCGCCGCGCGCGGGCTGTACACTCTACCTGAACACCAGTTGCGAGGGCTTGCCGCGTGTCGACAGTCGCCGAAGATCCTCCCGCGTTCCTCACTCGCTGGCAGTCGTCCGGCGCGGCAGAGCGAGCCAACTATCAACTCTTCCTCGCGGAACTCTGCGACTACCTTAGCGTGCCGCGGCCGAACCCGTCCGTCCCCGACGTCGCCCAGAACACGTACGTCTTCGAGCGGGACGTCACCTTCCAGAATCCGGACGGCACCACTAGCGGCGGCCGCATCGACTTGTAGGAAGTCCGATGAATGTGCGGCCCGCCAACGATGGTCAACTTTGGACTCGCGACGAACTTATTCTCGCATTCGAGTTATATTGTCGAATACCATTTCAGCGGACCAAGGCTTCGGATACCCGAGTTAAAGAACTCGCCGCGTTATTACACCGGACTCCGGCATCGGTGGCTCGCAAGCTTGGCAACTTTGGGGCATTTGACCCGCAACTTGCTGCACGCAACATTTCCGGTCTTTCGCATGGCAGCAAACTCGATAAAGCAGTCTGGGACGAATTTCACGCGGATTGGAATGGGTTAATCATTCATGCTCATGATCTGCGACGAAGGTTCGAGCCAAATAAACTCGATGTCGCATCGCTATTGCAACCAAGCGGTCCATCAGAGAAAGTCGTCACATACAAACAGCGACTGCATCAAGCATTTTTTCGCGATGCTGTGATCAGCAGTTACAACAATCGATGTTGCGTGACGGGCATCCCACTTGTGGAGTGTCTAGTTGCAGGACACATCATCCCATGGAGTGTCGATGAGCATCGACGATCCGATCCGACAAACGGTCTCAGTCTGTCGGCTACCTTCGACCGACTGTTTGATGCCGGATTGATCACTTTTGCAGATGATCTTACGTTGTGTGTCAGCAAGCGAGTTCGAAGCTTAAAAGACGAAGCTGTCGCCACGCTCATCACAGCTCGTCACGGTCAACAGATGATTTCGCCTACTCGTTTCTATCCTGATCCGGCGTGCTTGCGATGGCATCGGGATAATCGATTTCAAAACGCCTGAAGGGAGTGATGTCCTATGTCTATCACACGAGAGTTGTATCCCACCGCGCTTCGTTACGAGTACTCAGGAATTGTGGATCGTTTGAATCCTGATGCGGGCGAAGAAGATATCATTGCCGCCCTCATTCATGAAGCCGATTGGACCGAACTCGGCGCAAAGCAGATTCTTCATTTGGCTCAGCAATATGGAACGAGCATTCTTCGCAATGCTTTGGCGCTTGCTGAAGCCATGGAAATTGAAGATGGCGAAGCCGGCTTTTGATCCATTGGAAGCCCCGGCGGGGCGCAGGACTGTAGCCACGGGTGCAGCGGCGCGGCGACAGAGTCGCCCGACGCGAAACCCGTGGAATGCTCGATCAATCCCACATTAAGCCCCGTGAGGGGCGAAGGAAATTCCATGCCGGGCACTTATTCGCAACTGTTGCTTCACGTCGTTTTCTCGACCAAACACCGCGAGCGATGGATTACGGCCGACGTCGCGGAGCAGTTGTATCCCTACATCGGCGGCATCGTTCGCTCGGAAAAAGGATCGCTCTACGACATCGGCGGCATCGAAGATCACGTGCATCTCTATCTGCGCTGGCGACCGGACGGATCGATCTCCGACCTGATGCGTGCAGTCAAAGCGGGATCATCGAAGTGGATTCACGAGACGTTCCCCAAGCTCGGCGCGTTCGCCTGGCAGGAAGGTTACGCCGTTTTCTCGGTCAGCAAGTCTCAAGAGGAAGCGGTCAAGAAGTACCTCGCGAATCAACGTGAGCATCATGCTCGGGAAGATTTTCCGTCCGAGCTGTTGAAACTGCTCCGCGCGCATGAGGTGGAATTCGATGAGCGGTATGTCTTCGATTGATGGCTCGTAGAACTCCGCTGCCCCGCCGGGGCAGGATTTTCATTTTGAAACTGGTTCCACGGGTTGCGCTGCGCTCGCCCCAAGCGGCGGACTCGCTTCACCCGTGGCTACAGCCCGACGCCCCTGCCGGGGCTGGAATTTCTAAATCAGGGACATGCCGCGCCGTGTGCGTGTGGTACAAAAGACAAGGCGAATTTTGAAGGTGCCCACATCACGCGATGCCATAAGTGTTATGGCGCTGATTCGTCGCCAACCCGTCCTGAAACAGATTCACGACGACCTCGACGCCGCCGTGTTCGACGCCTACGGCTGGTCGCCCTCAATGCCGAGCGGAGCCGCGCGGTGATGTCATCTCCGCCAGGCCTCAGCCAGAGGGAGTCCGGCACGTCAGTCAGGCCTCTCCCCCCAATTCACTATCCGCTTCCACCTCCGTCTGATGCAGTTCGATGGCGCTCAAAAGCGCAGAGGCGAGTTCTTGCTTGAGGGCGTGGATCACGTCGCGGAAATCGTCCGCCGACTCGTGCAAACGTTTCAGGCGGATTTGCAGTTCGTTGATATGCCGGCGTTCCTCGTGCGTCCCCGCGGGGACTGACGTTTGCCCCCCCTCGCTGCCTGGGGCTATCGCCTCCAGAGCCGTGGTGAGTTCATCCTGCAAGCCGGCTTGCCATGAGATCAAATCTTCCACCCGCTCGGTCGCGTTCTCCAATTGCTCACGCAGCTGCGTGACTTCGCCGTTCTCAACTCGATTTTTCACGATGTCCCTTTCAGAGAATCCATGAACGCGGCGTCAGGGCCTGCGTTCCTATCCGCCGACACGCCGCCCGCGGCGTCAGGCTGACTGCCGAAAACGGGATCCTTCTCAATTTGCTCGGCGATCTTCGTGAGCTTTTCCGCCAGGGACCGCAGCCCGCGGGACACTTGCTCCCCGATCTCGCCGGTCAAGTCGACGTCGATTTTTCCAGGGGTCACCTCCACGCGAATGAACTTGGACTGTTCATCGGTCGCGGTATAGCCCGCGTGGCGGCCGTGAGAGTGGTGCACGACCAGGCCAAAGCGAGAGAACAAGGCCGCAAGTTGCGCGGCAAACCGTTTCGCCAGTTTGTGGGCGAGGGGATTGTCCACCATGAAGGTCGGCTCATGGGCTGGGTAATTGTCGCTCATTGCGTCACTCCATTGAATGAGGAGCTTTCTTCCGAGCGAACATTTTGAACAACTTTTGCGCCCGGAGCGCACACCGGCTTTACCACAATTGCGTGGCGAGAATGCCGGCCGCGATTGAACCGCAGAGCAGCAAAACGCCGCCCCACTCCACCCACCGCGATGGTGGCGGCAGCATCCGGCGAATGGAGAGTCTTCGGACCCGCGTCCGGACAAAATGGCCTGTCATGCAGAAACTCGCCTCTCATGGCCGGGCCGGAAGCCGCATTCGCTCCCGAGGGATCATGAGGTGCAGCATTCCGGATAATCCCGGCCATGAATTCAAGGCCGCGGTGAACCGATAAACCAGTGGACGAACCGAGATCGTTCGAATTTGGCGACAAATACAGTTTGCTCGATACCTCGTTATCGCCGTGCTTCGCGGCCGGATTCTTCGCGTCGACCATGCTACAGTGGTCTGACCCAACGCGATTGGAAACAGAATGAGTGAAGCCAAAGGCTATGAGATTGCGAGCCGCGGGCTCAATCGCCCGGAAAGAGAGAAGTACGATCGGATTGCTGTCGGTCTCTCGCAAGTCTTTCAGCAAGCAGGCTGTCACACGATTCAAGTCTGCGAAGGCTGCGGCGCGGGAATGCATCGCACGCTGCGGTTTCTGGAAATCGTGACTCAAATCCCGATTGTGCGGATTCCCTCGGCGAAGTTCCTGACGTCAACGCTGGAGGACTTGTCCGCCGTGATTCGCGGACAGTTGGCATGCCGCCCCGCGAATTGACGGGCCACAGAGTGATGCAGGCGGTTCGCCTCGCGGGATGTGGTGTCAGTTCGATCCCTCGCCGCAGGACTCTCGACTCGCTTGGCGTTGATCGCAGGTTTGCAGGACTTCGCGTTTTTGCTCGAGCGTCAGTCGCGACCAACGGCTGATCTCGTCGATCGTGCGCCAGCAGCCTCGGCAGTACTCTTGCTGGGGGTCCAGCACGCACAGGCCGATGCAGGGGGAGATGAGCCGGTCGTCCTCCGGTGGGCTGTTCATCGTGTCGTCTAGTCCCGCGGGTTCTCTTGCGATGGGTCGGTGTGCTCATGATAGCCGGAATTCTTTCCGGTGAACGTCTGAGGCATGGCCAGCAGGAAAATGGGGCTTCACCCAGGCCGTCCGTGTGATCCAGCGGCCCCTCACCCTAACCCTCTCCCCGGCAGTGGGGGCGAAGGGACCGCGGATGGCGCGGAAATCGGGTCGGCGTGCGACAATCGTCGGGCGGGGAATTTCCCGGAAAATGTCGCGGCGGCGGGAATCCCGGTAAGCATTCTGGGCCGGTTCGCCGTTTACTCGGGGTCGAGCCGAGGGCGGCGAGACGGAAATTTTCCGCGAGGCCGTTCATGGAAGCGTCCGCAGGCGACTACGAGCGAATCATCGGTCCGATAGAGGACCAGATGCTGCGCTCCGTCTGGCGGATCACGCAGCATGCCGACGACGCAGAGGATGCGTTGCAGGAGGCGATGGCGCGCCTCTGGCAACAGTGGCCGCGGATTCGGAGCCATCCGCATCCGACGGCGCTGGTGCTGAGAATCTGCTGCAATGCGGCGTGCGACATTGTGCGGCGGCGCAAGCGGCGGAGCGCGCCGCTGACGGCCGATCCCGCGTCGACGAAAGCGGACGCCCAGCGCGCGGTCGCGGAGCGCGAGCGGCGGGAAGAAATCGTCGCGGCGATCGCCCGTTTGCCGGAGCGGCAGGCGACCGCCGTCAGCCTGCGGTTTTTGTCGTCGTGTTCCTTCGAGCAGATCGCCCAGGCGCTGGACTGCGCCGAACCGACGGCCCGCGTCCACGTGGCCCGCGGATTGGCGCGGCTGCGGACGCTGTTGTCGCCCCTGCATGCCGCCCCGTTGCAAGAGGATCGAACATGAATTCCGAATTCGAGCACGACCCCGCGGCTCGGTTGATCGTCGAGACGCTGAACACCGAACCGCCGGCCGACGTCGAGACGCGGCTGCGCGAACGATTGAGCGGCCTGCGGACCCGCCTGGCGACGCAACCGCCGCCGTTGCCGGGACGCCAGACGTTGCATCGGCGCGCGGTCCGGGCGGTGCTGGCCGCGACGGCCCTGTTGGCCGCGGCGTTGATCGCGATCTCGCCGCTGATCGGGCCGAACCGCGCGTGGGCGCAAGTCGCCGAGGCCGTCGCCAAAAAAACCTGGCTGCACGCCGCAGGAACCGGCGTCGACGGCGAACGAACGGAGCTGTGGTTCTCGGCGAAGCACGGCATTCTCGGCTTTCGTTCCGGGAAATCGTGCGTCCTCGTCGATCAACAGCAGCAGACGATGGACGTCTACGGTCCCCCCGCGGACGCCGAGTCGATTCAGCGGATGCCGCTCAAGCATGTCAACACGCGGGGCATCACGACGGCACAGCAAAGTTTTCTGGCGCTGTTGACCGGCAACGTGCAGCGCGCGATGACCGCCGGCGATCAACGGCTGCGCGAACACGAGACGCGAACGGTCGTGGTCGACGGCCGCGAGTTGATCGAACATCGCTTCGTCGTCGCGCAGGGGACGGACGAGACCGAAAGCGTGCTCCGCGTCGATCCGGCGACTGGGTTGCCGAACTCCTGGACGATGAAACACGGCGGCCAGACGCTGGGCGATTTTCAGGTGACCTATCCCGACCGCGGGCCGCTCACCATCGTCGCGCTGGGCGCGCCGGCGGATGCGAAGATCGTGGATCAGACGCCGTCGGTGGAATTTCAACGAATCCTCGCGGCGACGACGGGGGCGGCGCGGCGGTTCGACAACTATCGCGCCATTGTCGTCGAAACGATCGGCGACGGGCCGGCCAGCGCCTGGAGTCAGATGTATCGCATCTGGCGGAAGGGGAATCGTTGGCGCGTCGACCAGGTCCGGCCGGCGTTTCAGGGTCGCGCCGCGATTCCCGCGGGAGAAGACCCGCGCGCCTGGTGGCTGGCCCAGTTCAAGGACATGAAGGGCTACCCGCGGGAAATTTGGGACGGAAAGCAATTCTGGCTCTTCGACCCAGTGTTCGATGAGCCGCGCCAACCCGATCCGGACGACCCGCGCTTTCTGCGGCTGGCTGGGCTGAAAGTCACGCCGCGGCAGGAGATGGATCCCGTCGATCCCACGTCGCCGCAGCATGCCAATGAACTGCCGGAGTCATACGGCTACGACCACTTGAAGCTCGGCACGGCGCTCAATTTCGGCGCGGAAGTCGCCGACGCGGAACTGGACGGCGAGCCGCGGCTGCGCGTCGATTTGATCAATCGCTGGTCGAAGGAGGTCGATCGGCGCCGGTATTGGCTCGACCCGCAGCGGGGCAATCTGATCGTGCGAAAGGAATTCTTCCGGGGCGCAGAGCCGGCCGCGGCGACCGGTATCTCCGAAGTCGTGGAGGCCGCGCAGACGCCGCAGGGACTCTGGTACCCGACCACAATGCGGATGCCCGGGAACTCGGTCTCACTGGAGGACGGCACACGGAGCGACACCTACGTCCGCTACTATCTCGATTTCGACGCCGACATCCCGGACGAACTCTTCGACGCCGGGGCCGTGAATTTGAATCATCCGTGGACGGTGGTGAAGTAGCGGATCCCGGACTGGGACTCCAACGAAGCGCCTGAAGCGCTCGCCCCCTCTCCCTAACCCTCTCCCCCGATGCGGGGGCGAGGGGACCGGAGGAAGGCGGCGGCACAGGCCGTGATCTTCAATGCGGCGTCAAGGACGACCCTCTTTCACCGCGGCGGGCGAACGATCGACGATCTTCGGCGTGACGAGGGCGATCAGTCCCTCGAGGTTGATGACGTAGGCCATCGATTTTCCCACACTGACTGTTCGCGATTGCGCCAACGCCTGCCGCATCATCGCGACGTCATCATCGTATGGTCCTTTCATAGTGGATCGAAATTCCACCGTGCTCCGGTCTACGGACGCAACGGCCGTCATTTCGACCGGTAAGCCGATCGGCAGGGCCGTGTTTGTCGAACGTCCATTCGCGATCTGAACCACGTTGGTCAACACCGTCTTCGCGCCGATTTGGCGGAAACGGGCCAGTTCTTCTTCACTAAGTTCGTGGTTCAGTAATTGCAACATAAGTTCCGCCGCCACTTCATCCTCAACGCCATGAAGGCTCAGCAGTTCGACGGTCAGCTCGATGTAGACGCTTTGAGCCGCTCGCAGTTGAGTCAGCAAGTCGGCAATCGCTTCGTGGCCGGCGGGAGTCTGGCGGACGATCAGACTGAGCGCGTCGGGGTAGACTTCGATTTCCCCGTCGCCGCCGTTCTCGGTCCACGAATCCTTTGGCGCCGCGATGCGGAGCGCCTTCTTCAACCGCTCCAGCTTCTTGACGACGTCGCTGGCGGGTTCCGCGGCGGCGGTGTTTTGCGCGGCCTGCACGCTGGCCTGAATGAGCTGCGCCTGCAACTGGATCTGCTGCAGCGCTTCCGCCATTTCGGAATTGCCCGGCAAAGGGTTCGGCCCGGCCTGCGGCGCGTCGGCCGCCGCGAGGAGATCGGGAACCGCATAGACCTTCACGGTCATGGCCGGCTGGGACATCGGAGCGGCCGGCTCGTCGGCTCGGCCCGCATTCAGCCCGACGAAGACAACACCCACGATCGTCAGCAACGCGAATCGGCACATGGCGGACCCTCCTTGGAACACGCGACACGGACACGCTGCGAAATCTTATCGTCGCCGTTCGAGCGTAGCCAGAGGGGTTGTTCGAACCTTCATTCGCTGCGTTACGGTTTGTCGCGCTGCAAGGTGATTAATACGTCGCCTTGGGTATCGGGCATGGTCTGGGTGAAATCGGTGGGGCGTTTGACGATTTCCCCCTTGGCATCTTTTCCGTCGAGATGCGCCCGGAAGTGGATTTTCAGCGTGTCGCCGTCGAGTTCGAAGATGCCAAGCGTTTTCACCGGGATTTTCTGCCCCTCCGCCTGGCCGGCTGCTTTCTGAACCATGTCCGACCAATCCATTTCCCAGGGAGAGGCCGTGGCATCGATCTGGATCGATCCCTCGACCGCGACTTCGCCCTTGTTCTTATGCTGGAACGTTTGCACGAGTTTCTCGCCGCTGAACGTCAAGGTATGCTTTCGCACCTTCAGGTCTTCTCCCAGAGCCTCCTTACCCGCCTCTTCCAGTTTGACGGTGAGCCATTTGCCGCGCAGTTTATCGAGGACGTCTTTCGTTTCCTCCGCGTACGCAGGGGAGAATCCACCGACAACGTAGAGACACGCAGCACTCAATATCACCACCGCGGGCTTTTGGAGAGAGGCATAAATCATCACGATCCGCACTCCTTTCGAAAGAGGATCACTCAGAACGGGTTCGTGTCTGTGCGACTTGTTGAGTCGCCACCCTTGCGGCTAAGAGAAGTCCCCCGGAATTATCCAGAGCATTCGCTGCGCCGGCAATGGCGAGGGCTGCTGTTATCTGCTCTTGACCGAACGGCAGGGCAGGCATATGACCGTGACGAGAAGGACGAGTTTTGTCCGCGGAGTCCGTGGCCGTTCTGGAGGGAGACGACGATGGCCCAGTTCTCGTATCTGCTCTGTCTGGCAATCGGTTTTTCCGAACCCGCAGCGGAGGACACCGATCGCGGTGACTTTCCGGCCGCGCTGCGCGACGTGCCCGCGTTGCTGTTCGGTTCGGAACGTTCTCTCGGACCGGAGGGGATTCAGTCGCAACCGGAGCCTCCCTCCGCTGGGCTGGGAGTGGTGATCGAATACACGAAAAGCCACGTCGATGCGCGCCGCGAGCGTGACGCGCAACGCCGCGCGAAGCAGTTGATGGTGCATCTCGCGCCGGAGCGGGTGAAAATCTACTCGGCGAACCTTCCGCCCGCAGATGGGGATCTCTTTGATAAGCCGCTGCCGTCGAATGAACTCGCCGTGCTGTGCGACGGGATGGAGGAAGAAACATTGGGCAGCACGACGACGTGGACGTTCACCGGCAACGTGCAACTCCAGGCGTCGCGATTCCTGATTTTCTGCTGCCACCAGGCGACTGTGACTCGCACCTCCGAGCATTTGTTGCTGACGGTTTCCGGCGGCCGCGACTATTCTGACGATTTGACGGGGCTCGACGTGACGGAGCTGCAACTCTCGCATCCCGAGGGGCAGGTTTTACTGGCCGGCGAACGTGCGCCGGAGGAGCCTCACGATCTTGCCGCGGCGAGCCTGTTTCCGTCGGCCAGAATTCGGGTCCGACTGAGCGACGGGAAGTATCTCGTGAGGATGGGGGCGGACGCGACAACGCCGCTCAACAAGTGACGAACACTACTTCATCACCGGTTCCGCAATCTCGAACGTATTGCCATCGGGATCGGCGATAACGATGTCGCGCAGGCCCCACTCTTGAACTTGGGGCGGTTGTCGCACGTCAGCGCCGGCCCGTAGCAAGAGTTCGTGTACGGCGTCGAGATCGTCGACGAGGATGTGAGCGTGTGACGAACCGGCCTTCTGGGGCTGAACTTCCAGATGCAGTTGCGCGGCGCCCTGCGTGAGGGCCGCGAAGCAGACCGGGTCGCCGTTGGTGAAGGCGACGGCGAAGCCGAGGGTGTCGCGGTAGAACCGGAGCGCGCGGTCCATCTCCGTCACGGGAATGGTGGGTGCGACTCGGCCGAAGGTGGGCATTGGGGACGCCTTTCGCCGATACGATGCCGCGCGGCCGGCGGCATCACAAGGAGGCCGGAAAATTTGACGTAGCGGAAGTCGTGAGACTTCAGCCGTTTTATCCCATGCGGCGGAAGTCGAGACTTCCGCTACGAAGGGATTGGCCTGTTTTTCTGAACGCGATGCGGTAAGTTACGAAGCCCTGTCGTTGCAACAGGCCTCGGAGCGGGCGCTCAGCTCGAATCCAGGACGCGCTTCATGCTTCGTGTGATCCCGATTCAAACCGGTTGGGCCCGGCTCAAGGCCGCTCAGAAGTGCGGCCGGGACGGACGGTCTGCGTTCGGCCGCAAGCTGGACATCGTGCGCGATACGCGGTGGGCAGGACCGTTGCCGGTGCTCGCGTGGCTGATCGAACATCCCGAAGGGCGATTTCTGGTCGATACCGGCGACACGGCGGAGAACTCGACGCCCGGCTATCTGCCGTGGTGGAACCCGTTCTTCACGAAGATGGTGGAGATCAAGGTCGCGCCGGTGGAGGAGATCGGCTTTCAGCTGCGCAACTTGGGCATCGATCCCCGTCAGGACATCGAAGCGGTGATCCTGACTCATTACCACCACGATCACACGGGAGGCCTGCACCACTTTCCGCACAACCGCATCATCGGTCCGCAAGACGGCTGGCGGCTGGCGAAAAGCTTTCAAGGCAAACTGATGGGCTGCCTGCCGCAACGCTGGCCCACGTGGCTGCGGCCCGAACTCGTCGCGCTGGACGGACCCGCTGTCGGTCCGTTTCCGGCATCGCACCCCATCACGCGCGATGGCCGCATCTTTCTCGTGCCGACGCCCGGGCACTTTCGCGGACACCTGTCGGTCGTCGCCCGCGGCACGGAAGCCACCTACTTCATCGCCGGCGACGCCACGTACGAACAAGCCGACCTGGCCGCCGAGCGCGTGGACGGCGTGACGTACGATCCGGTGTTGTCGCTCGCCACGCTGCGAGCGATTAAAGCGTTCGCCCGCCAGGAACCGACGATCCTGTTGCCGGCGCATGACCCGGACGGCGTGCGCCGCCTCTCGACCGGTGAAGTGTTTTCCGGGTAGCGGAAGTCGTGAGACTTCCGCTGTCTGGTCCCATGCGGCGGAAGTCTCACGACTTCCGCTACGTCAAATCCTTATCCCTCCAGCAATTTCGCGGCCTCTGTCTGGCCGGTGCGGCGGGCGGTGTCGGCGGGGCGTTCTTGCCGGTAGTTGACCAGTTCGCGGTCCGCTCCGTGAGCGAGCAGCACGCGGAGGGCGGCGACATGCCCGGCGAACGCCGCGCTGTGTAGCGGGGCGTATCGCTGCGGGTCGGTCCGGTGATTCACGTCGGCCCCCGCCGCGATCAGTTCGGCGCAGACGTCCGCATGACCCTGCATGGCGGCGGAATGCAACGGGGTGAAGTTGTTGACTCGGGCGGCCCGCGGATCGGCCTGAACCGGCGGCGCGAGGAGGAAGAGTACGGCGTTCACATCGCCCGACGCGGCGGCCCAATGCAGGGCGGTCAACTGGGCGGGATCGCCGTCGTGGCGCACAGCCGCCGCACCGTGGGCGGCGACCAGTTGGGCGAGCGCCGCCGCATCTCCGGCAAGGGCGGCATGTTGCACCAGGTCTGCGAGGTGGCTTGTCATCTTGTGGCTCCCGGATGGACGGCTGAAATTTTTGCGGAACGAAAGGATTCCCGAAGTTCTCAATTCCCAATCTCAAGCTCCAAACAACGGACTCCGCAGCCCTTTGGAATTTGAAAGTTGGAACTTGGACATTTGGAGCTTGGAACTTCCGAGTTTGCGGCCTCGCGTGTGGGAACCTAAGTCCCCAGCACTGCGGCCCGGCGGGTGAAAATCGGCCAGCTCGGCAGCAGCGACGACCACCGAATCCGCCGCGGCGACGGAACGACCGTCGGAACAACCCGGCGTTCGAACGTGATCAGCCCCAACGGCTGGCCGTCGGCGTCGTTCCACACGATCCGCCAGTACGTCGGATCAAATTCCCAGACGGAGACGTCGCGGGTCACAGCGGGGCGAGTCGGGCAGAGGGTGGCGGCAGGAGACATGGCGGCAGGTCCTTTAGTGGGGTGAAGTTCGCGGGGGACACCCGTAACTCCACAAACCCGCGCCGAACCCGCCACTGCGGCCCAAATTTTTTTTGCCCGTGGGTCGATTGGAAAGCCGCACACTCCAAGCCGCGGTTGGCAACCGCGGTCTTCTGAGCGACGCCGATGAAGAAAAACCGCGGAAGGCAGCCTCAGAACCACAGCAGCCCCAGCAGGCCGCCGATGAAAATGAACCAGAAGAGCGAGCCTTCGTCGAACTTGGCCAGCAGTTTGAAATAAATCGCGATCAGGACGAAGGTTTGCGCCAGCCAGATCAGCCATTTTTGTTCGGGAATCTCGGGCCGCATGCTGAGAATGAAGACCCAGCTCAACAGAGCCAGGAGAAAGACGTACAAAAACGAGAGAAAGATCCAATGCTTCTGCATCGGCTCGTACACGACAAACGTGCGGGCGAGCGCGATCAGCAAGACGCCTTTGAGGGCGAAGTAGACGATGAGAATCATGGTCATCGGTCGGGCTTTCGAGGGACGTGGTGTGCCGCAGTGTAGCACGACGGCGGCGTCACTGGGGTGCGGCGGCCTGTTCTTCGAACGGTTCCAGATGAACCACCACCCCGGCGACGGACGGGACCTGCTGGCGGATCTCCGCTTTCACGCGGCCGCCGAGGGCGTGCGCAGCGGCAGCAGCGGGTCGGCTTGAACATGAATCTCGACGAAGAAGTTCATCCCCGCGCGGCGGACGAACAATTTCTCGACCGCGCGCACGTCCGGCACGCTCTCCGCGACGCGGCGAATGTTCGCGACCATTTCCGCATCGGGCGATCGGTCCATCAAATCGGCCAGCGCGCCGCGGAGCATCAACACGCCGTTGAACAGAATCACCGCTGCGGCGACGAGCGCCGCCCAATCGTCGGCGGCTTCCCAGCCCGGGCCCAGGACGACGGCGATGCCGATGCCCACGAAGGCCGCGGCGGAGGTGATCGCGTCGCTCAGATGATGCCAGGCGTCGGCCTGCAGCGCCCGGCTGCCGATTTTATCGCCGGTCGATTGCACGACGCGGGAGACGAGCCACTTGACGACGATGACGGCGACCAGCACGCCGAGCGTCCATGGCGCGGGGGCGTGATGCGGCGTTTGAATCTCGCGCGCGGCTTGGACGGCGATGGCGATCGCCGTGCCGATCAGCATCACGGCGACGACGGCCGCGGCCAGCGTCTCGGCCCGGCCGTAGCCAAATGGATAGTTTTCGTCGGGCTCGCGGCCGGAGATTTGCAGTCCGACCAGGACGATCAGCGACGAGAGAATGTCCGCCGCGGATTCGGCCGCGTCGGCGATGAGGGCGTAAGCGTTCCCAACGATGCCCGCCACGAGTTTGATCGCCGCCAGCAACGCGTTGACCAGAATGCCGAGTTGAGCCGACTGCAAGCCGCGGCGGAGGGACGAGGAATCGCTCACTGCCAATCCTCTACCGTGGGGCGGACTTCTCATCCGCGCCGGCGAAGGCGTCCACGGCGCGGCGCGTCCGGCCGGTGACGACGACGGCGAGTTGGAACCCGATCATGCCGAGTACGATGAGGCCTGTGGTGATGTACTTGAACGTGCGGAGTTCGGTAGCGTTGAACGTCTCGTCGGTGGTCGTGATCGACAGGATCGCGCCGACCAGCGGGATCGCGAGGGCGAGAAACGGGATCATCCACAAGAGCCAGCGCAGTCCGGCGACGTCGCGGCGGGCCTGTTCGTGGAAGTGGAGCGGGTTGGTCCACAGCCGCGGATAGAAGACGCAGACCGACAGATACGCCACGCCGAGGGCGGAGTAGGTCAGCGCGATCAGGCCCGACACGGCGACCGACACTTGCAGATGGAACATTTCCGACCACGTCACCGGACCGACGCCGTTGCGCAGTCCGAAGTAATGCAGCCCCCACGGAAACCAGACTGCGCCGGGCAGCCAGCCGAGGAGCGCGATGTAGATCGCCAGATAGGGGAGGTTGAGGACCCGCTTCCGCAGCCACGCCCGGCGGGGTTCGTCGATGATCGAGGGTTTCGCGGACGTTTCTGTCCTTCTCCCCTGGAGGGAGAAGGTGGCCGTAGGCCGGATGAGGGGGAGATCACGGACTCTCTTTGGTCCTTGCACACGTTCCCCGTCGAGGACATCCCCCTCACCCCCGGCCCCTCTCCCTCCAGGGGAGAGGGGAGAAGTACGCCACCATTGAAACACCGGCCACACCATCCACACGCACAGGCCGACGCACGCCGGGTAGACGACGACGTTGTAGACGTTGACCAGCTCGAAGAACACGGCGAGCCGTTTCTCTCCCGCCACGCGCAACAGGTTGTACGGAATGTTGACCAGGCTGCCGACGAAATGCGGAACCAAGCCGAGAATTGTGAGAAACACAAACGGCCGCACCGCAAACCGGCTCGCGAAACGCGATGTTCGCGACACCTTTCGCAGCGTGGCCCGCAGATCGAGCACGTCGCTCAACGCCTGAGAGAATTCGTCCGCCGTCGTCCAGCGCCGGGCCGGGTCCGGTTCCAGCGCACGGGCCAGCACCGAGCGCACGGCCGGCTCCGCCGCGGGGAAGTTTTCCCAGATCGTTTCCGGCTGCCGGCGATCGGCGATCATCAGGCTCACGCGCTGGCTGACCATCGGTTCGTTGTTGTGGGAGGGGAACGGCATCCGGCCCGTCAGCAGCTCGAACAGCACGACGCCGAGCGAATAGATGTCGGACTGCTCCGTCACGAGTTTCTGATCGCCGGGATCGAGCGGATCGAACGCCTGCAGATGTTCGGGGGACATGTAGGGCAGCGTGCCGCCGAAGACCTGCGAGGCGGTGCCGTCGTCCTGCTCCGTGAGGTTGGCGAGATTGAAATCGACGAGCAGCGGCCGGCCGTACTGGCTGACGAGGACGTTGCCAGGCTTCAGATCGCGATGCAGCACGCCGTGGCGATGGGCGTGGGCCAGCGCATCGGCGAGGCGGCTGCCGATCCAGCAGACGGCGTCAACGTGATCGAGCTCGCTCAAAAATTGCCGGTCGGCAAGCTGGGCCGGGTCGAACTCCGCGGCAATGGAGTGCGAGGCGTCGATCAGCGACAACAGTTCCGCGCCGGTCCAATCCCCAGCGGCGGGTGGCACGCCCTGAGTCTTCGAAGGGCGTGGTGCATCGGCGTCAGGGCGTGCCACCCCTCGTGCGCCGTCGGCGAGTTTCGCGATGAGCTTGTCGAGGGGAATCGACGCGACGTACTGCATGCAGAGCAAACGCGTCTGCTCGCGAACCGATTCCGAATAGACGCGGACGATGTGCGGGTGATCGAGCCGGGCCAGCGTGCGGCCTTCCTGGCCGATGCAGGGCGAGACCTTGAGGGCCACCTGGCGGCCGAGCGACAGTTGCCAAGCGAGATAGACTGCGCCGAAGCCCCCCTTGCCGAGCATCGCGATGACCTGGAAATCGTCGATCTGATGCCCGGGCGGCCACGCGGTGGGATCAACAGGGCCGGAATCGGCCCGCATCATGGTCGGCAGGCTCGGCGCCGCGGCAAACCCCACGGACGACCGCGCAGCGAGCAGCGACGAAGCGACCGGCGTCTTCCGACTGGACGCTTCGCGAACCTCGGTCGATTCGAATTCACCGCTCACGGAAAACAGACTCTCGAAGAGTAGGCGGTCCGCAGATTTCGCAGAGGAACGCAGATTTCAGACAGAGATATGGATGGCCGCAAAAAGTCGCAAAATAAGAATGGAATTTCTGTCCCTTTTGCGTTTCTTGCGCCTTTTTGAGGCCAATTATGATTTGCCTGAAATCTGCGCCCCTCTGCGAAATCTGCGGATAAACTTCTGAGCTTTACGTCGCCGCGTCCCGGTCCAGCGCCTCGCGGCAATAGTCCAGGAGTTGCAGTTCGATCAACTCGTCCTCCACCTGTTCGCGGTCGGAGCCGGGCAACGAATCGGCGACGGCGGCGAGCAGGCATTCGGCGAATAGTTCCCGCGCCCGGTGGACCAGCACGCGGATGTTCGCCGGCGTGATTTCGCGCTGAAGTTTCTCCGACGCCAGCGCGGCGAGTTCCGTTGACGAGGCCTGCGCCTGTTCGGCTCGCAAGCGCAGGACGGTGTGATACGGTTTGCCGGTCGTTCGTTCGTCGTCTTCCAGCCGCCGCCACGACCGCGCCAGGAGTTCGTCGCGCCAGCCTTTGATAAATGCCGAATCGAGGGCCGCATCGGGCGGGACTTCGACTTCCGCGGCGACGTGCTCGGCCTCCATGCCGCCGATCGGGCGCTTTTTTTGGCGGCGCTGATGATCGACGATCATGCGGTAGAGGCACGTCTTCAGAAATTGCCGGAACTTGCCGCGATCGGGCGAGACGTTGCGAAAATCGCCCCGCAGAAATTTCAGCGAAAACTCCTGAAAGACGTCATCGGCGGCCTCTTCGCTGCGGAGCGCGGCCCGCAGATATCGCCGCGCCGCGCCGCCGTACATCACCAGCAACTGCTCCTGCGCCGGCCGGGCAGCGGGAACATCGTCGCCGTGCGCCTGCCGGACCATCGACCACAACGTGGGGATCTGGCTCAAGCGGGAGGGATGATCGGACATGACGGCGAATCTCCGGGCGACGGCCACAGCTTACCATGCCGGAAAGTCGGTGTCGAAACACGCCGCTGCGTTCAGCAGGAAGTGGTACGGCTGGGGTGGCACGTCCCTGAGGCTTTGCAAAGGGCGTGGTCTTCTACCACATCGCCACGCCTTTCGAAGACTCAGGGATGTGCCACCCAATCCAAACGATACCACGACCATTTCTTGCGAGGCGGCGCGTGATTGATCATGCTGATCGGCGACGCCGGTTCCGGTGTGCAGGGATCGCTGCTATGAATCCGTGGTGGAAACGCATCGTTCAGATCGCGGGATTGGCGCTGATCTTATTCGCCGTCTGGAAGGTGTCCCTCATTCGGTCGGCTCATCTGCGCGAGCTGCAGTTCGCGCAGCACATCAGCGACGCTGGGGGCCACGCGTCCTTTAACCATCCCAGCGTCCCCGATTGGTGGCCCGGTGAATTGAACGGCTGGTGGAAGCTGCTGGAACGAATCGAAGGCGTGCGTCTGCTGGGCGACGAAACGCCGGACGACTTGCTGCGGCAACTGGACTCGTTGCCCGAACTACGGTTTCTCGATCTCGACGGCAGCCCGGCCGGCGACGATATCTTGCCGCACTTCGCGAATTTGTCGCGGTTGGAAGGACTGAGCCTCGGCAGTACGAAAGTCACCGACGACGGATTGCAGCACCTCGCCAGGCTCCACGCGTTGCGGCGGCTCGAACTCGACATCACTCCGATCACCGACGCCGGCCTGGAACACCTGGCCGACCTGACGCAACTCGAGCGGCTGGCTCTCAACAAGACGCGAGTGCAAGGCTCTGGATTCCGGCATCTGAGTCGCGTGAAATCCGCGCAGTGGCTGAACCTGAATCAGTCGGCGTTCGGCGATGAAGGTCTGTCGCATCTGCCGGCATGGCAAAATCTCGAAACACTGTGCCTGGATTCGACTCGGGTGACGAGCGCGGGCTTGCAGCATCTGGCCGGGTTGTCGCAATTGAAGCAACTCGATCTCGACCGGACGCGCGTCAATGACGACGGCCTGGTGTTTCTGACGCCGCTGGCCGGGCTGCAATTTCTGGCCTTGAACGAGACCGACGTCGGCGACGCGGGTCTGGAATCCATCGCGCGGCTGACGGGGTTGGAGACGTTGTTCCTGGAAAAAACCCGCGTGAGCGATGCGGGGTTGGAGCATCTCAAGGGCCTGACGCTCCTCAAATACTTGTATCTCAAAGGGACGTCGGTGACGTCCGCCGGTCGAGAGATGCTGAGCGCGGCCCTGCCGAATTGCCGGATTTCCCCCACGCGGTGACGGGCTTCAAGCCGTGTTGCCGGCCGGCATCGGCGCGGCAGCGGCGGCATGTTCGGCACAACTCGCACAATCGCCAACCTCTGGCCGCGACCAGCCGCAAATTGGGCAAGAACGTCACGAACCGCTGGACGCCGGTGGGGCGCGCGAGCCTAGAGTGGTCGGTCATCCGCCACGATCCTTTTAGGCCACATTCCCGCAGAATCGTGACCGCGGATCACAAACGAAAAAGTCGTTCGATCCGTACTTCGTGTTTCTCTCCGGGCAACGGACTCTGCACCGGCCGCACCCCCTGCGAAGGGAACGGATGCCGCTCCCACTGTCCGGAGATTTTTTCATGACGCTTGTCAGTCGATCGCTGCTGATCGGGATGGCCCTGCTCGTTCTCCTGCGCAACGACGCCAGCCGCGTGCACGCGCAGGCGAAGTTCGAACTGGTCGAGAAGGCCCAGCCGGACGAGTTCTATACCGGCATCGGCAAAGAATATTACGCGTACGGCGATCAACCCCGCGGAACCAAAGGCCAGCCCAAGGTCAATTACGATTACATCTGGGGCATGGACACCGACAGCCGGTACATCTGGTTCGGCACGGCGGCGAACGTCGGCGCGTTGGGGCTGGCGGGCGCGGGACTGCCGGTGCCGATCGAATTCAAAAGCCCTGCGAAAAAGATTCTCTACCGCGTCTGGGAATCCGGCGCGAGCAAGTATCCGCGCGGGATGACGCCCGTCGAAAGCATTTTGGGCGACTGGCGGCCGCCGAAGGTCTACCGCTACGACACGCAGACCGACACGCTGATCGATTTCACGCCGAACGATCCGCTGATCAAGAAGATTCTCGGCCTGCGATCGCTGACCGTCTTCAACGGCATCGTCCTCGCCGGCGGGCCGACGTTCGAGATGAACGGCATCTGCCTGTTCGCCTTCGATGCGAACACCGGCCAGTTCCTCGGCTCAAAACTCCTCAGCGAGTACAGCAACATCCGCAAATGGCTGAACGTCAACGGCGTCCTTTACACCGCCGTGCAGTCGTACCTGCCGATTCCCTCGCGCGGCGCCGTGCTGCGGTGGTGCGGCAACCGCCAATCGCCGTTCCAGTTCGAGACCGTCGGCCTGATCGACAATGACGGGGCGTATCTTGCCGCGCACGAAGGCCGGCTGATCGTGGGGACGTGGCCGTCGCCGAACATGGTGGGCACCCTGTTGATGCAGACGACGCCGGTCGTCGGCCTGTGGGCCAGCCCGCAGATTCCTGCGGGGGGATTGACCCGAGAGCACGCGTTGTTCTGGGTGAAGACCTGGAAAGCCGACCGGTACGAGCCCGATCCGGTGATCGCCGGCACGTATTCGATGGGGGCGATGGTGCCGTTCGGCGAGTACCTCTACTTCGGGACGATGCACTATCCCGGATTGGCGGTGCAGAGTTTCCGCGACGCGTATCCCGACTACCAGGCGTCGCTGCTCGACATCCCGAAAATGGACCGCGCGGCCCTGCTGCTGCGCGCCAAGAACTGGAGCGCCCCGCTCGGGCCGACGGTGGAATTGCTCTACGGCAACGCCGCCGTGTACGTTTTCACGCCCAATAGCGACGGCGACGGCGGCACTTGGGCCCTCCTGCCGAACAAAACCGGACTCCGCGGACGCTTCGGCAATTCGGGCTTCGGCGACTCCACCAACTACTACGTCTGGTCCGGCACGGTCCACAAAGGGGCGCTCATTCTGGGAACGTTCGCGTTCAACCCGGACTTCGGCCAGTTGGTCGACGGCGTGAAGAAGCCGGCCATCGGTGCGGATTTGTACCGCTTCTCCTCCACGTCGTCCGCCGCGCAGACTCTGTCGATCAACGGCCTCGGCAACCCGGCCAATCACGGAGTCCGCAACATCGTCTCGACGCCAAAAGGCTTGTACCTCGGCACGGCGAACGGCATGAACCTGTTGACCAACACGTCGGACAAACTGCCCGATGGCGGCTGGGAACTGCGGCGGTGGGTGGAATAGCGGCTTCGCTTCTGCCGCCGCCACTCTCAGTTTCCCTGCGCGATCCAAGCGGCTACTTGCTCCGCGCAGCGGCGCGTGGTCACGAGGGTCGTCACTAGCCCGCGGTGGATCCCCGCCGCGATCAGACCGACCTTCTGAGAGCCGCAGGCGGCGAGGATGGTCCCGGGCGAGCCGTTGCGGCCGGCCTTCAGGCAGACGTCTTTCAAATGGCGTTCCTGGAGACCCACGAGTCCCTCGTTGAGTTCCTTGACGACTTTCTCGTCGTCCGCGCTGATGCCGTCCTTCGAAATCAACAGGCCGGCCAGGTCTCCGTAAATGATCTTGTCGAGGTACTTCGACGATACTTTACTTCTCCACGCCGGCTCCGGGTCGCTTTGCTCCTGCACGATCCGTTCGCGGATCAGCGTCCCCTGCCATTCGTCCATTCCCGGCGAGACGGTTCCGGCGCCGGTCAGAATGCCATCCAGTTGTCCGATGAGCGGCGCTTTTTTTGAGTCGTCGACGAAGATCGTCCGATACCCGGAGACCTCGGCCACCATCTGCCGCACTTCCCGGGTGCGAAAGCGGCGCGGCAAGTACGCGGGCACGCCGCGAAGCACCGGTGCGCCCGCGTGGGCTTCGCCGGAAAAGGCCGGCCGCAGCGATTCGGCCAGGTGCGTCGCCGAGTACGCCGGGGACTGCTGTGTATTCCGCAGATGCGCCGGTTCGGCGATGATGGGGATGATCGGTCGTTGCGGAATAGGGCCGGCATATCCCGGCGACAAAAGTTCGCGAATGACGGCCTCCAGCGTCTTGCCGCAGCCAACGCCGAGGAATTTGACGGGAGCGATCAGTTCGCCCACGGCGGCGGCGGCCAGCTCGCCGAAATGATCGGGCCGGAGGTCGCCGTCGGTCGCCGCTTTCTTGCTCGTCCCGTTTTTGTTTCGCGACCCTTTGGGCGTCGCCGCCGGGGCGCTTGCGACGATCCGCAGCCGGAAGCGTTCCCTCAGGCCGCGCGGCGCGTGTTCGGAAATCGTCTTCCCCAACGCGGTGACGCCAAACAGCTCATCCTCCATCCGCGCCCATTCCGGCCGCAGGAGCAATTGGGGAGCGACGTGCCAGCGTTTGGACAAGTGATTCTCGCGGCGCAGCTCTTCGATGATTCGCGAGACGTTCGACTGATTGGTGTCGAGTTGCTTGGCCAGCTCTAACTGCGACATGTCCGGAGTTTGCGACAAGAGCTTGGCGATCGCACAGCGATACAAGTCGGGAGACATGGCGGCTCGCTTTCGAAGGTGGAGGCTGGTACAACGAATGGCCGCTGACGATTCTATCCAAAACTTGTCCGCATGAGAATAGTGTATGCAGACATGAATTACTGAATGAGTCAGTCACGTATCAGATATATTTGATATTTCATTTCCTTTTTGGCTCCCCGCTTGCTAGGGTCTGAGTCGAATCATTGCCTGCCGCAGCGCAGGCCCGGCCCTCAAGGATGGGGAGCTCGGAACACCGGCAGTGCCATCCGTGGTGGAGAGGGCTCATGTCGCGCATCCGACTCGAAGTAGTGCAACGATCTCATTGTAGCGGGGTCGTCCGCATTTCCTACGACGGCCTCTTTATTCAGGCGGTGGCGGTCCGCGCTGCAAAATGGCTGTTCCTCGCCGACCTGATGCGGGCGGCGATTGCGGCTGCCGGCCAGCCACCGGACGCCGCCGCTGTGGAGATGTCGCAACTGGCCGCGACCGTGCGCCGCGTGAACGATTCGCAGTTCTCCCGCGAATATCAAACGTTGTCGGATCTGAGGGATGCCCTCGCCCAGCCGCTGCGGCGGCGGAACCTCGGCGGACCCGAACTTCGCATGCAGCTCATCGAGCAACTCGACGGCTTGGGCTACCGCATCGGACTTCCCCCGGAAAATCTTTCGTTCCGGGAGTTGGACGATGAACAAGAGCCGGATGATGAGTCGCGCCGCAGTGCCTGAATCGTCCCCAACGCGAAGACGATTCGGAGGACCACAGTACATACCGCGGAGGTGCATTCCGTTTATACAGCGAACATCCCTGTTCGATCCGCGCCTCGCAGGATGACACGATGACCTTTCTCAGCGACACGAAATTCGAATTGCACGACGTGGGCTGCGGAGCGTCCGAACCGCTCCCGCAGTTCTCGGTCACACCGGCCGAGGCGGAGTCTGGCGACACGGTCCTGATCATCGATCACGAAGAGCCGACGTGGATCGGTTTCGCGGACGAGTCCGGCCCGCCGCAACGCGTGCCGGAAGCTGCGAGCGCGGTCTTCGGCGTCCAGGTGGTGCGGCGCAAATTGACGAAAGAACTGGCGCTGGTCCCGTTGCGTTCCGGCGTGCTGGTGAATTCGATTCCCGCGTTGGAACTCACGCTGGTCGGCACGCGCGACAGCATCAGCGCCGGCGCGGGACGGTTGCTCTACGTGACGCAGCGCTTCCGTCCGCACGTCGGTGCTCCGACCGAAGAGATGATTGCGGCCCGACTGAAGTGCCCGTTCTGCAAGTTGGCCGTCGCGGCGGACACGGTCGTCGTCAATTGCCGCTGCGGAGCCGTCTATCACCGGGAGACCGCGGACTCGCATCCGCAGTTGCCGGCCGAGGACCGCTTGAACTGCCAGGCGAAGATCAGCACCTGCCTGGCGTGCGGCCATCTGGTCTCGCTCGAAGAAACGCTCGTCTGGGATCCCGCAGCACTATGAACACCACACTTTCCGATTCTCGTTGGCGGCAATGGCCGCCGGCGCCCGGCGGCGACACCGTGCCGCCGATCGATCTCCGCGGCTTGCCCGGCAGCACCGCGCAGTTGGCCGACAAGCGCTTGTTTCTCGCCGGCGGCGGCGCCGTCGGAGGGAAGGTGCTCGAACACGCCGCGCGGCTGGGCATCGGCGAACTCATCGCCGTCGATCCGGATGCCTATGATGCCCAATCGTTTTTCACGCAGCCGTGCGACTTCGCCGCCGCGGGACGAGCCAAGGTCGACGTGCAGGGTGAACGGGCTCGTGCGATTCATCCGGGCATCACAATTCGTGCAGCGCAAATGTTGGCGCAGGATGTCCCGTTTCGGGTCTTGAACCGGGCCGACGTCTGGGTGAGCGCCGGCGACAATCGCGCACTGCCGGTGTCGCTGGGCGTGCTCGCCGCCGGCCTGGGCAAGACGCTGATCCAGGGGGCCGTCGATCCCGAAACCTGGACGGCGTACGTGCGGGTCTACGATCTGCGCGACCCCGAGCAGTCTTGCCCGGCGTGCGGATTGTCGGACGCCGAGTGGTCGCAGTTGCGGCACCGCGACGGCTGCGGATTGTTGCAAGCCGATCTCGGCCACGGCGAACCGACGCGGACGTTGCCGTACGTCTGCGGTCTGGCCGCCGACCTGGTGATGTCGGAAACTCTCAAGCGGCTGCTCGAACTCGAACAAGGCCCTTGCTCCGGCGAGGAAATCGCCGTCTGCCTGTTGACGCATCGCCTGTGGCGCACACGGATGCCCCGGAATCCGCATTGCCGGTGCCCGCACGACCGCTGGACGCTGCGCGACGTCGCCGCCGATCCCCGGCGGATCACGCTGCGGTCGTTGCAGAACGAGCTGGGCATTTCGACCAAGGGCACAGAGCGCGTGCGGGGCGAACTGCCGTGGATCAGCCTGGCGGTCTGTCCGCTGTGCACACGGAGGACGCCGTGCCGGCTGTTCGGCCGCGCGGGCGACGTGGTGGGGGAATGCGACTGCGGCGCGACGTTGACGGCGTCTCCGCTCGGCCTGCGGACGGTTGTGCCGCACGACGACCTGGAGGTCTGCCGCGACACGCCGTTGTCTCAACTCGGCGTCGCGCCGGGGACCGCACTCGGATTTTCGCAGGGAGAGAACTGGACCTACGCCTTCGTCGGCGACAGCGCAGAACTGTGAGGGACTCATGATCACGACGACGAATACTCCGGCCGCGTCGGCGCTCGCCGCCGAGATGTTGGACTTCGCTCTGGCCAACAACGGCGGAACCCGCGGATGGCGCGAGTTCAAAGCCGAGCAGGCCCGCGAACTGCTGCAGCTCTGCGCCAAGTCGCCGCGCATGGCGTTGTTGGCGCTCGATCTAACGGAGGAATTTCGGGCGGTCTACGGCATCGTGATGCCGGTCTCGTGCCGCCCGCGCGGCGAACAGCTCCGCGTCGCCGATCGCGCCGTGTTCCACCTGCGTTATGCCGAGGAATGGCGCTGGCAGCCGCCGGTCGGTTACGAGCCGCTGGGCGTGATGGAGCCGGCCGATCTGTTCGGGCCGAACATGATTTCGGCGCCGGTGGGCGGCGTGTGTCTCGGCCGCATTCCCCCGGGCATCACGGTCCGCGAACTCGTCCTGCTCGGCTACTTCGCCGTCACGCTGCAGACGTACCAGCTCAATGAGGTCGACCCGCAAGGGGTGTTGAACCCGATGGCCTGCGAGTTCTTCCGGGCGCACCCGGAGTGTTTGCCGCTGACCCGCGCCGGTTTGTTCGACGACTGGAGCCCGACCGCGTGATGCCCGTTTGGGGGATCAAGGAGACCCGACATGCCTGCGACCAAAACGCTTCGAACCAACCGGGCGCACACCGCCATGCCGCGTGCCGCTCGATGGCAGCCGAGCTTCGATGGCTGGTTGTCCGTGCGGCGCCGCGTCGATCCGCTGCCGACGTGCGCGTTGCTGTCCGCGCATGCCGATTGGAGCGGGCCGCTCAAACTCGAACGCGACCACGACGAAGTCTCGCAACACTGGTCGGTAGCCGTCTGCTCCGCGTTGCGGTTGGGCGGCTCGGAAACGTGTGATGAAGAGAGCGCGGCTGGCGAGCAGCGCTTGCTGCTCGATCTCGCCGCGTTGGCGAACGATCCGTTTCAATCGTTTGCCGGCTGGGAGCCGCCGGCGGCGAATCGGCTCGCCGGCTGGCTCGCCGAGGCCGGCCGCGATGCGCAGATCGACGACGCCGGAAATTTGCGGCTGGTGGTGAAGCGGCATGCGTGCGACGGACAGATTCGCGTGGAGCGCCGCACCGGCCGGCTGCGGTTCGTGTTGCCGTTCGGCCACTGGACCAACATCTCCGACGCAGCGCGGGCCGCGGTGATCGATCTTGCGGACGAAGCCAATTCGCGCACAGCGCTGGCGCGTGTGGCGTGGATCGAAGAACCCGATCTCTGCCGCTGCGAAGGGCAAGTCGATCTGACCGGATTGCCGTTGCCGACGGAGGAAACGCCGGAGCGCCTGGAGTTCTGGCGGTTGATGACGGGGCTCGCCGTGGACGGGTTGGAAATCCTGTTGCGGCGGCTCGGATTGGAGCTCGACGTGCTGGCCGAGGAGCGCCAGCACGCCGTGAGAGAGTTGATGCGCGGCTCGCGAGCGTTTCGCGAGTGACCGAAGTCCCCCGCTTCAGCGGGGCGAACCCTTTGACACCGAAAGGAAACGATGATGCCGACCATGCTGGCTCCCGATGAGCTCGAGGACGTGACCGATCCGCTGGATTTTTCCGCCACGGACGTCACCGGATTGCGGATGTTGGATTTCGAAGGGGTCGACGGCCACCGCACCGCCAGCGAGGTGGCGATGTCGGTGGCGTCGCAAATGGAGCTGCCGACCTCGGCGTCGAAGTATTCGCTGCGCGACGACGAACGGGCCCGGATGCTCCTGGACGACCAGCCGCTCGGACGCCAGGTCCAGCGCGGCGCGAAACTGGTGGTGATCCCGAAGGCCCATCTGGGCTGAACGTTTCCATGCTTTGGGGTGGCCGGGGCTGGCCCGACCAACGGGAGGGAAGCCCCGGTGAATCTCGGGAAAAACCGGGGCTTCGCCGCAGCGGCTCCAGCCCCGGCCACCCTCTCCTTAAACCCGCGAATTGTCCTCCACTCCAACCACAAGCGCGCACCATGCCCCGCCTGCTCACAGACGACGGCGCAGAACTGACGGTGGGTCTCCTCGCCGGCGATGAGGATTCGCAGCACGTTCTCGCCCTGGAAGCGGTCACCGCCGAGGATCTGGCCCTGGCCCGCGATCAGGCGTGGCTCGACGGGCTGCGGGCCGGCGTGTTGCCGCCCGACTTCGCCGCCGTGCAGACGCGGCTCTTGCCGGGCGACACGGGCGGCAAGGATCGACTGAAGAATTTCCGGCTGGAACTGACGCATGGCAACGCCGTGTATCGCCGCCAGTTCCCGATCGTGGCGCTCGACCGCGTGGCCCGCCGCGTCGAAGCCGTTCTGCGGAATCAAAAGCTTCTGGCCGACGACGCCACCGCGAGCTACTTCGTCACGACGCGGCCGGCGGCGACCGAGGCGCCCTCGCTGTTCGCCGCCGCGACAAAAATCAAAGTCCGCAGCGAACCGCTGGTGCTGGAAACGGCGTCGCTCGAGGAATTGC
>CAZDGB010000012.1:0-44360 GCA_964504645.1 uncultured Planctomycetaceae bacterium | reverse complement strand
GAGCGCCTAACAAAACGTGAAGACACATCTTTTCCTTCTCCCCTGGAGGGAGAAGGTGGCCGAAGGCCGGATGAGGGGGATGTCACTGATGACGTTTGTTCCTGGCACACGTTCCATGTCGGTGACCTCCCCCTCACCCTCGGCCCCTCTCCCTCCAGGGGAGAGGGGAGAGTTTTGCTAGCGGCTCTTAGAACTCGCCGGGGATCTCGCCGCCGACCATCGAGCCGAGGGCGCCCCATACGCCGTAGGGGCTCGGCCCGACGCGGAGGTCGGCAACCGCCTGATTGCCAACATCGATGTTCTCGCTGATGAAGCGGACGGCGCCGTCTCCCATCAGCACGAATACACCGCCGATGTGCCAACTGCTGGCCGGCGCCTGCCCGTCGGAATGGTCGTTGCTGCTTTGCAGGCAGTGGGGCGAATTCGGCGGCAACACGGTGCTCACGCCGGTGTAAGCCGTGATGCCGTTCGCCCAACCGTTGCCGCGGAGATTGCGGTTCGTCCCCGGCGTCAATTTGCCGGTCGCCTTGTTGCCTTCCAGTTGGCAGAGTTGCGGCGTGTCGTAAGCGGGGCCGGTGCCGCGCGAATTGGCGACGCCGCCGCGAATCGCGTTGCCGTCGTTGCTGGTGGCGATTTCCGCCATGGCGATGGTGTTGCTCGAACCGTCCTGAATGTCACGGATGTTGCGGCAGGTCTGCAGGCCGAACATGCCGCGTTTCTCGACGCGCACCCCCTGGCGGGCGCTGGCGGTCTCCGACCCCGTGATGCGGCGCGTGTTGTCGCCCCAGCAGAACGCATAGTTCGTCTGGCCGCCGTACTTATTGGTGGCGATGATCTCGGACGACGTGCAGATCAACGCGGGGATCGTCGCCATGTACGGGGGATAGTCGAACACCGGCGAAGCCGTGGTGGCGCCGCGCGGCCGCGGCCCCATCGGCTGGAAGGTGATCGCCCCGTATGTCTGCGTGGAGGAAATCGTGTTGAAGAGCGGGCTCTGATCGAGATACGGCAGCAGCAGCACGAAGCCGCTGGCGCGCGTGTAGTTGTTGGTCAACGGATCGCTCGTGCCGCCGTCCGGATGCCCGGTGCCGCCGCGGCCGTACGGCAGGCAATTGAACGCGTCGTGATAGTTGTGCAGCGCGATGCCCAGTTGCTTCATGTTGTTGCGGCACTGCGTCCGCCGCGCCGCCTCCCGCGCCTGCTGCACGGCGGGCAAGAGCAGGGCGATGAGAATCGCAATGATGGCGATCACCACCAGGAGTTCGATCAATGTAAAACCGCGGCGTCGTTGACTTGGAAATCCAATCATTCTCGCTCTCCGTAAAAAAGGAAGTCTGTGTACGCTACTCTTTCGCCGCCAGGTCCGCCGGCGTGCAACGCCTCACCAGTACGCGCAGCTCGTCGTTGGCTCCGCTGGCCTGCAACGTGAAGTTCAAAGTCTTGCCATCCGGGCTGATCGCGACCCGGTCCGCTCCTTCATCACTGCCGCGGGCGCGATTCGGGTGCTTTTTCCATTCCGCGGCGAACTCGGGGCGCGCCAGGATTTCATCGGTGGCATCGAGCGCTTCTGTCGTGGTCAGCGCGGCGACGATTTCCTGCCGGAAGGTCACCGCACCGGTGACCACCAGGGTTTTCTTCGTAGGCGCCCTCACGCGGAGGAAGTAGCAGTCCACCGGGAAGGGGTGTTCATCGGCTGGACGGACGATCCGTGCGGAGAAGGAAGTATTGGCTGTTGGCTTCCCGCCCGCTTCAGCAAACACAAAGTCGGCGGGATTCTCGCCTTGTTGGATGAAGACCTGTTGTCTTTCCGGATAAATCTGCGCGAAGGCGGAAGAAATTAGGCGGGCCTCCGAAGGGAGCGGGGGCTCTTGCGGGACGAACCGAGCCTCCCCGGAAATCGCGGCGACGCCCGCGTGATAGCGGACGATCTGCGCGAGCGATTCCGGCACGCCGTCGAGCGGCACAAACGTGCCGGCCTGTGCGTCCATCCGCACTCCCTGGCCGCGGTCGAGCCGCGTCGACTTCCGTTCTTCTCCGACGGCGTCCAGTTCGCACTCGACGATGCCGGTCAGCACCGAGACGTGGGGATTGCCCGCCGCGGCATCGACGGCGAACTCGGTCCCCAGGTCGCGGACCACGCCGCCGGGAACGTCCAACGCGAATCCGATCGCCGCGGGAGGCACGAAGCCGAGCGCTCGCCCTGCTTTCAACCGCGCCGAGAGCGGCGTTCCCACGACCAGGTGAGCCGGTCCTTGCAGCACGAGCCGCGCGCCGCTGGCGAACGTCAATTCGAGGAACATTTCTGCGTCGCTGATCCGCAACTCATCGTTCGCCAGCAGCTTCGTGCCGACCGGCAACTCCCGCGTGGAGACCGCGCCGCGAATTATCTCGACCGCAGCAGTTCTTCCCTCAGGGCAGTACACGTCGCTCACCGCGGCGACAGCCGGCAGCGCGGCGATCGGGTTTGCCGGCGCGACGAGAACCGCCGCCATTTCCGGCGCCTCGGTTGTTCGAAATCCCAGAAAGCCGATGGCCAGCAGGAGTGCCGCGGCGACCGCCAGCAACATGCCGAGGATCCTGTTTTTCCAGACGGACTGTCGCAAGGCCCACTCTTCGGCCTGCAACGCCCGGGTCAACAGGGAATCCACGGGCTCCTCCAGTTCGGCTGTGCCCGTGAACGCCAACGAGGCCAGCATGTCGCCGTATTCGATAAACGTCCGGCGCGCCTGTTCGTCGTTTCGCAATTGGTCCTTCAACCACAGCGCGCCCGATTCGGTCAACGTCTGGTCGTGCCAGCCGTCGATCGCGGCCAGCAGCTTCTGCCTCTGCTGAGGGTCGTCGGTCGGCATTCAGCACTCCTTTTCCAAATGCCTGTCGATGCAGTGATGCAACGCCAACCGAGCGCGCCGCAGCGCCTGATAGATCGCCGCGGCGGTGCGGCCGACCTTCTGCGACAGTTCGGCGATCGACTCGCCCTGTTTGTAGTAAGCGCTGATCAGTTTCCGGTCGGCCGGCGGAAGCTTTGTCAGGCAGTCCGCCAGTTGCTTGCGGCGGAGTTCCAGGATTTCATGAATTCCGCCCTGCAGTGCCCCCAACTGGTCGATGAGATCGTCATCGAGCGCCAGATAACGCGGCCGTTTCTTGCGATGGTGATTCTTGGCGACGCGGCGGACGAAGCCCCGCGCCCAGCGCGCGAAATTTCCGCCCCGATCGAATTCGTCGAACTTGCGCCACAACAGCAGACTGACTTCCTGCACGCAGTCTTCCGCATCGGCCGGATTGGAGACCAGCGTCCGGGCATAGGAGTCGATCGACCGATAGGATTGCGCCAACAGTCGAATGAACTCCTCTTCGCTCCCCCCGGCGCCGAAACTCCGCGCCGGCCGTTCCCGCGCCGCGGGACCGGAAGAATCAACGTCGGTGTCGTGTTGCGAAGAAAGCTGCGGCATGGAAATTCGTGTGCAAAATCGGTCGTGCTTTCGCTGCGCCGTTCCGCCGCGGCCAAGCCGGGGCGAACAACGCCGTTCGGCGACCGCTCGCCAGCCTAGTTGTTGCGCCGTGATTTCGTTTGACAGAGAATCCGGCTTGTCGGACCCGGATTTCACCAAGGTCAGGGTGAATTGATCTTTCGCACATGCACCCTTAACGGCGGCTTCACAATCCCCCTGCCCCGGCGCGGCGGAACAGACGTAACCCGCCTGCATGAAGGCCCGATGAAGACCGGATGAGGAAAGCACGAACCGGCAGAATTGCGCGCAGTTGCGTTGCGCCCCGTGATATTGTCGTGCTAATAAAAAAACCGAGCCGGAAGCGTCAGCGACGGTTGCCTGTTCCGTCGCTGACGCTTCCGGCTCGGAGGAACGGCGTCTCTCAGCGCGGCTTCTTCGGCGTGAAGATTCCCGCCAGATCGTTGAGATCAATCTTGCCGTCGTGGTTCTGATCGAGGATCGCCTCGAAAATGCTCGACGACTTCGGCTGCCGCTGCTCCATTTCCTTGCGGGCGTTGTTGATGATCTTCGGCAGCGCCTTGGGGCTCTCTTCGGGATCTTCTTCCGCCGCGCCGAAGATCGAGCCGAGCACGGCGGGCATCACTTTCTCGAAGACCTTTCGCGACGTCTCCGGATCGAGCGTGATCACTTTGCCGAAGCCCCCTTCCACCTGCGGCGCGTTGGGGCCGAAGATTTCGCGGAAGATCTTGTTGGCGACCTTCGGATCCATGTCGCGCACCTGCACGCCGGGCTTTTTCGCTGGCGTCTTGGATTGCGATTCCGTCTCGGACTCGGCCGGCGCTTCGGCGGGCAGGTTCCCTTTCTCGACTTCCTTCCGCAGCATGTCCCACAGGCTCTGGGCGCCTTCTTCCGATTGCGTCTTCTTCTCTAGCCCGCGCAGCAGAGTCCCCACCGCGGCACCGTAGGCCTGTTCGGCCCGCTTGCGGTCGTTCCCCGTCGCGGCCTGCACCTGGTCGACGGCCTCGGTCTCTTCCGCCAGCAATGCTTCGAGTAGTCCAGCCATCTCAATTCTCCTGTCAGGGAAGGGAAAACGGACGTGAGTCCGCAAACGCCAAAGGAGAGTTGCCCGAGTTGGCCCGCAGAAAGGATTGCTGACGCCGGGGGAAAGAAGGGACGCCCGCCGACGTCAGCGGCAATTCTACTCATCCACATTCCGAGCCGGAAGCGTCAGCGAAGGTCGCGATTTGCCTGTCGCAACCGCGTTCAGCTCCGATAGGATGTGCACCGTCGCGCCCTTCGCCCACGTCTTCCTGGAGAGCCTCTCCGATGAATGCGCCCGTTCCGACGTCTCCCTTTCGCCGGCCGCAGTGGTCGTGGTGGCAGCGGCTGTTGGTCGGCATGGTGATCGCGTCGCTCACCGCGTACGGGGTCTGGCAGGTGTTTCCGTGGTTTCCGATTTATGAGACGTCGGCCCTGATGCAGATCGCATACGTTCAGCCGAGACTTCTGCCGGAACGGCCCAACATCGTGCGGGACCAACAGCCGCCCTACGAATGGTATCTTGGCAGTCAGGCGCAATTGGTGAAATCGGACCTCGTGCAGAAGAAAGCGATTTCGCGTCCCGGCATCTCGAATCTGCTGGATCAGCAGGGCGCGATCGAGCCTCACGCCTGGCTGGAAACTCATTTGAAAGTCGCCGCACTGCCCAACACCACGATGGTCGAAGTCTCGCTGTGGAGTCTGAAACCGGATGGCCTCCACGACATTGTGAATGCCATGGTCACGGCGTATTACGATGAGATCGTCAACGTGGAACGCAATCGCTCCGTGCACCGGCTCACCGAATTGGAACGCATTCTGATGGAGAAAGAGGAAGGTCTTCGGGCCAAGCGGACCACGCTTAAGAAAATCGCAGTCATCATCGGCGACGAGGCCAAAAACTCCTGCGAGCTTCTCGACAAGCAACGAGAAATCGAGCATCTCCAAGCGATCCGCGATCGGTTGGAGACGGAAATTGAGGACACGAAGGTTGAACTCAACGCCCCGGCACGGATTTCTCTGCTGCAAGATGCGGAGCCCGCCCTCCCCGCCGCTCCCAAGCGCCGCTTGCCGCTGGCGCTCGGCGTCGGCACGGCGACGTTGCTCCTGTCGCTGATTTTCCTGCCGCGAAAACCGCGTCGAGCGGCGTAAACCGGTCGCGATTCGATTGGCCGCGGCTACTGGCGATTTGTATCATGGGCCTGAACATCTCGTCTTCCGCCGAACAGGTTTCCAGGAGATCCTCTCATGACGGAAAACCCCTCGTCTCCGTTTGGTTGGCCGCAGTGGACTTGGTGGCAGCGGCTGTTAGCCGGCACGGTCATCGCGGTTATTCCCGCGTATTGGGTCTGGCAACTTTTTCCGATGGATTCGCTCTACGAAACCACGGCCCTCGTTCAAGTCGCCTACATGCAGCCGAGACTTTTCCCGGATCGGCCCGACAACATGCGGTCTCCTGAGCCGCCGTATGAGTGGTATCGCCGCACACAGATGGAATTGATGAAGTCGGAGCTCATGCGGAAAAAGGTGATCTCGCGTCCCATGGTCTACTATTGGATTGATCACCAGATAAGTAATCAACGGGAAGTCGTCGATCGGTCGACATGGCTGGAAACTCATTTACAAATCGTCGCAGTGCCCGAGACGACGATCCTGAAATTCTCTCTACAAGGCGCGATGCAGGATACCCTCGACGACGCCCTGAACGATGTGGTCGCTGCTTACGTCGAGGAGCTCGTCAAACTGGAACCCAATCACCGCGTCAAAGGACTGGTCGAATTACAAAAAATGCTCTTCGCTAAAGTGGAAGAAGTTCGCAGAGCGCGGAACCAGCTTAGCAAAATGCACTTTGTTTCTAATGGGAAAGAAACGGTGTCTCTCGGGGGCCTCGAAGAACAACGAATCATTCAGCATTTGGAGGACTACTGCGACCGGCTGAGGACGGAAATACTGGACGAGAAACTCGAACTCGACGCGCCGCCGCGAATTTCGCTGTTGCAAAAGGCGGACCCCGCCCGTCCTGCCGCCCCCAAGCGCCGCTTGCCGCTGGCGCTCGGCGTGGGCGCGGCGACCCTCTTGGTGACACAAATCTTCCTGCCGCGCCGTCGACCCCGCCAAGCAAGTACTGCGGCGTAAACCGTCCGAGCCGAAGGCGTCCCCTGGGAACAAGAATTTGCGGGAATTCCGTGTAAGATCGACCTTTCCGCGGGAATGAACCTGCGGGGAGCCTTACATGGTCGAGCCGGAAACCCGTCCCAGCCTCATCGTGCGACTGCGCGATCCGCAAGATCAGCAGGCGTGGACGGAGTTCGTCGCCGTCTACGAACCGCTGATCCTCCGCATCATGCGGCAACGCGGCCTGCAGGCGGCCGACGCCCAAGACGTGGCGCAGCAAGTCGTGTTCAGCGTTTCGCAGGCCGTCGCCGGCTGGCAGGCCGACGGCCGTGCGGCGTCGTTCCGCCGGTGGCTCTTCGCCATCGCCCGCACCGCCGCCTTGAAATTCGTCGAACGCGGCCGGCGATCCATCCACGCAACGCGTCGCGGCCGGGGCGGAACCGAAGCCCTCGATCTCTTGAAGTCGCTCCCCGAACCGGCCGCCGGCACGGTCGCCGAGTTCGACGACGAATACCGCACGCAAGTCTTTCATTGGGCGGCGGAGCGCGTTCAGGTCGAAGTCCGACCCGCGACGTGGCAGGCCTTCTGGCGGACGTGCGTGTTGCAGCAACCCATCGCCGAGGTCGCCGATGATCTGAGCTTGAGCCCCGGCAGCATCTATGTCGCCCGCAGCCGCGTGTTGTCCCGGCTGCGGCAACTCGTGGAAGAATTCGAGGCCCGACATGCCGACTGAGAACGTAGGGTTTGCCGAGGGCTTGGACGAGGCGAACCGGATTGAAGTCGGAAGGCGGAAGTGCGAAGGCGGAAGGAAGACCGTCAGAACTTTTCTTACTTCCGCCTTCCGACTTCGCACTTCCGACTTGGAATCGGTTCGCCTCGAAGACTCGGCAAACCCTACGTTGAAGGCCCGCCATGACAACTAAAATATCTTGCAGCCGCGATCGGCTTCAGCAATTGCTCGGCGATTCCCTCACCGAAACGGAAGAGCAGGCCCTCGCCGCGCATCTCGCCGATTGCGGCCGCTGCCGGGAAGAACTCGAATCGCTCGCCGGCGAACCGTCGTGGTGGACTGAAACGAGCCAACGCTTACGAGTCGGCGCCGAGTTCTCGCTCACGCCGCTCGACAGTTCCTTTCCGTCCGACGACGACGCGGCTCATTTCGCCACCGACTTCGCCGTCGATTTCCTCGAACCGAGCGACGACCCGCAAGTGTTCGGCCGATTGGGCGAGTACGAAATCGTCGAGATCATCGGCCGCGGCGGCATGGGAATCGTCCTCAAAGGATTTCAACGCGAACTCCATCGCCACGTCGCCGTGAAAGTCTTGTCGCCCCACCTGGCGACGAGCGGCGCGGCGAGACGGCGTTTCGCCCGCGAGGCGCAAGCGACGGCGGCCGTCGTTCATCCGCACGTGATGGCGATTCATTCTGTCAACGCCACCGCGAAGCTGCCGTACCTCGTGATGCCGTTCGTCGCCTGCGAATCGCTGCAACAACGCCTCGATCGCAAAGGCCCGTTGGAGGTCGTCGATATCCTGCGCATCGGCCTGCAGGCTGCTGGCGGTTTAGCCGCCGCCCATGCTCAGGGCCTCGTCCACCGCGACGTGAAACCGGCGAACATCCTGCTCGAAACCAACGTCGACCGCGTCCTGCTCACCGATTTCGGCCTCGCCCGCGCCGTCGACGACGCCACGCTCACTCGCACCGGCATCATTGCCGGCACGCCGCAATACATGTCCCCCGAACAGGCCAACGGCGACGCCGTCGACCATCGCAGCGACCTGTTCAGCCTCGGCAGCGCGCTCTACGCCATGTGCACCGGCCGCCCGCCGTTCCGGGCCGAAACGACGTTCGGCGTGCTCCGCCGCATCCGCGAGACGCAGCCGCGCGACCTCCGCGACATCAACCCGGATATCCCCGTCTGGCTCGACCGGATCGTGCAGAAACTCCTCGCGAAAGACGCCGTCGACCGCTTCGACACCGCCGAAGACGTCGCCCGACTCCTCGAACAATGCCTGGCCCACGTGCAACAACCGACCGCCGTCCCACTCCCGGACCACTTTCAAAACTGGCCCCTCGTTCCGCCATCGCTCCCTTCAACATCCCCGCGTCGCTTGCGAGTTCGCAGTCTTCTTCCGATGAGCGCCGCGCTGCTGATGTTCGCGCTATCGATCGCGTGGTTCCTCATTGGTCCGCGAAACGGCAAGCAACCTGCGGATCTCGCGCCGCCGGTTTCGACCGTGAATGAAGAAACGTCCTCGTCGTCGCCCGCGACCGATGTCCCGCTCGATTGGAACGCCACGCAAACGCAACTTGACGAAATCCAGCACGAAGTCGACCACTTCGAAACCGAACAGAGCGCCGACCTCGAATGGTCCGCACCCTCTGCCTCCGCCCCCAATTCCTCGGAGAAGCATCCCGAATGATGAAGTCCCCTCGATTCGCTCAACTTCCCGCCAGCCCGGGCTGGCGCGCCTTCCGCTTCGTCCCCTCGCCCCCGCCCCGGGGGAGAGGGCTAGGGAGAAGGGGCGAGCGCTTCATGACGCATTGCTCCACGACGCTTTGTTCTGTAAGTCGTCCTCCCATACCACCGGCCGCGACGTGGGGTCCCCTCTCCCCCGCGGCGGGGGAGAGGGGATCGGAAAAAAGGCCGGCGATGGAGAGGGCCCCATGCTCCCGTGGGGGTGAGGGGACAAAACCGAAAACGCGCCGCTTCAAAATCTGTGCCGCGGGCTGGTGGATGGTCTTCGCCCTTTGCGTTGCAACGGTCGCGTGTGCTGACGACCCCGCGGACGCCGCCCAACCGGAACCCGCCGCACACAACGAGCAGTTGCTCGAACAGATGAGCGTCCTGCTTAAAAAATGGATGCTTAAAAAAGCGGTGTTGGGGCAGGAGCAGAAGCTCAGCAAACCGGACGCCAGTCTCATCGAACGTCTGAACGCCGAGGAGTCGGAACTCCGCAACGAATACTTCACGTTGCGAAGTCGGCTTCTCAAACTCAAACCATCGGATTCCACAGAACCGGGGACGCCAGACATCGCTGGGAACTGGCAGATAAATTCATCGTTCAATCCCAATTTCCCGAATCAGTTCGTGCAGTTTCGTTTGGCCGACACCAACTGGTACCTTCTCTTTGAGAAGTTTCCCTGGGTTCTTCGACTCGACTGGCATCCCGAAAAACAGGAATTTCGCTGCGAAATGCCGCACGACAGCGGCCGACTCTTGCCATATCGAATTTCCTATTCTGCTCAAGGCAACAAGATCAATTTTGTGCCGATGATCGACGAGACCGTGCAGAAAAAGCTGGCAGCGGAAGTCGGCGTCCCGGAAAGTTCCGTTGCGTTGCTGGAGAGGCGTTTCACGCAAGTATTAAGCCGGCCGATCGTAGATCGCGTTCAAGGCGGCGACTTTCTAATCGTCGAAACGAAAGACGGCCTCGATGCCTACAGCGAGGTCACGGGAACCTGGGATCGCATCCAGGTTGCCATGCCGAAGGACGGCTTTCCGCGACTCATCAGTTTTACGTGCGGCCTGCACTTCGCCACCGTCGTCATCGACGATCAACTCCTCGGCTACTCCAGCAGCGCCGGCCGCTGGGCCAGACTGACCATTCCCCCCGAATTCGTCGGCCAAGTAGGTGCGACCCACAGTCAGAACCTCACCACCGTCACCATCGGCGACAAGACGTATGCCCTCTCGCCCAAGACCGGCCGGTGGATGTCGCAGGATGGAAAACCCACCGCGGACGACGACGCGCAATTCAAGGTCTTCCCGCTGAAGCACGGCACGCCGACTCTATTCCGGCGGATGCTGCTGGCGTTCTTTCCTGAAGCCAACATTCAAATCGACCCCCGGACGAACTCGCTGGTCGTGGCGACTGCTGACGACAATGATCTCGGCGAAATTCAGGCCGTCCTGACGCGGCTGGATGTACCGCCGGAAAGCGAGAACGCAGAAGCGGCGTCCGTTGACACGCCGCAAGGTGAGATTCTTGTGTTCGTAGCGAGCTGGAATACGCCATCGCAAGAAATGCGATCAATCGCCAAGGCGTTGCAAAGAAAAGGAGTTCGATTACAGCTTGTCGACATCGACCAAAAACAGGAATTGACGAAAACCTATCATGTGAGATCGGTTCCCACCGTTATCGCGGTTGATGACGCAGGGGACGAGATTCGCCGCCACACCGGTCGGATGACGAGAGAGGAATTGCTCGGGTTTCTAAAGCCGGGATCGCCTTCCTGGAGAACCACCGCTTCCACGCTGGATACCACGTCGATCGCCGGCCGTCGTGAACGAACTCATCCGCGACTGGATTCCCCCGCCGCTCAGCGGCTCGCCGACGAAATCGCCCGGCACGAAGCCGAAGCCGTCGAACTCGCCAAGCAGATTCGCAACCGCTCGGATCAGTTGGGAAAAAATCATCCGGAGCAAACCGCCGCCCGGCAGCAGTTGCAGAACGCCCTCGCCGCGGCGTTGGACCTCAAATTCCAACTCGAAGCCCTGCAATTGGAAGACCTCCGCGGCCGGCTGAGCCAGTTGGAGCAGCAGATCGGCCAACGCAAAGCGCTCAAGCAGAAAATCCTCGACCGCCGCGTGGAGGAACTGATCGAAGGGGACGCGACGCGATGGGACGGCGAAGCGGGGACGAAGGAGGACGCGGCGATGCAGCAAGGAGCCGGCGTGGCCCCCTCGGAGCTCGCTGACTCGCCAAAATATTCTCCGAACGTCACGCAAGTTCGCTTTATGGGGCCGAAAAAGATGAAAATCTGCTATTCCGTTGAAAATGCAAATAGTATTGATTTCGTGGCTCCAGTCACCGTGCCTTTCGCTCACGCGGAGCCGAGTAAAATAAAAAGGCATGAGTTGGTTTTCACCTGCGACGAATGGAAGTCGCCTTTGTTTGCGACGTTGGATATTTACCCTTCTCAAAAGCAGACCGACGCCTACCTGACGCATTCCAAGGTTCCAATTAAAATCACCGACCACGAAATCGGCATGATCGGTTATGGCAAGCCCATTACTCAGGTTCTCTATCTTCCTGATGCCAAATACCAAGAACTCGCCATGGCGAGCGTTGAAAAACGGGTCACAACGCGCTTCGATGACGACGTTGACCTCGTGGAGGAAGCCGAAGCGCATGGGACCGTGCTGGCCGTCCTACGACTGGCCGATAGCAAGGACAAGCTCGCAGCCGAGCCGGCATTTCCGATGCCGACATCGGCAAGAGAAAGAGAAGACTTTGACAAACCCTTCTCAACGGTTTCGACTCCGGACGGTACGAACAAGGCGGCCGTTCCGTCTCCGAACACGACCGACGACAAACTGGCGTTTCCCGCGCTGTCGTACGAGGCGCTCGTCTCCAAACTCGATGCCGTCAGCCAGAAAGCGGACGACTCCCGCGAGCGGCAGGCCGTGCACGACGAATTTCGTGCGATCCTCCGCGATCTCGAATTGCAGGCGGAGTCTGCACAGGTCGCGGTCGAACAGGCCCAGGCGGAGTTTGATCGCGCGGCCGCGTTGTCCGCCGCAAAGGTATTGCACCCACAGGAAAAGGACACCGCTGAACGGTCGCTCAAGCAAGCCAAGCTGGCGCAGGCGCGACTGGACAACCGGTTGGCGCTGTACCGCAAAGCCGGAGAGGAATTCAAAGTCTTGCCGCCGAAGTTGTCGCCAATCATCCCTACTGATGAGAGCCCCGGCGATGACCTCGCCACCGCTCAGACACTGAGTTGGGAACGCCTCGGCTTGAAAATGCGTCCGATCAATGACGCGGAGCAAAAGCTCACGGAGCCGCAGTACCGCGGCGGCCTGTTGGTCACGCAGGTGAAAGCTCAAAGCCCCGCGGCCGTCGCCGGCTTTCGAGAAAACGACATCCTCGTTGGTCTCGGCCAATGGGAAACGGTCATGCCGCAGAACGTGACGTTCGTGCTCGCGCAGACGAAGGGCGACCGCAATCTCAGATTTGTCCTGATTCGCGACGCGAAGACTTTGCACGGCACCCTTCTGATGCGCGATGCGGAGTGAGCCCTTCGTTGGAGTTCCGGCTTCAGCCGGTCTTCTCTGGGAGACTGTGCCCCACCAAGACCGGCTAAAGCCGGGACTCCAACGAAAACGGGGACGCCCTTTGCGATCCTTCACGACTTCGTGCCTTTGCGAGAGATGTCTTTCGTGAAGAATCGAAAAGAAACACCCGTTGCCCGAGCAACTGATGCTCGTCGTCATCAACTCGACGCGCTGCGATTCTCAACAGATCGTTTAGATTTCACTCGTCCCAGCCTGAATAAAGCGCGGATGTTCGCCAATCCGCCGAGATTTATAAAACTCGGCGGCGGACGGTGTTTGAGAAGGCGATTTGCGCGCGATACCGCCTGGATACGACGCGATCCCGACACGATAGCGACACGAACGCGACACGAACGCGACACGTTACCGCCAAAATTCGACGCGTCGGGGCTGCGGACCGGCTCGTTTGTTCGTGAAGGCCGCGAAACCGTTGCGGCGTAATACACAACAGCGTGTCGCGCAACACGTCCCGTAGGGGTAGAGCGGCGAAGATTTCGCCCTCGATTTTCAAAAACCCTCGGGAAAACCGCAATATGAACCGATCGATGATTCGCGAACAAAAAAAAGCCCGGCTTGCGGGAGCGCAAACCGGGCTGCCAAAAATCGGCGGTCGGTCACGGTTCGGGGGCCGGCGGGAGCGCGGCGTCTTCGAGCTGCGTCTCCGGCGCGAGGCGGACCGTCACCGGGTTCGACGCCGCGCCGTCGCCGCGCACGACAAGGACCTCGGCGTCGGTCGGTTCGGTGACCGGAACGTTCGGCAGCTCGAACTGCACGCCCAGATCGTACCAGCCGTAGACCATCGCTTCGGTCTGCTCGCCGTTCACACTGACGATCAAGCGGCCCGGTTCCGGACCGAAACCTTCGCCGGCGATCGAAACCAGCGCGCCGGGCGCAGCGGCCGTCACGTCGGGAGCGAACGCCGCGGGATCGACGGGGAGGATGTCATTCCGCGCGAGCACCGCGCCGTTGTTCGCGGGGTTCGCGTCCTCGAGTTGCCGGTGGCTGTCGACCAGCACGTGCAGGAAGTTGAACGGCGTCGAACGATTGTCGACGACGTTCATCTTGTTCGCCGCGAACGGCAGCCGTACGTCGACGACTTTCATCTCGCCGGGATCCATCGACGGAATCGTGATGCCGGCCTGCGGCAAGTCGGCGGAGGCGTCGGCGGTGTTGCCGGCCATGAGCAGCACGTTGAACGCGCCGTTGATGCCGGCGCTGCTGTTGTTCTGCAGCCACACGCGATACCGCGTGCCGAGATTCTGATCGGGATGGCCGTTATCGACGAACCGCACCGCGAGGAGTTGCAGATCGACATTCGCCACCGGCGTTGCCGCCGGCAAGTCGACCCACGTGCCGCTTGCGACGACCGGCAGCGGTTGCCACACCGGGTACGTGTAGACGGTCCACACCGGGCACGGATCGTAGTAGACGATCGGCCGGCAGTAGATCGGGCGCGGATCGTAGATGATGGGGCACGTGTTCCACCAGCACCAGTCGACCCACGGCGACCAGGTCGGCGTCCAGCAGTACCGTGGATAGAAGCCCGGCCCGCAATACCACGCGCTGAACGAACCCGCCGCGAAGCCGCCGAATACCGGGCCCACGTAGCGATTTCTCCAGCCGCCGTTGTTGATCAGCGCCACGTTGAGGTTGAGTTGCCGGGCCACGTCGCCGCGCTGGTACAGGTTGAATTGCTGCTGCAGGTGCACCTGCTTGCCGAAGCGAGATCCGGCGAGATGGTCGAATCGTTTGTGGGCAAGCTGATTCTGGAACTGCCCGCTAACGCGGTTCCAGTTGACGTTTTTAAGTTCAGGGTGCGCTTTCAGCATGTCCGGGTCGCGGAACCGTTTCATCCGGTCGTTGAGTTGATCGAGGTTTTTCACCTGCCCGTCGTGCTGGAACCGCTTCGCGAAATCGCGGTCACCTTGGAAGTCGCGATCGCCCTTGAACGGCAGTTCGCCGTTCTTATTCACGAACGTGGGGATGCGGTCCTTGCCGCCGTGTTCCAAGTGCAGCTTCGAGTAGTCGACCTTGCCGTCCTGCGTCTGGATTTTCTCCTTCAGCCGCGGATTGGTCGTGAGCAGCTTTTCGACCTGATCTTTATTGCGGATCAACTGTTTCTCGTTTTCCTGCCGCTTGGAGACCTTCGGCTCGAACTGCTTGAGCGATTTCTTGAATTCGGGATTCCGATCGACGCCCGGCTTCCCGTCGCCGTCGCCGCGACGTCCAAGGTTCGGCGCGTTGCCGACATTCGGGTTGTTGCCGCCGATGTTCGGACGATTGATGCCGCCGGGTTTGTTGTCTCCATCGCCGCGCTTCGGCGCCGGCTTATTGCCGAGATTGGGATTGTTCCCGCCGAGGTTGGGAGCATTGATTCCGCCGCCGGGCTTGTTGTCCTTATCGCCGCGCCGGGGGACGGGGGTGTTGCCGCCGAGATTCGGCGCGTTGACGCCGCCGCCCGGTTTGTTGTCGTTGTCCTTGCGGCGCGGCGTTGGGGCTCCGCCGATGTTCGGCGGATTGTTCCCACCCGGCTTGTTGTCGTTGCGCTTCATCCCGGGTTGATTGCCGCCGAAGTTCGGCGTATTCGGTTTGTTCGGCGGCTTGTTGTCGTTGTCGCGCCGTCGCCCGCCGGGCTGGTTCATGAGCTGAATTCTCGGCGTCTCATTCCCCGCCCCCGGATTCCGCAATTGCGGCAAACTCGGAGCCGGCGCCGTGTTCTTCGGCTGCACGACTTGCGGCTGCACATTTTTCGGCGGCACGATCTGCGGCTGCACCCGCGGCGTCTCGATCTTTCGCGGCGCGACGTTGCCGCCGTTGTAATTCCGCGGCGCGGTCATGGCCGGAGCCGGCGAACTTTTCGGCGCACGCATGGCCGGAGCTTTCCGGTCCTCACGATTGGGCCGTTCGCGGTCGCGAGCGATCGCATCAAACGCCACCGTCACCACCAACGCGCCGATCACACAGCGAAGCCCGAACGAAGTCGATTCGCTGATCATGGAAGTGCCTCCTGGCAGAGAGTCCTGAACGGGTTTTCGGCCCGGCAATTTTTGCAGATCGATATGAAATGCGTTTTCCGTGCCGAATTCCCGCCTGCGCGCCGCACAATGACAAATCGACGCCGCAATGGCAAGACGAGAAAACACTTGCGTCGGTTCGCTTCTTCCCGTGGATTTTCAAAATTCGCGGACAAGCTGTTTCAGAATGACGGCGCACGATTCGGTTCGATTCGCAAAACCGCGGTTGGCAACCGCGGTCATCTCAATCGGCATCGCTCGGAGGACCGAGATTGCCAACCGCGGCTTTGGCTTTCCGCCGCCTTGACTTCCGCGGCGCAAACCGAATACTGGAAGATCACGGAGCCGAGAGGCTACCTCTGTCTGCGGTGAAGCCGCGCGAACCGGGTCAGGTCCTAACGGAAGCAGCCCTAAGCTTAGGTTTTCAGGTGCGGCCGGAGGTAGCTTCCCGGCTCTGTTATTTTGATAGGTAACGGACCGCCGCTGCAACACGCTGCGGCTATCAACGCTTGCGAGTTCGCAGGACCTTCTCATGACCCCGCGTCCCTTCGTTCGTCTCCATCCCGACGACAACATTGCCGTCGCCGCGAAGAATATTCCCGCCGGAATCGACGTTCCCCTGGACGGACTGAACGGTCTGAAGACCGCCGAGCGGATCGACATGGGCCACAAGGTCGCGCTGAAGCCGATTGAACCCGGCCAGCCGATCCGCAAGTTCGGGCAGACGATCGGCTATGCGTCGCAGCTCATTCCGGCCGGAACCTGGATTCATACGCACAACGTGACCGCCGGCGAATTGAGCCTCGATTATGCCTTCTGCAGCGAGGTCCCGCCCGAACCGACACCGATCACGGGCCGCACGTTCGACGGGTATCGCCGGTACGACGGCCGCGCAGCGACGCGGAATTATCTCGGCATCATCAGCACGGTGAACTGCTCCGCCGCC
This sequence comes from uncultured Planctomycetaceae bacterium, assembly GCA_964504645.1. GTDB lineage: Bacteria > Planctomycetota > Planctomycetia > Planctomycetales > Planctomycetaceae > CAZDGB01. Next base: position 27,736 of record CAZDGB010000012.1, on the reverse strand, counting down.
ACGTCGAAATTCGTCGCGCAGAACTTCCCGAAAGAAATCCTCGCCGATTTTCCCAATGTCGACGGCGTCGTCCCGCTGATCCACAAAGGAGGCTGCGCTTTCACCTACGGCGGCGAAGACCATCAGCAACTCACCCGCACGCTCGCCGGTTTCGCCCGCCATCCGAACATCGGCGGCTACATCGTCATCGGCCTCGGCTGCGAAACGAACCAGGCCTCATTCCTGATGGAGGAAGGCCACCTCGTGCAGCTCAACGGCATGGACCGCGACAAGGTCAAAGGCCCGTTGATGATGAACATGCAGGAGCAGGGGGGCGTCGCCAAAACGGTGAAGTACGCCACCGACATGATTCGCGAGATGCTCCCCGAAGTGAACAAAGTCCAACGCGTGCCGATCCCGCTGTCGGAACTGATCCTCGGCCTCAACTGCGGCGGCAGCGACGGCAACAGCGGCGTCACGGCGAACCCGGCGCTCGGTTGCGCAACGGATTTGCTAGTCGCGGCAGGGGGCACGTCGGTCCTCGCGGAAACGCCCGAAATCTGCGGCGGCGAACATCTGCTGACGCGCCGCGCGATCAGCCAAAAAGTCGGTGAAGACCTTTTGGAGCGGATCAACTGGTGGCACACCTATCTCGCCAAGTTCGGCGAGAAGATCGACGCCAATCCCTCCGTCGGCAACAAGAAGGGGGGCCTGACGACGATCTACGAAAAATCGCTCGGCGCGATCACCAAGGGAGGCACCACCGCGCTGCGGGCGGTCTACAAGTACGGCGAGCAGATCAAGGACAAAGGCTTCACGTTCATGGATACCCCCGGCTTCGACCCGGCGTCGGTGACGGGCCTCGTCGCCGGCGGCTGCCAGGTCGTCGTCTTCACGACGGGCCGCGGCAGTTGCTTCGGCTGCAAGCCGGCGCCGTCGATCAAGGTGGCGACCAACACGCCGATGTACAACCGCATGGTCGACGACATGGACATCAACGCCGGCCGCATTCTGGACGGCACGACAATCGAAGAAGTCGGCCGCGAAATCTTCGAGGAAGTGATCGCCGTCGCCAGCGGGAAGCAGTCAAAGAGCGAAGCGCAGGGCATCGGCGACGAGGAATTCTGCCCGTGGACTTACGGGCCGGTGACGTGAGTCTGGAGACATCCCAACAACCTTCCAAGTTTATGTTATGCTCCACGCCGCCGACTTTCTCAACCTGAAATTCTCCTTCCGCTGGAGCGAACGCCCGCAAGGGTCGGAGGAATGTGCGAAGACGGCGGTGGACTACCTGAAACTCGTGCAGGCGACAGTGCCGGGGTTTCGCAAATGGACGCTGGTCAACGGCGACCAGAAAAAAGCAGTTTCGCTGACGAAGCCGTCGCTGACGAAATTGTTCGTGCAGGGGCAGCACATCCCTGAGAACAACGAGAAGCCGGTGGAGAAGCTCGGTTCCAAGGTCTTTCTCGCGTCGTCGGCGGAGTCGCTCGGGTTTTTGGGGACGTATTTCCATTTCGGCTGCTACGGCAAGGGGAACGTCAACGTTGCTGTGCTGGACGCTTATTTGACGTCCAAGAAGGCGAAGTCGATCTTCACGCTGACCCGCTGCCGAAAGTTCTGTGAAGGGGCTGTGGCTATTCTCGACCCGGACGACGGCGTGCTCGACAACTTCGAGCTCTTCAAGCACAGCCAGTCGTCGGCAGCGGGATGGATCGTCTATCTGTCGCAACGGATCGCTCCGAAGCTGCCAAAACTTCCACGCGGCGTGGAAGTGAAGCCTTACAAGAAGCTCGGAAGGTTCCTCATCCCCGCCGACAAATCCTTCCCCAAAGTCCCGCCGGCGAATTTGAAAACGCTGCAATCGCTGGGGAAAGTCCTTGAACCGATCCTCAAGCCGAAGTAGCTACGGCGAGACGCCTCCTCAGACCAATTCCTCAATCGCCCGCCCCTCGGGCAGTAGCGGAATCGGTCGGCCTTGTAGATTCATCGCGTTGATATTTGGGTCGATGCCCAGGTGCTGGTAGATTGTGGCCAGCACGTCGTTGGGGCCAACGGGGCGGTCGGTCGGCGTGCCGCCGTCGGCGCTGGAAGCGCCGATCACCTGGCCCATCTTCATATTGGCGCACGACAGCAGCACGCTGCCCAGCCGCGGCCAGTGATCGCGGCCGCCGGTGGCGTTGATCCGCGGCGTGCGGCCGAATTCGCCCCAGACCACGAGGAGCACGTTGCGGCATGAATCCCGTTCGCTGAGGTCGGCAATTAAAGCGGAGAGAGCCCGATCCAGCGGCGGTCCGTTGGGTTCCATGCCGACGATTGGTCCGCCGGGACTCGGTTCCGGCCGATTTTCGCGGGTGATGCTGACGTGAAAGTCCCACCGTAGACAATCGGGAGCCGTGTTGAGCGTGACGAACGTGACGCCGGACTCCACCAGGCGGCGGGCAAGCAGCGCCATCTGTCCCCAGCGATGCGTGCCATAGCGTTCCCGCGTGGCTGCGGATTCTTCGCTGAGGTCGAACGCCCGGCGAGCCTTGCCGCTCGTCACTAGATCCAGAGCCAGGCGGGCGAAGGGGTCGATTTCGTCCTGTGGGCGAGCTTCCAGCGTGCGGGGCAGACGGTCGAGTTCTGCATGCAACGACCGCCGATCACTGATTCGATCCAGCGTGACGTCGTCGGCCAATGTCAGGTTGCCCGCCGCAGCACGCAGCCGGTCGAATTGAAATTCCTTGGCGTATGGGTCTTGCATCACCGTGAAAGGGGCATGCGAAACGCCGAGGTAACCGGGACTGTGCGCATCGAAGAGATGATGATGCATCACCATTTCTTCGCTGAGCAGCACGTACGCCGGCAGGCCCGGCTGGCGCGGACCGCGATAACGGGACGCGATGGAACCGACAGACGGATAGGCGTTGCTATTGTCCTGTTCGCGGCGGCCGGCCAGACACCACCGCACCAAGCCGAAGTGGTCGTCGTAGGGATGCGTAAAGCTGCGAATGATCGCCGTCTTGTCGAGTACGCCGGCGGTTAGCGGCATCATCTCGCAAACGGGAACGCCGGGCAGGGCCGAGGAGATGGGATCGTACGGCCCGCGAATTTCGATCGGCGCACCGGGTTTGGGATCGAACGTCTCGAACTGGCTCGGCCCGCCGCCCAGCCAGATTTGAATCACCGAAGTATCAGGCGGCGCGGCGCCGTTTTCCGAGGCCGCTGCCCGCCCGCGCAAGATGCAGTCGAGCGTCAGGCCGGCTCCGCCGGCGCACAAAGTCGCCCAGAGCATCTGGCGTCGCGAACGGTTGAAGTGTGTTGGCAACTTTGCGTCTCCCGCCGCTGCACATCCCTTGTTCTTTGGCAAGGCACAATGAAGTCTGGCAGGAAAACGAGTTCCACGCAAGTCGCATCAACGATTGCTCATGTTTTCTCTGGCAAAAGTTCGGACGGAAGCCGAATGCATCTGGGTCGCGATTACCGCTCAGAACTCCCCAGCCACTTCGCCTTTGGCGCGGGTGCTCAGGCCGATCAGGACTAGGGAGTCGATGTTCTCGCTGATGAAGCGAGCGCTGCCGTCGCAGAGGGCGAATTGAGCGCCGCCGACGTGCTGGCTGCCGAAGGCGCACAGCCGGCTGATCGATTCGACCGAGGCGTCGAATGTCGCCGCGCTGGTGATGCTGCCTGGCTTGTTGGCGAAATCGAACGGCAGCTTGTAGTTGATGCGGGCATGGCTGCTCAGCGTCACGTCGGTCAGACCCATCTGCCCGCCGGTCGGCGACCAATAACCCCAACCAGCCATCGGATTGGTCGCATAGCCGTTGGCGAAGAACGAGTCGTAGTTGGCGTCGACGTGATTACGCTCGCCGAGCATGAGCGTGTTCGATGTGCCGTCGATCACGTCGCGGATGCGGATGAGTCCGTGCTGCACGGTGGGCGGCGTGGTGATGGCCGGGCCGGTGGCGTGGAAGACGCCGTCGCCGGACGTGTTCGCCGGGGGATGTGTCTGCGTGCCGCCGTTGCCGCAGTAGCTCGTCAGCGCGTAACGCGCCCCGCTCGGTTTGGTGAAGACGTAGCCCGGCGGCGTGGACGAAGGACACAACAGCACGGGCAGTACATTCGCGGTTAACCCGTTGGTCTCGTTCGCGATCGGATCGGAAAAATTCCACTGGTTGTAAAGCGGCGCCTGATCGAAATACGGCAGCAGTTGCACGTACATAGACCATCCGCGGACGCGCGGCATCGCAGAGTAGCCCAGCCGGATCTGGCCGGGCGGGAAGCAGCTATGCGTGCTTTCATAGTTGAAGACCGCCAGCCCGATTTGCTTCAGATGATTCTTGCACTGCGTGCGGCGGGCTGCTTCGCGCGCCTGCTGCACGGCGGGGAGCAACAGCGCAATGAGAATGGCGATGATCGCGATCACGACTAAAAGTTCAATGAGCGTAAAACCGCGGTGTTGTGGTTTCATAATTGTTCTTTCTCGCTTACGTTTCGCGGATCACGGACGATCATTATCTTTGGCCAGATCCAACTGCTCGGCGTCGTCGACTTTGATGTACGGCCGGTCTTCCTCCAAAACGACCGTGCCGACGACGCGGATCTTCTTGCCGCGGTAGTAATCGGCCGGCGCATCGACGCCGCGTTTCTGCTTGAGTTCGGCGATCCCCTTTTCCGAGACGGCAATGCCTAGGTTTTTCTCATCGCTGAAGGTGGTTTCGGAATCGAGGTACGTCGTTTTGCGTTTTTCAGAATGCTTCGACGCCTTGACTTCGAACACCACCTCGACTTTCTTGTCGATGTGCCGGCGCGCTTCCTCCGGTTTGATGCGGACCGGTTTCTCGTCCGCCAGCCACGCGGCGGCGAGCGCGGCGAGCAGAGTTCCCACGGCGAAGGCTGGCTTCATGGCAGGGTTTCCTCGATTTGCGGTGACAATGTTATGTTGAGAACATAGAATGTCACGATCATGTCAAAGCAAAAGTCGAACTTCAACCGACTGCGGCAGCGGCGCACGGAACTCGGGCTGACCCAGGCGGAAGTCGCCGAGCGCGCGGGCGTGTCGCGCACGGCCATTACCGCGATGGAAGCGGACCGGCTCGTGCCCTCGGTCGCCGCCGCGATTGCCGTGGCCGGCGTGCTGGGTCAAACCGTCGAGGAGTTGTTCGGCGACCGCGCGGTGTCGGAACCAGCCAGCGTCTGGGCGTGGAATCCAGAAGACAGTGCCCTCTGTTGGCGGGCGGAGGTTGCCGGACGGATCGTCTCCTATCCGGCCCATTCGGCCCCGGTGATGTCGTTGCCGCCCGACAACCTCGGCGAAGCCGCGTTGCCCGGCGACACGCTGGTGATGGCGTGCTGCGATCCGGCGGCGGGTTTATTGGCGAGCCACTACGCCGCGCTGACCGGAGGCCGCTTGCTCATCATTCCCCGTTCCAGCCGGCAGGCGATTCAACTGCTTAAAGACGGACTGGTGCACATCGCCGGCCTGCATCTGGCGACACACGATGCCCCCGAACGCAACGCGGAGATCATTCGAGAAATGTTAGGCCCGGGCTATGAAATGGTCCGGTTGGCCCAATGGCAGGAAGGCATCGCCGTGACGCCGACGGCCAAACTGAAATCGGCGTCCGCGGCAGCGCGGGCCAGGCTGACTTGGATCGGCCGCGAACCCGGCTCCGGCGCCCGTCAATGCCTCGATCAACTGCTGGGAGAACGTGCCGCACCGCGACGCATGGCCCGTCACCATCGCGGCGTCGCGGAAGCGATTCAATCCGGCTGGGCCGATGCCGGCGTGTGTCTGCAACTCGTCTCGCAGGAGGCCGGGTTGGATTTTCTCCCGGTGCAAGTGGAAGCCTACGACGCGTGCTATCCGACTTCGCTGGCGAACGACCGGCGACTCAAAGCATTTCTGCGCGTGATCCGCTCACCGGCGTATCGCAAACTGATCGCCGGCCTGCCGGGGTACGACGCCTCTGAGACCGGCAACGTGTGGAAGATCTGACGTAGAGCCGCCGGTACTACGGCGTCGATTGCGTCCCGCGCTGCGGCTCGCTAGGTTACATCTCTCCTCCAAATGTCTTTTGAGAAGGATTGTCGCCATGCCGGAATCGGGTCCGTCTCGTCGGAATTTTCTGCAATTCGGAGCGTGGAGCGCAGCGCTCGCCGCGGCGACGTTCGACGCGGAGCCCGCTCTTGCCGCGGGCGAAAAACCGAGTGACCTGAAGATCACGAATGTCGAAACATTCGCACTGCAGCACCGGTTGAAGCGCGGGATCGGACCGTCGACGCTCTACTATCCGTTTCGGGATTGCCTGCTCATCAAAATCACGACCGACAGCGGCATCATCGGTTGGGGCGAAGCGGCCGACGTCGGCGGCACGCGGGAAGTCATCGAGAACAAACTCAAGAAGATTCTCCTGGGCAAGAATCCGCTCGAACATCGCAAACTTTGGCGGCAACTCTGGGGCGCAAACTTCGGCGATGGCCGCGCCGTCGGCGGTGTCGACATGGCGGTCAACGACATCCGCGGCAAGGCGATGAACCTGCCGATCTCCGAACTCTACGGCGGCCGTGTGCGCGACAAGGCGTTCGCCTACGCGTCGTCGATGAACTACACCGAAGGGATCGATCCGGAAGATCAGCATCCCGCCGAGGCGAAGCGGCTCGTGGAGAAGGGCTTCCGCGCCCTCAAGGCCCGTACCGGCCGGTACGGACTGAAACGCGATATCGGCGTCCTGGCAAAAGTCCGCGACGCCGTCGGGCCGGACATTCGTTTGCAGACCGACGGCAACGGCGGCATGACGTTCGCCAACGCCATCCCCTTTGGCAAGGAACTCGAAAAGCTCGACTTCTACTTCTTCGAAGAGCCGATTCCGCAGAAAGCCCCGTTTTATCCTGGATATCCCGAACTCTGCGCTGCGCTGGATATCCCTTTGGCTGGGGGAGAGGCGCTCGATTCCCGGCTCAATGCCAAAGAGCTGATCATGCAGAAGGCGATGGACATCATTCAGCCCGATCCGATGCTGTGCGGCGGCATCGGGGAATGCTTGGCCATCGCCGAGTTCGCTGCATTGTTCGGCGTGAATTGCCATCCGCACTGCTGGGGAAGTGCTCCGGCGATCGCGGCGACGATGCACACGGTCGCCTGCATCCCGAACCTGTCGCAGAGCCACACCCCCGATGAGCCGATGCTCGAAATCGACGTGTACGAGAACCCGTTCCGCGACGAGCTGACGTCGTTCAAGTTCGACGTGAAGGATGGATACATCACGTTGCCGACCGGGCCAGGGTTGGGCATCGACATCGATGAGGACGTGATCAAGAAGTACGAAGTGAAATAGGACAAAGCACAGGCGGGACGCAGTCCCACGACTTCCGGCGAGATAGCCAACCGCAACCACACTCGTTTCGAGAAATCATTATGCTTCAATCGAATCGTCGCGATTTTCTTCGTACCGGGGCGCTTGGCGCTGCGGCGGCGTACGGCGTCCGCGAAGTGCAAGCGTTTGTGGACGAAAAGCCGAGCGATCTGAAGATCGTCAAGGTCGAGACGTTTGCTTGTTTGCACAAGACGAAACTCTCGAAAGGCGTTTCCAGCCTGCTGTCGCCAGTGCGCGACGGACTGTTCATCAAGATCACGACCGACAGCGGCATCGTCGGTTGGGGGGAAACGGCCGACGTCGGCGGCATTCAAGGGATGATCGACAATTATCTCGCGAAGATTCTCATCGGACGCAATCCGCTGAAGTTCCGCCCGTTGTGGCGCGATCTGTGGGGCATGAACTTCGGCAACGGCCTCGCCGTCGGCGGCGTCGAGATCGCCCTCAACGACATCCGTGGCAAGGCGCTCGGCGTGCCGGTTACTGATTTGTTCGGCGGCCGCGTCCGCGACAAGGCGCTCTGCTATGCGTCCGGTCTGAGCTACACCGAAGGCGTCGATCCAGAAGACCAGTTCCCGGCGGAAGCCAAAGAACTCAAAGGCCGCGGATTCAAGGCCATCAAAATGCGCACCGGGAGGTTCTCCCCGCGGCGCGACATCAAAGTGCTGGCCTCGGTGCGGGAAGCGGTCGGGCCGGACATCCGGCTGTTGACCGACGGCAACGGCGGCTTCTCGTTCGCCCAGGCGGTGCCGTTCGCCAGGGAACTCGAGAAGCTCGGCTTCTACTTCTTTGAGGAACCGATGCCGGAAGCGATTCCGCACTACAAACGCTATCCGGAGCTTGCCGCGGCGATCGACATCCCCCTGGCGGGCGGCGAGGGGACTGATTCCTTCTTGTCGGCGAAGGAACTGATCGTCCGCAAGTCGTTCGACATTATCCAGCCCGACGCGACGCTCTGCGGCGGCATCAGTCAGTCGATCTCCATCGCCGAATTCGCCGCGCTCTTTGGCGTGATGGCGATTCCTCACTGCTGGGGCGGCGCAATCGCGCTGACGGCGGCCCTGAACGTCGTCTGTTCCATTCCGAACTTCAACTGGGGCCATTCCTCCGACGAACCGATGCTCGAATTCGGCGTTGACGAGAACCCGTTCCTCACCGAACTGCTCGCGGAACCGTACGTCGTGAAGGACGGCTACGTGGAGATTTCCAAGAAGCCCGGGCTGGGAATCGAGGTTAACGAAGACGTCATCCGGAAGTACCTGGTGAAATGAGGCTGTCGCTAGCGGTACAAAATGTCAGAAGTGATCGCCCATTGCCGTTCGTTGTGAAATTTAGACAAAAGAGGGGATTTCTGCTTGCGGTTCCTAAAGTTCGCGGATACTCTCACGACGGGCCAAGTGTGGAAGAATTTCTTCCAATTTCGGCTGTAACGATATTCGACAGAAGGAGTGAACGATGATTCGCAGGGTGGCATTAGGATTGGCGCTCGCGGCGCTGGGAATGGCGTCGGTTAGTCAGGCGGCGACGCTTACAGTCGACGACAGCGACCCGAACACCATGACTATCACATGGGATGGGTTTGTTGAGGGCACGTTCAGTGTTCTGGATAATTCCAGCACGGAGGTGGGTGGTTTTGGAGCCGCAGGCGGATCTGTGACTTTGGTCGACGGGGCCTACGCCTTGTTGGGCGAATGGTTGAGCGCCATCAGTAGCGGTACCTTGACACAGGACATTTGGTTCGCCCCGCTTTCCACTCCCAACGATGTAACCAGCGGCATTGTATTGGACGTCGATTGGAATGGAACCGTCGGATCGTTGGCGGGAAATGTCGTAACGGGCGTGGGCACGAGCACGGGAGGGTACACTGGCGGAGTGTATTTCAACTTCCCTGGTCTAACGTACGATCAAGCCGTTCAACAGACCGTTGGATTTCTGTCTGGAGGCGGTGGGCTTACGGGATCCTTCACATCGGAAGCGGCAGTGGCCGTTCCCGAACCGGCGACTGTCACACTCGTCGGTATGGGGGCGCTCGGCTTGATCGTCGGCGCTTACCGCCGTCGCCGCCAGGCTGCGTAACTTAGGCTTAAACTCAAGCGACTGATAAGCCGAGGAGCAAGCGCTCCTCGGTTTTTTTGCGCCCCGCGCACTTCAACGCGACGGACCAAACGCCGCAAAGTGTCCCGCGGCATTGTTGACGTAGTGCTGATACGTTCTTGCCAGGCGCGTCTGCTGCTCCGGGGACAGTTCCTTGATCTGCTTGGCCGGGCAGCCGGCCCACAGCGTGTGCGGCGGAACGACGGTTCGTTCCATCACCACCGCGCCGGCGGCGATCAGCGCTCCGGTCCCGATCACGCAGCGGCTGAGGACGATGGCTCCGATGCCGATGAGCGCGCCGTCTTCCACCGTCGAGCCGTGCACGATGGCGCGATGCCCCAGTGTGACACGATTGCCGAGGATGCACGGCCGGTCTTCTTCAATATGCAGGATCGAGCCGTCCTGGACGTTGGTCTCCTCGCCGACCTCAATGTATTGTTGATCGCCGCGCAGTACGCAGCCGTACCAGATCGAACTGCGGGCCTTGAGTCGGACCCGACCGGTGATCACGGCTCCCGGTGCGACCCAGGCCGTCGGGTCGATCATCGGCTGGGCGTTGATCGCGGCCCAGTCCCAATGTTCGTCGGGGTAGGGGACTGCCGGCGGCGCGGGCAGATGGGGATCGCGCCACGCGGCCGTCGGATGGTCGGGGGGATATTGAGCAGTCATGTCTGGTCTTCTCAACGATGTTAGCGACGCTTCGCAGAAGCGTCGTATTCGATTCTGCATCATCCTAACACTTCTGCTGCTCGGATGTGACTCCGCGCCGCGCAGCCGAATCGAAGCAGATGCGCCGCAGAAAAAACTGATTGCCGTCATCGAGCGCCGGCTGTCGCTCATGCCGGCCGTGGCCCGCTGGAAATGGGAACACGGCGCCTCGATCGAAGACTCCTCCCGCGAGGCCGCGGTAATCGCAGAGTTCGTCCGCCGGGCTGAAGCGCGGCACATCGACCGGCCATTCGCCGAGCGGATCGTGACCGCACAATTGAACGCCGCGAAAATCATCCAGCAGGATTGCTTCGACCGTTGGCGAAGAAACCCTCCGCCGCAGAACGCGCCGGTGCTGGATCTCTCCACAGATCTCCGGCCGCGCATCGACCGCTTGACGGACGAACTGCTTGCAGTCGCCGAGAACGTCGAACCGGGCACTCTCACCGTCGATGGCGATTTTACGCCTGCCATGCGCGAAGCCCTGTCGCCTTGGAAGTGAGGGATGGATGATGAGGCGCGAGATTGCCTTTCATCAATAGCCGCCATTGGTATCGACGGTGGCGCCTCGCTACACTGCAGACAATGAACGCGCAACCAAATCCCTCATCCGACTCTGAAACTTCGTCCGCCCCGGGCAAAGGCGAACGCCTGCAAAAGGTGCTCGCTTCCGCGGGGTTCGGCTCACGGCGAAATTGCGAGGAACTAATCACCGGCGGCCGCGTGACGGTCGGCAAAGTGGTGGTGACGGAACTCGGCACCCGCGTCGACCCGGCGGCGCAGAAGATCTACGTGGACGGCGATCCGATCCGCGTCGAACGCAAGCGGTACTTTCTCCTCTTCAAACCGAAGAGCGTCGTCTGCACGGCGTTCGATCCCGCCAACCGCACGAAGGCCATCGACCTGTTGCCGAAAGATTTCGGCCGGTTGTTCACCGTCGGCCGACTGGACGAGAACTCGGAAGGCCTCCTGCTCGTCACGAACGACGGCGATCTCGCCCATCGGCTGGCGCATCCGCGGTTCCAGGTTGAACGCAAATACCGGGTCCTCGTCGCCGGCGTTCCCACCGGCAAAACGCTGGACGAATTGAAGCAGGGCTTTTTCTTCACCGAGGGGAAATTCCGCGTCCGCGACGTCCGCCGCGTTGGGGTGAAAGGCCAAAGCACGATCCTTGAAGTCACGCTGACCGAAGGCCAGAACCGAGAAATCCGCCGGCTCTTTGCCCGCGTCGGCCACAAGGTGATGGCCCTTGTCCGCGTTGCCTTCGGGCCGTTGCTTCTAGGCGAACTCGAACCGGGGGAGTTCCGCGAGTTGTCGCATTACGAAGTCAAAGCCCTGCACGACTTCGCCGACGGCAAACGCGTTCGCCAGGGACCGCCGCGACGTGGGAAGCCGAGAGCGAAGGCCGCTGTGCAGTCCCGAACGAAATCCGGTGCGCCGAACAAATCGATGCAGAGAGAAACGAGGAGCAAAGCGAACCAAGGATCACGCGGCCGCCCCCGAAAATGACTGAAGATTTCAGGTTTGGGGTTTGAGATTTGGAACTTTGGGAGTCTGGCGATTGGAACTAGGAACTTCTCTTGCGGGCTGGCTGAATGAATTGCCGGGCTTCGTCCCGTGTGCGACGCAGGCGACGGTTGCCGTCATCGAGAATATCCCGCTGGCCCGCAATACGTGGCGGATGCGGCTGGAATGTCCCGAAATCGCCGGGCGGATTTTGCCCGGCCAATTCTTCATGATTCGCGATCCGCGCCGGTCCGATCCGCTGCTCGGCCGGCCGTTCGCCTTGTACGACGTGTGGACGGACGCCTCCGGGAACACGGCGGGCATCGACTTCGGTTACGTCGTCGTCGGCAAGATGACGTCGTTATTATCGCAGATGTCCGTCGGCGATCGGGTGGAAATTTGGGGGCCGCTCGGCAACGGGTTTCCGCCGCCGGGTTCCGGTCATCTGGCGCTCGTCGCCGGAGGCATCGGCCAGACGCCGTTTCTCGCCGTGGTTCGCGAGGCTCTCCAGCGCCGGCGCTATGGAAAACCGAGCCGCCTAATCAACACATCGCCGTCGGAGATCACGCTCTGCTACGGCGTGCGCAGCCAAGACTATCTGGCCGGCGTGCCGGAGTTCGAGGCAGAAAACATCGACGTGCGGCTCGCCACGGATGACGGCTCGTTCGGCAATCACGGGTTCGTCACGCAGCTTTTGCAACAACTCATCGACGGCCCGCAGCCTCCGGATCAGATTTATTGCTGCGGCCCCGAGCCGATGATGCGCGCCACGGCGCGGCTGGCCGCGGCGGCGGAGATTCCGTGCTGGCTCTCGCTGGAAACGCCGATGGCCTGCGGCTTCGGGGCCTGCTTCAGTTGCGTGACGCGCATCAAGCTGGACGACGACACATGGGACTACCGCCGCGTCTGCGTCGAAGGCCCGATCTTCCCAGCGCATCAATTGGCGTTTGATACCAATGAGTCCCCGGCGGCGGTACACTAAATCTCTTGTAGGGTAGGTTGTGTCCACCAGTTTCTGATGTGCCGCGCTCAGTTGGTGGGCACAGCCCACCCTACAATCATCCCGCCCGTTTGCCCGCCGATTTTTCTTTGAGGAATCCTTGCATGCCCCGTCGCGCGCTCGTGTTGGGTCTGTGTTTGCTGCTTTTGAATTCCGTCAGCTTGGTGTCAGCCCAGGGGAAAATCCCCGGCGAGAAGCCGCTGTCGGAGCTGCTGCCGCGCATTTCCGCCAAGTCGCTGGAGGATGCGCAGAAAGCGATCGCCGTTCAAAACGGCTTCGAAGTGCAACTCGTCGCCGCGGAACCGGACGTCGTCGATCCCATCGACGCAGCGTTCGATGAGAACGGCCGGATGTACGTCGTCGAGATGAACGATTACCCGTTTCTGCCGGAGCAGCGTCCAGAGAAATACAAAAAACAGCGGGCCGAAACGTGGGGCCGCATCCGGCTGTTGGAAGACACCGACGACGATGGCCGCATGGACAAGAGCACGCTCTTCACCGACCAGCTTCGCTGGCCGCAATCGGTCTGCTGCTACGATGGCGGCGTGTTCGTGATTTCGACGCCGAACCTGCTGTACTTCAAGGATACCAACGGCGACGGCGTGGCCGATATCAAAGAAACCGTGATCGTCGGCTTTAACAACAGCAACGTCCAGGGCCTGGGCAATGGTCTGGAATGGGGGCTGGAGCATAAGATTTACTTCGTCTCCGGCCTCGTCGGCGGCGAATTCACGCGGAATGACATGAAGCTGTTCACGCCGGGCCGCCGCGACATCCGCTTCAACCCCAAAACGCTGGAGTTCGATCTGACGTCCGGCGGCGATCAATTCGGGCACGGCGTCGACGACTTCGGCAACCGCTTCGTCTGCAACAATAGCAATCACATCGAACACATCGTCTGGCCGCTGCACTACCTCGACCGCAACCCGCAGCTCGCCGATCCCGGCATCCGCCGCTCCATCGCCAAGGAAGGGGCCGCGGCGGTTGTCTACCGCACCAGCGGGGCGGAGCCGTGGCGCGTCGTCCGCACGGCCCGCCGCGTCGCCGACCCCAAGTTCGTCGCCAGCGCTTCGAAGTCCGAACAGGTCGCGGCCGGATATTTCACCTCGGCGACCGGCGTGACGATCTATCGCGGCGGCGCGTATCCGCCGGAATACTACGGCAACGCCTTCATCGGCGACGTCGGCGCGAACCTCGTCCACCGCAAGAAGCTGACGGCCGACGGCATCAGCTTCGTCGCCGAGCGCACCGAGCCGGAAGTCGAGTTCCTCTCGTCGAGCGACAACTGGTTCCGCCCGACGAACTTCGTGAACGCCCCGGACGGCACGCTCTACGTCCTCGATATGTGCCGGGAAACGATCGAGCATCCGGCGTCGATTCCGGAAGACATCAAGGAATATCTTGACCTGGAAAGCGGCCACGACCGGGGCCGCATCTATCGGTTGGCCCCGCCGAACTGGAAGCGGCCGAAGACGCCGAAACTCGGTTCCGCGACGACGGCGGAACTCGTCGCCGCGCTCGATTCGCCGCATGGCTGGGTCCGCGACACGGCTCATCGTTTGATCTGGGAACGGCAAGACAAAGCCGCCGTCGAACCGCTGCGGAAGCTGATTGGGTCGCGCGCAGCGAAACCGGTCGCCGTGATGCTGGCCTTGTATGATCTGCAAGACTTGGGGGCACTGACGCCCTCGGATCTTGTCGCCGGTTTGAAACACGCCGATGAGCATGTCCGCGAACACAGCCTGCGTCTGGCCGAATCGCTCGCCGATTCGCAGGCATCGGTTCTCGACGCCATGCTTGCGTTGATCGACGACCCAGCGTATCGGGTCCGCTGGCAATTGACGTTTTCGCTCGGCGAGCTGTCGTCGCCGAAGGCGCTCGACGGACTGCGGAAGCTGACGGCCTCCGTCGCGGCCGATCCGGTGTTGCGCACCGCGTGGTTGTCGTCGGTCTCTCGCCACGCGACGGAATTGGCGGCCGACCTGATGAAATCGCCCGACGACAAGACGCAGCCGGTTCTGATCGAACTGATCCGCCAAGTCGCCGGGCAGGGGAACGCGGAGAAGTCGCTCGTCTTGCTGACCAGCGTTCTCAGCCCGACTGACAAGAAACCCCGGCAAGCGCAATTGCTGGAGGCGCTTGGTGAGGGCCTGCGCCGCCGCGGGCAGTCGCTGACCGGACTCGCTCAAGAGGGAACTGACGATAAGTTGCGCACGCAATTGAAGGAAACATTCGCGACACTGTCCACAGAAGCGTTGGGAACAGGAAACGGATACGGCGGGCGGAACGTCGCTGCGCGGCTGCTGGCCTATGCTGACAGCGACACGGCGTTGACCACGCTGCCTGAACTCTTCTCGCCGCAGACGCCGCCGGAGTTGCAGCAAGTCGCCGTGAAGTCGCTCTCCACACAAGCGCCGCCGGCCGTCGCCGAGGCGCTGCTTGGCAGTTGGCGCGGGTTCGGCCCGGCGGTGCGGCGCGACGTCGTCGACGTGCTGACGCAATCCGAAACCGGGGCCGAGCGGCTGCTCGCCGCGATTTCCGCCGGCGACGTCAAAGCGTCCGAGATCGAACGGGACAAGAAGCAGTTGTTGGTGAACCACCCGAAGGAAAGCGTCCGCAACGCGGCTCGCACGGTGCTGGAAGTGGCGACGGGGAATCGCAAGAAGATTGTCGAAGACTATCAAGGCGCGCTCAATCTGGAGGCTGATCCCGCGCGCGGCAAGATGGTTTTCGCCAAGACCTGTGCGGTGTGCCATAAAATTGGAAATGAAGGGCACGCGGTCGGACCCGATCTGGCGTCGACACAAAACAAATCGCTGGACGATCTGCTCATCGCGCTGATGGACCCGAACCGCGAAGCGCAGCCCGCGTACATCAACTACACGGCCGAGACGATCGAGGGCAAAGTCTTCACGGGCCTCATCGCCGCGGAGAACGCCGCGAGCGTGACGTTGCGTCGCTCGGAGGCGAAAGAGGACGTCGTGCAGCGCGACAATCTCGAAACGCTGGCGTCGAGCGGCCAATCGCTGATGCCCGAAGGCCTCGAAAAAGACCTCACGAAACAACAAGTCGCCGACGTGCTCGCGTTCATCAAATCGCTGCCGCCGCCGAAGAAGTAGTTGGCAAAGCCGCGGATGGCATCCGCGGTCTTGAATTCCGCGCCGCACCAAGCGAAGACCGCCGATGCCATCGGCGGCTTTGAAGGCGATCATGAAACTTGGCTACAACACCAACGGCATGGCCCATCATCGGTGGGATCAGGCATTGGAGTTGATCGCCGCGACCGGCTACCAGTCGGTGGCGGTCACCGTTGATCATCAGTGGGTCAATCCGTACTCGCAGTCAGCCGCGTTCGAAACGGTGCGGATGCGTAAGAAGCTGGAGCAACTGGAACTGGCCTCTGTCATCGAAACGGGGGCGCGGTTCCTGCTCAACCCGCGCCGCAAGCACGAGCCGACGCTGATGAGCGCGACGCAGGCCGAGCGCGACGTTCGCATCGACTTCCTCTGCAAATGCATCGACCTCGCCGCGGAACTGGGGTCGCAGGCCGTCTCGTTCTGGTCGGGCGTGTTGCGCGAGCCGATCTCCCGCGAAGCGGCGATGGAGCGTCTCGCCGCCGGCTGCCGCCAGGTGATGCTGCATGCCGAGCGCCGCAAGGTGCCGCTGGCATTCGAGCCGGAGCCGGGGATGTTCATCGAGACGATGGCCGATTTCTCGGAGCTGCAGAGTTATTGCCGCAGCCTCTATTTCGGCCTGACGCTCGACATCGGCCACATCCATTGCGTGGAGAAAGACCCGATCTCTGACGTCCTCGTCCGCTGGCAGGAATGGCTGCGGAACGTCCACATCGAAGACATGCTGGTCGGCATCCACGAACACCTGCCGTTCGGCGAAGGAACGATCGACTTCCCCCCGGTGCTCCAGACGCTCGCTCAGATCGGCTATGCCGGCGGAGTCCACGTCGAACTCAGCCGCCACAGCCACGAAGTGCCGGAACAGTTGGTGCGGTCGTATGAGTTTTTGACGGGCTCTTGGTGATCATTGCTGAAGGTGGCCAGACCGACCAACGGGAGGGAAGCCCCGAAGATCGCGCTGAAAAACACCGGGGCTTCACCGAAGCGGTTCCAGCCTCGGGCACCCTTCCAGTAGCAACTCTTGCCCAGCCGTCAAACTCTTCCCCACCCGCACGCGACCCTGTTGGCCGATCAACCGCCAGCGTCGCTGAGTCCGTTAGCGCCGTAACGGTCGTAACACGGCCCCCCGGCGAAGTCATGCCGGCCCGGCTCGTCTTCGATAATGAGGAAGTGGCGGCCTTGAGGCGACGGGCGAGAAGGATTGATGGCAAATCCGCTGGCGAAAACGTGGGAAACTTTGTCGGCGTCGGCGGACCCGAATGCCGCCGCTCTGCTGACGGCGGCGCTCGAATCCCCGTCGGAAAAGGTCTCCTTGCCGGCGGCATTGGCGTTTTTGGACCGGCCCGGCGTGCAGGGCCAGCGAGAAATCTTGCTCCGCTTTTCGCGGCTGGTCCCTTGCGTGCAGCAAGCGCTGCGGGCGCGGGCCGAGCAATTCGAACCGTGGCTGCGGCAGTCGCTCATCAGCGGGTCGGACGAACAGCGGCTGGCAGGGCTGGACGCCGTCCGCTGGCTGCTGGCCGTCGATCAGATTCCGAATCTCATTCAACTGTTGTGTGCGAAGGATTCGATGCCGGTCGATGCCGTCGGGCAATGTTTGCTCGACCTCATCACGCTGGTGGATGAGGAAGTGCGGACGACGTCGGTGACCGATACGCACCGCAACGCCATTCTTGCCCGCCGCGATCGGGCGATCGGGCATCTCGATCAGGCGATCACGAACCGGTACGAGTCGCTGGTCGTCAAAGAGCCGCTCATCGAGAGCATTCTCATTCTGACGCCGCCGCAACAGGGGACGGTGAAGAAAGTCCTGTGGCAAGCCGCCGCCGATTGCCGCGACCGGGCCGGCAAGATGCTGCTCGCCAGCCGGCATCCGAAGATCATGCGGCAGGCGCTGGAGTCGCTCAAGCAAAGCTATCCGCATCCCAAGGCGTTCGAAGCGGTCGCGACGCGGACCGATCTCGAATTTCTCTGCGAGTTGCTGCAGGCCGTCGCCACCAAGACCAGCCCGGCGTTCGACAAGAACCTCAAGCAGATTGAACGGCTCGAATGGCTGCAAGCCAGCGACCCGCCGTTCGCGTTGATTCCGCAGGCGCTGCAGCCGGCGCTGTTGTCGCTGGTCTTCGCGACGAAAGTGCCGGCGGAGTTCAAGTCGCTCGCGCAAGATTGGATGCTGCGGAACGGCGGCCCGGCTGGACGCATGGCCGCGGCGGACCGCGTCGCGCTCGTCGATGAGGACGTCATTCAAGGGGTGCTGGTCGACAGTCTCGACGCCGACGACGAACACGTGCAGGCCTGGGCCGTCACGCAGTTGCGGGAGCACGCGGTTCCGGAGACATTCGCGCTGCTGTTGGAGCGGCTCGAAAGTCCGTCGGTGGAAGTCCGCGACGCCGTGCGGAAGGAACTTTCCGATTTCAATCTCGAACGGGTGATGGGACTCATCGAAGACCTGGACCGGGTCACCGCCGAACGCGTCGGCGAACTGGTCCGCAAGATCGACGAACAGGCCTGTGAGAAATTGAGGCACGACATCGAGCACGCCATTCGTCCCAAACGTATCCGCGCCGCAAAGGCGGCGGTGAAGCTCGGCTTCGAACGCTGGCTGCTGCCGTCGCTGTTGCCGCTGGCCGACGATACCGACGTGCTGATTCGGCGGATGATCGCCGAGGAACTTGGCACACTCTCTTCGCATGACGTGCTCCCCGTGCTGGACCGGCTGACGCAGGACCCGCATCCCCGCGTCCGCGACGCCGCGGCGCGAGCCCTGGCGAACTGGCACAAACGTTCGGCGGAGCACCTCGACCCGCTGCTGGCCACGTGAGGAGCATCGCCGTGGGAAATCTCGTCGTCCTGGCTGTCACCGGCGACCATCTGAGCGCAGCGGCCCGCTATCTGAGCCGGCCGAGCACGTACCGCGAGAACTTGATTCTCATTCTCTTCGCGGCGGCAATCGCCGCCATCTGGACGACGCTGCTGTTGTGGGACCGTCTGCGGAAACTGCGTGTCGCCGCGCCGGAAGCGACAACGGCAATCTTCGAGGAACTTTGCCAGGCACATCAGCTCGATTCCCAGGACGTTCAATCGCTGCTGTCCGCCGCCCAGGAATGCCGGCTGCCCATGCCGGGCCTGCTCTTCGTGCAGCCGGAACACCTCGACCGCCTCGGCCGCGACGGCCAGTCGAACGCCGCCGCGTACCGACAACTCCGCACGCGCCTGTTCGGCGAGCTGTCGTAGGGTTTACCGAGGTTCGGCGAGGCAAACCGATTCGATATCGGATAGCGGATATCAGATAGCGGATGGTAAGAGACGGGATTCTTTTCCCTCCGCGAACCACTCTCCCCCACCCACTATTCTTCGCTTCGTCTCTCACCCTTGACGCTCGTCCTCCCCGCGAGAACAATCGAGCAGTGTACGAATTCCGCTCGCTCGAAAGAGGACCGCATGCCGACCGTTCGTTTTTCGCCCGCCGTCGAGACGCTCAAGCCCTCCGCCACGATTGCCGCCGCCGCCAAGGTCAAGGCCCTCAAAGCGCAAGGAGTGAAGGTCTACGATTTCACGCTGGGCGAGCCCGATTTCAACACGCCGGAACATATCTGCGAGGCCGCCGTCGCCGCGATGAAGGCCGGCCACACGCACTACACGCCGTCGGGCGGTATCCCCGATCTCAAGAAAGCCGTCTGCGACCTTTATCAGCGCGATTACAGCCTGAAGTTCGCCCCGAATCAGGTCCTCATCTCCAACGGCGCTAAGCATTCGATCCATAACGTCATCACAGCCCTCTGCGGCCCCGGCGATGAAGTCATCATCCCCACGCCCTACTGGGTGAGCTACAGCGCGCTCGTCGAACTAACCGGCGCGACGCCGGTCCTTGTCGACACCACCGAAGCGAGCGGCTTCATCTTTAGCGCCGAGCAGTTTGCCGCCGCCGTCACGCCGAAGACCCGGCTCATGATGCTCAACAATCCGTGCAACCCGACCGGCACGGCGTACACCATTCCGCAGTTGCAGGCGCTGGCCGACGTCGCGGTGAAGAAAGACGTCCGCGTCCTCTCGGACGAAATCTATGAAAAACTGATTTACGGCAAGTCCGAATTCAAATGCTTCGCCAGCTTCGGGCCGGAGGTCGCCGCCCGCACGATTCTCGTCAGCGGCGTCAGCAAAGCCTACGCGATGACCGGCTGGCGCATCGGCTGGACGATCGCCTCGCCGGAGATCACTACGGCGATGGACAACTTGCAAAGCCAGGAAACGTCGAACCCGTGCAGCGTCAGCCAGTACGCGGCGATCGCGGCGCTCAACGGACCGCAAGACAGCGTCGAAGCCATGCGGAAGGAATTCGAGAAACGCCGCGACTACGTGATGGGCCGCCTCGAAGCGATGCGGTCGAAATTCGGCCTGACGTTCGCCCAACCCGGCGGCGCATTCTACGCGTTCTTCAATGTCTCTGCGCGCTTCGGCAAATCCCTCGCCGGCGGCCGCGTCGTGAAAGACGCCACCGAATTCTGCACGGCGCTCTTGGAACAGAACCATGTTGCCCTGGTCACCGGAGACGCCTTCGGAGCGCCCGGTTACGTCCGCCTGTCGTTCGCCACCGATTTGAAAACGCTCGAAGCCGGATTGGATCGCTTGGAACAGTTTCTCGCGGGATAAGAAGAGATTTCAGCCACAAGAGGCACAGAAGACACAAAGTAAAAACGAGATTTGTTACCGCTCTCGATAGTTGCTATTCCTTTTTTTTGTAATTTTTGTGCCTCTTGTTGCCAAACCGCCTTTCACAGGATTTCTTGCCATGACTATCTCGCCGCTCGCTCGTCGTGATTTTCTCCGCCTCGCCGCTGCCGGAGCGGCCGGCTTGATGGTGGCTCCCGCGTGGGCCGCGGACGAGAAAGATCCCTACGCCGGGTTCAAGATGGGGATTCAGAGCTATTCCCTTCGCGGCTTCAAAGTCGACAAAGCGCTGGAGCATTCGAAGACGCTCGGCCTGAAATACTGGGAGAGCTTCCCCGGCCACATTCCGCTCAGCAATGTCCCCAAGCATGTCGCCGAGCAGAAGAAGTTGCTCGCCGACGCCGGCGTTACACTGCTGAGCTACGGCGTCGTCCCGTTCGACGCCAACGAAACCAAGGCCCGCGAACTGTTCGAGTTCGCCAAGAGCATGGGGATGAAGGCCCTGAGCGCCGACCCGGCGAAGGACAAGGCGACGTTCGATCTGCTCGACAAGCTCGTCGCGGAATACGATGTCGCAATCGCCATTCACAATCACGGCCCCGGACATCGCTACGACAAGATCGACGACGTCTGGGAAGTGGTGAAGGATCGCCATCCGAAAATCGGGGCCTGCGTCGACTCGGGCCACTATCTCCGCAGTAAGGAAAGCCCCGTCGCCGCCATTGAGAAGTTCGGCAAACGGGTCTTCAGCGTTCATCTCAAGGACGTGAAGGACGCCACGAAATTCACGATCATCGGGGAAGGGGACCTCGACATCCTCGGCTGCCTGAAGGCGCTGAAGGCGAACAAGTACGACTACATCCTCGCCTTCGAATACGAGGAGAACCCCGATAACCCGCTCTCGGACCTGGAAGTCGGGCTGAAGAACGTCCGCGCCGCCGCGGCGAAGTTGTCGTAAATCTTGTAAAGACCTGCGCACCCGCGAGCGTTTCCAGGAAGCCCGGCGACCGCGTCACCGGGTTCTTTTTTGTCACGGCTTCCAATTTCCATCCGCAGTGCCGTCCGGACTGGCGAGCACGACCGTGTACCCGTCCGGGTCGCGCAGCCAGATCTCCCAGTGATTCGGCCCGCCGTCGCCGTCCGGCGGATTGCGATGCCGCGGCAAGACAATCTCCGCCTGCAGCGCCACTGCCCGCGCGGCCGCCGCGTCGAAGTCGTCGACTTCGAACCACAGCAAGACGCCGTTGCCGTACGGTCTCGATTGCGGGTCCCCGATGCGGCCGTGATCGTGGTCGACTTCCCAATCATGCAATTGGAGGATCAAGCGGCCGTTCGACACGAGCCGTTCGTACTCCCGCCCGCCATGCGCGCTCTCGCAACCGAGCAACTGCTGATACCACCGGCTGCTCGCTTCGACGTCGCGGACGCAAATCAAAGGCTGCGGACGCATCACAAACTCCCATTCAAGTATTGCCGTGCAACGCCAGCACGTATTTCTCTTCCAACACCTCGACGCCCCAAGTGCCCGGCTTCTCTTCAACTTTCCGAAACCCGGCAGCCTCGTACATCCGCACGGCGGTCCGCATTTCCCGTTCGGTCCACAGCATGACGGTTTCATACCCGCTTGCCCGCGCGAAGGCGAGAGCCGCGTCGAACAGCCGGCGACCCAATCCGATGCCGCGCGCCGACGGATCGACCAGAAACCAGCGAAGCTGAGCCTCCTCGTCGGTCCGCCGCACGATCCCGATGCACCCCGCGAACTGCCCATCCCGCTCGGCGATCCACACCCGCTCCCGCTCCGACCGCGACACCCCGAACTTTGCCAACGACTCGGCGACGTAAGCCTCGAACGTGACGTCGTAACCGCACTCGCGGGAGTAGATCGCGGCGTGTTGATAGATCATCAGGCCGAGATCGCCGGGTCGGATAGCGTCGCGGACCGGAATTCCATGGAGCAGCAAGGTCATGGATTCAACTTTGCGATTGGTACGACGGCTTCACGACAACCGAGTGTTGCCTGCTAGAGGACACGCAACTGGGAATCGTCATCAAAGTAATAAATGTCCTCGTGCTTAAAGCCCCATTGTCCATTCAACCGTCTGATGTGTGGTTCAAACGTGAAATAGGCGACCGACGAAAGCACCGCGTGATTGCCGGCCTCAATGTAAACTCGGTCCTCCAACCGATTCGCAATGCTATGTCCGAAATTCCCGTGGGAATCGAGATTCTCGAAACCTGTTTGCTTCAACTCTTGTGAGGCGAATTCCCACAAGTCAGCGAAGGTGGTACATGGCGACACAAACTTCCGCATAGCTTGGTGCAGTAGGGTTTCCTCGCGCAAGCCGTGATTGAATTCGGCAACGGCCGGCGTCGCAGTAAAGGTTCTGCCTTCCATCACGAAAGTCCGCGCACAATCGCCCCAAGCACCCTTCAGAACCGGACTCAAATCCACCGTGATGACATTTTGCTGCCCCACAGGCTCACAGCTTGGAACATAATCGCGGCCCGATATCGAGAGGCGACTCCGCGAACCGGACAGAACCAGTGCCGGGCAGTTGTAGTACCAAGTCTCGACGATGCCGCAGTCAACTAGCATTGAACAAGCCCGTTCCGCAATTGTGAACTCGGAATCCAAGGGCGTCAGAGTCGGCGCGAGCTGAGAAAGCACGGTCTTGGCGATAGCTTGAACTTTCGCATACGCGGGATCAACTCTCATGGAGATCCTCTTGGTGACAATCACTCCCGTTCCAATTGATCCAACCGCATCAGCCGCCGGTCCGCATTGAACTTCGGCCGCGGCAACTCGGCGACGAGTTTTGCCACATCCGTCTCCGCCAGTTCCAAACGCGGCGTTCCCGTGCCGCGGAAGACCGGCAGGCCCTCTTTCAACGCGAGAATCTCTCGGCGGGTGCGGCCGTGCGGGGCGTCGGGCCAGCGGTCGCGGTGGTCGGAGAAATCGAAGAACGCCGGGACCACCTGCTGCATATAGCGCCAGTAGGCCGGGTTGTCGGTCTGCACGACGAATACACCGCCCGGGGCGAGCGCGCGGTGGACGAGCGACAAAAATTCCGGCGTGACGAGCCGGAAGCGGTGTTGCCGGCGCTCGTAATACGGCTGCGGGTGATAGACGTGAATCTCGGCGACGGACCGCGGGGCGATATAGTCCCGCAAGAGTTCCCGCCCGCCGATCACCGCGAACCGCACGTTCGAGAGCCCGCGCTGGTTCCCCCGCCGCGTCGCATAGCGGATCACGACCGGCAGAATGTCCGTCGCGAAGTGATCGAAGTCAGGCCGCGAAAGCGCGCTCGACAGCGTGAACCGCCCGTTGCCGCAACCGATGTCGAGCACGATCGGCGCGCTGCGCCCGAAGATCGCGGCGAAATCGAGCGGCCCCGCCGGTGGCAACTTCTTGATCGCCGTTTTCGTCCATTCCTCTTCCGGCAAAATCGCCCCTGGAATCGGCACGCCGAATTCGGTCTCGATGGGGCCGGAAGACATAAAGCTGTTTTTGCCACGGATGTCATGGATCAGCACGAATTACGAAGAAATGCAGAATAACAGAAAGGCATTTTCTCCGTAGATTTCGCAGAGGGACGCAAATTTGGAACAAGGCAAAAGATAGAATGCTTCGACCTCGTTCGCGAGGATAGGCTTTACTCCGTGTGATCCGTGCTATCCGTCGCAAGAACGCCTTTAACGCTTCGCCTTGCGGGGCGGTTTCTTCGGGCGTTGTTGCAGTGGGCCGGCGATGCCGGTTTTGGCGACGTGTTCGCCCAGCGGGACGAACTTGGAAGCGTCGCTGCTGAAGGCGTAGATTTCGCCCGTTTCCAACGCGTACGTCCAGCCGTGCAGCGTGAGGATGCCGCGCCGCAGCGCCGCGGCGACTGAAGGATGTGTCTGCAAATTCTCGATCTGCATCAGGACGTGCTCTTTCACGGCGGTCTTCAGCAGTTCCTCGCCCTTCAGATGGGAATAGTTCTCGGCGATGATCCGCCGCGTAGATTCGGCGTGTTGCAGCCAGTCTTTCACCGTCGGCAGCGATTCGACCGATTTCGGGTCGAGCAGTCCCTTGAGCGCGCCGCATTGCGAATGGCCGCAGACGACGATGTCTTTCACGCCGAGGGCGGAGACGGCGAACTCGATGCTGGCCGCCTCGCCGCCGTTGGATGCTCCGTACGCCGGGACCATGTTGCCCGCGTTGCGGAGCACGAACAATTCGCCCGGCTGCGACATCGTGATCAGACCGGGATCGACGCGTGAATCCGAACAACTGACGAACAACACCCGCGGAGATTGCCCGCCGGCGAGCTTCTCGAAGAACTCCTGCTCTTTGCGGAAGACTTGCGTGTGAAACTGATGAATGCCGGGGAGGAGGTGGTCCATGGAATGCGGTGGCCAGTTTTGTAGGGTGGGTCGAGGCTCTGCGAGGCCCACCAGAAGATACGAGATTCGAGCGGTGGGCCTCGAAGACTTGACCCACCCTTACTTTTTGGGTTCCGCCACGGTAATCGTCACCGGCGTCGAGGGCAACTGGACGAGCGTGTTGGGGCGGTCTTTCGCCGCGGGGTCTTTGTTGAAGGGCACCTGGGCCTGTCCCATGACGGAGAGGGTGTAATCGCCGGGCCGCGTCCCTTGTTGCACGTTGATCGTGAGACCGACTTCCGTCTGTTGCACCGTGCCGTTGCCGAGTTGGAACTGCCCGGGAAAATTCAGCGGGATGAAATTCACCGGGCCGCTGAAATCGGGCCAGTGACGCTTGAGCTTCAATTTCAATTCAGCGGGCTTGCCGGCTTCGACGGCGATCTTGTCCGGCTCGATCGTCAGGCCGTACGGCGCTTTCTCGCGCACGGCGAGGAACAACTCCCGCGTCGGCCGGCTCCCCGAGAGTTGATGAGGCCGAATGTACGGCCGGACTTCGCGGCGCAGCGTGCGGTCCGCCTGCTTCTGCTCGGCCCACAATTTGACCGGCCCGGTCCACGGCGCGGCGTTCTCATCGGCCCAGAAGACCAGCGGCACATAATCGGAGTTCGTGACCTGCGTCGGCACCGCGTGCAAGCCCGACGGAAGTCCTTCGGCGGTGACGGTGATCGGGTATTGAATCGAGCCATCGACGTGATGCACGATCAGATCGACAAAGTTCGAGCCGCCCGCCCAGATGGCTGTTCCTTGCATGAAGCTCGTGCCGTGGATCGCCGCGGCGAAGAAATCGGGTTGCGCCGGGCGGATGCTGAGGACATACTGATATCGCGTGCCGCCGCGTTGATAGCGATCTTGAATGAGCACGCGGATTTTCTGTTTCGCCGGGAGGTTCACCTGGCCCGCCGGATCGCGCAGATGCCCGTCGAACGCGTTGCGGCGATGGCCGAAATCGTCCAACTCGGCGATGCGATTGCCGGTGGCGTCGTAGAGCGCGAGATAGGGATCGGCCCGGCCGCCGATCCGTTCCGAGTAAACGTCGAAGCCATAGTTGCCGGGCATCTCGCCGGTCTCGAATTCGAACCAATCGGCGTCGCGCGGCTGATCGAACCGCCCGCTGAGGACCGCCGGCAAATTCAGTTTCTGCGGTGAATCCTTCGAATTATTCGGTTCCTGTTCGATGCTCGTCGGACTGGACGAGATGAGCATCGTCTGCGGATTGCCGCCGAACGGCGCGAATTGATCGCCGACGAGCGTGCACGTCGCGGCGGTCGGCAGCACGGAGTAGTGATTCGGATGTTCTAGAAACCGATAGCCGCCGACCGACAGCAAATCCGCCGACGCGGTAAACGGGGCCGTTACTTGTAGCAGCGGCGGCGCGTCGCCGACTTTCCAGTCCGACGGTTGACCGCCGGGGAGATTCCGCCCGAACACCGTCAGCGGCTCGGTTTTTCCCGCTTGCACGGCTCGTGGAAAGACGTACTCGATCTGCGGCCGGTCGTGGATCAAGAGCCGATAGACGGCCCCGTTCGCGTACCGCAGGTCGCGGGCTTCGATCACGTAATCGCCGGCTTCGCTTGCCGTGAAGTCGAGCAGGGGATCGCGGCCGAGGTAATCGCTATTGGAAGCGAGCGGTTTGCCGTCGGCGGAGTAGAGAAACAGCACCGGGTCGTATTCGGTGTCGAGCCGTGCGCATTGCAGATCGACGACCATCCGCTGCCCGGTCGCGAGCGAGACCTTGAAGAAATCGAGAAAGTTGCCGTCGCGATGGTTGGAGATCGCCGAGTTGATCGCGACCGGCTGAGCATCCTTCAGCGAATTATTCGGCTCGACTTCGGCGACCTCCGCCAGCCCGCGACATACCGCGAACAGCCGCGGATTCGACACCCCGAACCGCCCGGCGACGCGTAGGTCATACGTCCCCGCCGGCACGTTGTCCGCCACGGTGACGTTGAATATCTTTTCGTTGAACGCCTTCTCTTTGACGAACTCCGCGCGAAAGCCCGGATGATCGAAGAGCAGCGTCTCGACTCCTTCGAGATCGGGCCCGATAATCGTCATCTCGACCTGCGAACCCGCCGATGTTCCAGCGGGATTGATGACATCAAGTCTCGGAGACGGCAGATCGGCGCGAACGAGGGCCGCATAAAAGAGCAACGAGAGGAAGACAAGAGGTTTCATGCAAGTCGCCCGCAGCGCCGTGTTCATGGCCTCAGTATCGCATCCACTAGGACCGGATGCCAACAGCAACGTCGCGCAGGCGGCTCGCCTGCGATGACTTGTGATTCGATGACGATGCCGGCGCGCCGCCTGCACTCCGTGCGCATCCCTACCGTCTCCGCCGCGTGCAGATACCCCGCGTCCACCGGGTAGTTTCGCCACTGGATCGAGTAATACTTCTCGAACCATTGCTGGATGTCCGGTTCGACGGCGCGGTCGTAGTCCGGCTCGACGTGCAGCGTTTTGCCGATCAGCGTTTCGCGGATTTCGCCCTGGTCGACGAGGAT
This sequence comes from uncultured Planctomycetaceae bacterium, assembly GCA_964504645.1. Classification (GTDB taxonomy): domain Bacteria; phylum Planctomycetota; class Planctomycetia; order Planctomycetales; family Planctomycetaceae; genus CAZDGB01. Next base: position 372 of record CAZDGB010000012.1, on the reverse strand, counting down.
GCGGCCCGATTTGATCACCGTCCGCGGCAGCTCGAACATCACTTCCTTGTTCTCGTGCGGCGTGTAGATCGTGATGTCGGCGTCGGCGCCGGGGCCGAGATGCCCCTTGTTTTTCAGGCCGAGAATCCGCGCCGGGCCAGCGCGGGTGATGATGGCGATTTCGTTGAGCGTGTATTCCCGCTCCAGATCGCCGAGCGTCGACCGCTGCCGCACCAGCGGATGGCACGTCTTCAGAATATCTTGCCGGTAGGTGCGGTCCATCAACAGGCGGATGATTTGCGGGTAGGCGAGGAACGAGCCGCCATTCGGATGGTCGGTGCTCATCACCACGCGCCACGGGTCGTTGACGAGCAAGTACCATTCGAGACCGAT